>DATIBI010000178.1:0-15220 GCA_035457605.1 Nocardioidaceae bacterium
CGAGCATCAGGCCGTCAGCGGACTCCGCGAGGGGCTCGCCGTTGCGGTCGAGGATCGCGCCCCGTGTGGCCGGGAGGGTGACGGTCTGCAGACCCGCGGCCTCGGCCCGTGCGGCGTACGCCTTGGCGTCGATCCCCTGCAGCTGGAACAGCCGGGCCCCGAAGATCGAGACGACCATCGCGATCAGGATGAAGCCGACCCGCAGCCGGGTCAGCGAGCCGCCGCGCCGGGGTCGGCTGCGGGGACCTCGCGGGGGTCGACTGCCCCGCCGCGCCGTCTCCTGCGCTGTCTTCCGCGCCGTCTCCCGGCGTGGCGGAGTGGTCCTGCGGGGGGCAGGGCGGCGCTGGGTCAACGCGTTCCCCCCTGCGTCCGGCTCGGCTTCTGCTTGTTCTTTGTACCTCCCGCCGAGATGCGTGCGGCCGAGGCGCGCTCGGCGCCGTTCAGGTTTTGCCCTGCCCGGTCCCCGGGCGTCGTGGCCTGCTCGAGCTCGACGACCACCGGGTCCGGCACGAGCTCCTTGGGCTTGCGGGTGGGCAGCGGCGTGATCCGCATCGTCTGGTCGGGTGTGGCCGCCTCGGGCTGGCCGAGCACCTTGCCGTCGGAGAGCCGGATGAACGCCGGGCTGGGCGCGGGCACCATGCCCAGCGCCTGCGCTCTGGCAGCCACGCGCTGAGGGTCGCGCAGCCGGTCGAGCTCCATCTGCAGCGACTGCTCCTTCGCCGCGAGGACCTCCGCCCGCTGCTCCATCGACGTGGCCACGAACGACGCCTGCTGCATGTGGGTGTTGAACAGCAGCAGGCCGACCACACCGGTGACCAGGAGCAGCGACACCAGGGTCACGAACGGCACCCGGGGCGCCTTCTGCACGCGTCGCGGGACGACGGTGAGGCGGGCGCGCTCGACGGCGGCCTCGGCGAGGCGGGGGACGCGGGTGCGAGCCTGGCTCATCAGGGTGCTCATGCGGTGGCTCCAGACGGGGTGCGAAGTCGTTCAACGGCGCGCAGTCGCACCGATGCTGCTCGGGGGTTCTCTGCGATCTCCTCGGCCGACGCCTTCTCGGCGCCGCGGGTGACCAGGCGGAAGGGGGGCTCGTGCCCCTCGGGCACGAACGGCAGGTCGGGGGGCAGGTCGCTGCGGGTGACCCCGGTGAACGCCTGCTTGACCAGACGGTCCTCCAGCGAGTGGTAGGACATCACCACCACCCGGCCGCCGACGCCGACGGAGGCGAGCGCGTTCGGGATCGCCCGTTCCAGCACCGCCAGCTCGTCGTTGACCTCGATGCGCAGCGCCTGGAAGGTGCGCTTGGCCGGGTGCCCGCCGGTACGACGGGCCGGCGCCGGGATCGCCTCGCGGATCAGCTCGACGAGCCTGGCCGAACGGGTGAACGGCTCGCGCTCACGCTCCCGGACCACGGCCTCCGCGATCCGTCGGGCGTACCGCTCCTCGCCATAGTTCCGCAGGATCCGGGTCAGCTCCCCCACCGAGTAGGTGTTGAGCACCTCCGCAGCGGTGAGCCCGGTGGTGTCGTTCATGCGCATGTCCAGCGGGGCGTCCTCGGCGTAGGCGAACCCGCGCTCGCGGACGTCGAGCTGCATGGAGGAGACGCCGAGGTCGAACAGCACCGCGTCGACGCTGCCGCGCCCCAGCCCGGAGAGGACTTCGGGGATCTCGTCGTAGACGGCGTGCGCGAACGTGACCCGGTCACCGAACGGCTCGAGCCGCTGCCTGCTCCGGTCCAGGGCGTGGGTGTCGCGGTCGACACCGATCACGTGCGCCTGGGGGAACCGGGTGAGGACGGCCTCGGTGTGCCCGCCCAGGCCGAGGGTGGCGTCCACCATCGTGGCGCCGGGCTCGGCGAGGGAAGGGGCGACGAGCGCAACGACCCGGTCGAGGAGCACCGGGACGTGGCTGGGGGTGGTCATCGGTCCGCCTACTCCGCCAGCTGGACGAAGATCATGAGTGCCACCGCAAGCGCCGTGGACGCGGCCGCGGAGAACACGATGACGGCCAGGCCGTCCCGTACCTCCTGGCGCACCCGCCTGGCGGGCTGGCCGGACACCTGTCCGGAGAACGTGACACTCATGGTTTCGACCCCTTGCGTGAATCCTGCTGGCCGGGTGTGTGCGGCACCCGGGTGTTTCGTGAGTTGAGGATTCGTGTGGCCAGGTCCCCGTCCGCTCGTCCTTCGGGAAGTTGCCCTCTGGCACCGGGGAAGGTGCGCCAGATGGCAAGAGGAGAGCGGACGTGAGACCTGGCCCAACGACTCTTCTTGTTGCGGTCGGTGTCTCTGTGCCTTTGTCTCTTGGCCTTTGTCTCTTGGCCTTGCGTCAGATCACACCGGGGAACACCTCCTCCGACAGGTCGGCGAAGGCCTGCTCCTGCTCGTCGGAGTAGCTCTGCCACGAAGCGGCGTCCCAGATCTCGATCCGGTTCATCGCCCCGATCACGATGCAGTCCTTGCTGAGCGAGGCGTAGTCGCGCAGCATCGGCGGGATCGTGATCCGGCCCTGCTTGTCCGGGGTCTCGTCCGAGGCCCCGGCGAAGAACATGCGGACGTAGTCACGGGCCGCCTTGTTGGTGACCGGCGCCTCCCTCAGTCGCTCCGTGAGCTTGCCGAACTCCTCCATGGACCACACGTAGAGGCAGCGCTCCTGCCCTCGTGTGACCACAAGTCCCTCCGACAGCTCGTCCCTGAACTTCGCGGGGAGGAAGAGCCGGCCCTTGTCGTCGAGCCGGGGCGTGTAGGTGCCGAAGAACAACTCGACACCTCCCCCTGCCTGAGTCCTGCGAGCCGTGGAAAAGGCTTCCCTCTCCCCCACTGCGCTCCACCATACTCCACCGTTCCCCACCTTCAACCAGAAACGCGGAGATTCACGCGGGGATTTCCGCGGCCCCTCCGCGACCCGGGATCGCCCGGTCCGGGCGGCAAAACCGCAGGTCAGAGGCGTCCGGCCGCGGTCTACGGCGGAAAGGTGGGGTGAAGTGGAGCAGATGTGGAGGACTCGGCCACGATTCGGCGTCACTTGCCCGTCCGGTGTCCTCACTTCGATGACAGGGATTTGCCTGATGGGGTTGGATGGACAGCAGCAAATCGGGGCAGGCCGCAACGGCCGAGGAGAGAGGGACAGCGTGACCTCAGTCGAACAGGCCGCGGCCGACTCCGGCAGGCGCGACGGGACCGATCTGGACACCCTCGCGCGTGTCACGGGCCGCATCCGGGCGAGCATGGAGACCGTCATCGAGGGCAAGCCCGAGGTGACCCACCTCGCCCTCGTCGTGCTGCTCGCCGAGGGTCACCTCTTGATCGAGGACGTGCCCGGCGTCGGCAAGACCATGCTCAGCAAGACCCTTGCCCGCTCGATCGACTGCACGGTGCGGCGCATCCAGTTCACCCCCGACCTGCTCCCCTCCGACGTCACCGGCGTCTCGGTGTTCAACCAGGACACCCGGCAGTTCGAGTTCCGGCCGGGCGGGATCTTCGCGAACATCGTCGTGGGTGACGAGATCAACCGCGCCTCGCCCAAGACGCAGTCGGCGCTGCTGGAGTGCATGGAGGAGCGGCAGGTCACGGTCGACGGGTCGACGTACCACCTCGATGCCCCCTTCATGGTGATCGCGACGCAGAACCCGATCGAGATGGAGGGCACCTACGCCCTGCCCGAGGCGCAGCGGGACCGGTTCATGGCCCGGGTGTCGATGGGCTACCCCGTCGAGGCGGCCGAGATCGCGATGCTCGACTCGCACACCCGCGCCAACCCGCTGGATGACCTCGAGCCGGTCACCGACTCCGGTGAGATCCGCAAGCTCATCGACATCGTCACCAGCGTCTACGTGGCGGAGTCGGTGCAGCGGTACGCCGTGGCGATCACCACGGCGACCCGGAAGTCACCCGAGCTCATGCTCGGTGCCTCACCCCGCGCGACGCTGCACCTCGTGCGCGCGGCGAAGGCGGCGGCGGCGATCGCCGGGCGGGACTACGTCGTGCCCGACGACGTGCAGCAGCTCGCCGCCCCGGTGCTCTCGCACCGGCTGCTGCCCACGGTCGAGGCCTCGATGAGCGGACGCAGCACCGACGCCACCTTGCGCCACATCGTCGGCGGCGTGCCGATGCCCGAGACCCGGCGCAGCTGAGCGCGCGGAGGGACCGGACGGTGCACCATGCGTGAGGCCCTCTCCGCGATGACCACCCGGGGTCGCGGGTTCCTGGCAGCGGGCACCACCGCCGCGTTGTGCGCGATCCTGCTCGGGCAGCGCGACCTGCTGCGCATCGGCGCCCTGCTGGTGCTGCTCCCCCTGGTCACCGCGTTCTTCCTCGGCCGCAGCCGCTACCGGCTCGGGCTGGTCCGCACGGTCACGCCGGCGCAGGTCGCGGTCGGCCAGCACGCGAAGGTGACGCTGGAGCTCACCAACGACGGCAAGATGCCGACCGGGCTGCTGCTGCTCGAGGACCACGTCCCCTACGTGCTCGGGACCCGACCGCGCTTCGTCGTCGACAAGATGGGCCCGCGCTGGAAGCGCACGGTCACCTACGTGCTGCGCTCCGACGTCCGCGGCAAGTTCACCATCGGCCCGATGACGGTGCGGCTCAGCGACCCGTTCGGGCTCGTCGAGCTGAACCGGGCCTTCCAGTCCACGACGTCGCTGGTGGTCACCCCGCGGGTCACTCCGCTGCCGGCGATCCCGATCTCCGGGGCGTGGACCGGTACCGGCGACAACCGGCCGCGCGCGTTCGCGACCGGCAGCGCCGAGGACGTCACCGTTCGCGAGTACCGCCGCGGCGACGACCTGCGTCGCGTGCACTGGCGCAGCAGCGCCCGCGTGGGCCAGCTGATGGTGCGGCGCGAGGAGCAGCCGTGGCAGTCGCGCGCCACGGTCTTCCTCGACAACCGCAGCTCCTCCCACCGCGGCAGCGGCGCGGCGTCCTCGCTCGAGCACGCCGTCCACATCGCCGCCTCGGTGGTGGTGCACCTGGTCCAGCGCGGCTTCGTGGTCCGGCTGGTGACCGCGGCCGGCGAGGAGCCGGGTGGGTCGTGGCACGAGCACGGCGCGCTCGCCGCGGAGACCGGGCCGCTGCTGGAGTCGCTGGCGGTGGTCGGCGCCGTGGACCGTCCGGTGCTCGACACCCGGTGGCTGCAGGACGTGGGCCACTCCGGCCTGCTGATCGCGGTGGTCGGCGACGTGGGCGAGCACGACAAGCCCGCCTTCTCCCGGATGCGGCACTCCGCCGCCAGCGCGATGGCCGTCAGCCTCGACGTCCAGGCCTGGGCACGGTCCTCCGCGCCCGTCCCGCCGGGTACCCAGGGCGCCAGCGCGTCCTGGCTCAAGGGTCACGGCTGGAAGGCCGTCACCGCGCGGCCGGGTGACCCGGTCACCGCGGTCTGGCAGGACCTCGGGGTGGCCAGCCGCGGCCAGGCCACGACGGCGTCGGGGCGTACGACGGACGGCAGGGTGTCATGAGCGAGCGCGAGCTCCGCTGGCCGAGCACGGGAACGGTCTCGGTCTTGGCGGCCCTCACCACCTGGGTCTCGCTCTGGGCGTGGGCCGGGTTCACCGAACGGGCGAGCGGCTTCCTCATCCCCACTCTCGGCGGCTGCCTGATGCTGGCCGGGATCGGCATGCTGCTGCGCTCGGCCAGGTGGCCGTTCCCGCTGGTCCTGCTCGCGCAGGCTCTCGCGGTCTTCCTGTGGCTCAACCACCGGTGGGCCGCCGACCTCTCCGCCTTCGGATGGCTGCCGACGTCGGCATCGGTGAGCCAGATCGGGGCGGTCCTCGCCGACGCGGTGGCCGCGGCGCAGTCCTACGCGGCGCCGGTCCCGGCCGAGGTCGGTGAGATCCACGCGGTGCTGATCCTCGCCGGGATGGCGTGCGCGCTGATGGTGGACCTGCTGGCGTGCGGGCTGCGCCGGGTCCCCGCTGCCGGGCTCCCGCTGCTGGCGGTCTACACCGCTCCGGTCAGCATCCTCGACGGCGGCGTTCCGTGGTGGGGCTTCGTCGCCGGCGCGCTGGCGTTCCTGTCCCTGCTGGCCGCCGACGAGGGCCGACGGATCGCCCACTGGGGCCGCCAGGTGTCGATGAGCAACCGCTTCGCCGACACGGTGGCGACACCGGCGAGCAGCGCCTCCATCCGCGACTCCGCGCGCAAGATCGGGTTCACCGCCACCGGCCTCGCCGTGGTCGTGCCGATCTTCGTGCCGGTGTTCAGCGGCACCTTGTTCGACGGCAGCGGCCCGGGCGGTGACGGCGACGGGGACGCGGTGGCGATCTCCAACCCGATCGTGAACATGCGCCGCGACCTGTTCCGCGGCCGGGACGTCGACCTGCTCCGGGTGAGCACGAGCGGCCAGGTCCCGGCGTACCTCCGGGTCTCCGTCCTCGACTCCTTCGACGGCGAGACCTGGAAGCCCTCGGGCCGCGACATCCCCGTCGAGCAACGTGCGGAGGGCACCATCGCCCTGCCACCCGGGCTGGACCCCGGGGTGACGCGCAGGGAGAGCGAGTACGAGGTGCAGGTCGGCTCGCAGTTCCGCTCCCGGTGGCTGCCGACCCTGTACCCCGCGACCGAGGTGGACGCGCGCGGTGACTGGCGCTACGACACCAGCACCCTGGACTTCATCAGCGCGGTCGACGGGCAGACGACCGCCGGGCTCGACTACCGCTTCCGGGCGCTCGAGGTGGACCCGGCGATCGAGACGCTGAGCAACGCAGGCCCCGCGCCGGACGAGGTGTTCACGCAGTACACCGAGCTGCCGGCCTCGATGCCCGACCAGGTCCCGAGCCTTGCCCGCGAGGTGACGGCCGGTCAGCCGAGCAGGTTCGAGAAGGCGCGACGGCTCCAGGAGTGGTTCCGGGAGGACGGCGGGTTCGAGTACTCCCTCGAGCGCAGCGCCGGCGGCAACGGCACCGAGGACCTGCTGCGGTTCCTGGGCACCGGCCCGGAGAGCCGGGTGGGCTACTGCGAGCAGTTCGCCTCCGCGATGGCCGTGATGGGCCGGACCCTCGGCATCCCCTCCCGGGTGGCCGTGGGCTTCCTGAAGCCGGACAAGGTCAGCGACGTCGACTACGTGTTCAGCGCCCACGACCTGCACGCCTGGCCGGAGATGTACTTCGAGGGTGCGGGCTGGATCCGGTTCGAGCCGACCCCGGCCGACCGCGCCGAGGGCGTGCCGGGGTACACCCTCGCGCAGGTGCCCGGGGAGGAGCCGAGCGCACTCCCCTCCTCTGCCGCGCCGAGCCGGTTGCCGGACGACTTCGATCGGCCCAGCGCCGCTCCCGGCCCCCGTGCCGGCGACGAGGGGCCAGGGCCCGACGGCACCGCGCGGGACGTGCTGACCGCAATCGGCGTGGCCATGGTGACCGCCGTGCTGGTCTGGACACCGCGGGCGCTGCGGCTGCTGGTCCGGCGGCGCCGCTGGTCGAGCGTGTCCTCGCCGGCCGATGCTGCCGAGGTGGCGTGGAGCGAGCTGCGCGACGCGGCGGTCGACCTGGGCCTGCCGTGGGACGACGCCGTGACCCTGCGGACCCGGGCACGTGCACTCGCTGCCTCCTTCGGTGAGCCGCCGGGCGCGTCGGCCGAGGAGCGCTCGCTGCGCACACCGCAGACCGGGGCACATGCTCACCCGGAGGCCACGCGAGCACTCGAGCGGATCGTCCGGCACGTCGAGCGGGCCCGGTTCTCGCGGAACCCTGCCGAGAGCGAGGGTCTGCGCGAGGACGTCGCGCTGTGCGAGGAGGCCCTGCGGGCCGGGGCGACACCCCGACGTCGGCTGCGCGCGACCTGGCTGCCCGCGTCGCTGGTGAGGTCGGCCTCGCGGCGGCGCACCGCCTCCGCACCACCGCTGGCCGAGCCGGGACTCGACCGCGCGCTGTGACCCGGGGCTGAACCTGCGCCCGAGGCTGAACCTGTGACCCGAGGCTGAGCCTCGCGCGGCGCATCAAGCCGGGCAGTCGGTGGCGCTGTCCCCCGGAGGCAGGGACCGCCGGGGTCAGGGACGGCCGGGGTCAGGGACGGCCGGGGCTAAGGACGACGGGAGTCAGGGACGGCCGTCGCGCCGCCCCCGCTGGGCTGGGTCGATCGGCGAGGTCACCGCGGCGAGGTCACCGCGGCGAGGTCACCGCGGCGCGGGTCCCCTGCCGGGGGCTCCCCCGGACCCCCGACATGCGAAGACCCCGCCTGGCAGCGGGGTCTGGCACAGGGTCCGGAGCGTGAGGCTCAGTAGCCTCCACCCTCACGGCGACGACGCCAACGCTCTTCGAACTTGTCCATCATCGACTGGTTCGACTTCGGCGCCCGGGGGCGCTTCTTCGTCTTGCCGCCCTCGATCACGCTCAGCCCGAAGGCACCTTCAGGGGAGTCGCTCACCTGGGGGCCGTGGGTTGACTGGGGCGCGGCATTTTGGCCCCTCCAGGAGCTGAGGGCCACGACGGCAGAGCCCAGCATGACCACGAACCCGATGATGCCGACCACCGTCTGCTGCATGATGGCGCCCGTCATCAGGACGACGACGCCGACGAGGAAGACACCACCCGCGATGAACGCGCGGCGGCGTGCATTTCGACGCAGCGTCGTCCCTCTCAGCGCCGAGGCGAACTTAGGGTCCTCGGCCACCAACGCGCGTTCCATCTGCTCGAGCAGACGCAACTCTTCTTCCGACAGCGGCACGACCAACCTCCCGCCACATCAATCCTTGAATCAAGTCTAGGCAGCCATTTCGGCGCGCGGTACCCGACCTCACAAAAATCATCCACCCACCCTCCAAACGCGGGCGCCAGACCCCCCGTCCTCGTCCCTACAGGATGAGGAGGGGGCACGAACGGGCGTGTCCGAGATCACGCCAGGGGGCCCGACGCGGGGCCCGCGCGTCGACCCCTATCCTTGTCACGCGCGCGAGGCAGACGTGCGTGACCCGACCGGGCCGGGCTCTGGGCTGGACGGGGGGACCCTGCCGGCGGAGCGCCCGTCGGCACCGAGCCGGAGGCCTGGATGAAGAAGTTGTTGAGCGTGCTGGCGATGCTCGCCGTCACGTTGGGTGTCACCACGGTCGTCGCCGCGCCGGCGAGCGCCGCGGTCGACCTGACCGCACCGTTCTCACGCGAGACCGTCAAGCGCGGCGACGTCGACGCTGACCAGTGGAACATCGAGCACGTCTACGACGTGCAGTACCGCCTCCGCTGGCTCGGCTTCCTCAACGCCCGGCCGACCGGCTACTTCGGCGCGAAGACCGAGCTCGCCGTGAAGCGCTTCCAGAAGGCGAACCGGCTCCGGGTCACCGGCAGGGTCAACGCCCAGACCTGGGAGCCGCTGATCAAGAAGACCATCCGCGGACGCAGTGCGCTGCCCCGCGCGTGCAAGCGGTCCGGGTGGCACGTGTGCTACGACCGGGCCCGGCACCAGGCGAGCCTGTACCGCAACGGCACCCTGCACAACTCCTGGCTGGTCCGCGGCGGCGCCTACGACAAGCAGACCCGCAAAGGCCACTTCGAGGTCTACTGGCGCGACATCGACCACACCAGCCGCACCTACGGCGGGGCCCCGATGCCGTACTCGCAGTTCTTCGACGGCGGCCAGGCGCTGCACGGATCGCGCAACATGATGGACCCCTACGAGGGCCACAGCCACGGCTGTGTGAACTTCTGGGTCGAGGACGCCCGCCAGCTGTGGAGCCTCACCCACAACAAGCGGCTGTTCGTCCACGTCTACGGCGCCTGGGACTGACCCTCGCACCCCGACTCGACGCGGCACCCAGGACCGGCGGCTACGGCTGCCGGTCCTGAGGTTTCTCCGGGGGCGGGTGGCCCTCGTCGGCGACCAGGTCGAGCTCGTTGCCCTCGGGGTCCCGCATCACCTGCCACCACACCCCGATCTCCTCGAGCAGGTCGGTGACCGGCCCGCCGAGGAGGGTCCCTCCGAGCTGCTCGAGCCGGGCGGTCAGGGCCGGCACGCCGAGCTCGAGCGGTGGGTGCACGTCGACGTGCATGCGGTTCTTGGCGGTCTTCTCCTCGCGCACCGCCTGCAGGATGAACACCGGCCCGGGGGGCTGGTCGTCGGCCGGGACGAGCACCTCGAACCCGGGCACGGAGGTCACGTGCTGGTAGCCGAGCGCCGCGCACCAGAACGGCACCAACGCCTGGGGGTCGTGACAGTCGAGGACCACGGACATACGCATGGGGCCAAGGCTAGGGCCGACCACCCCCCAGCAGGCTCGCAGGACGCACCGCTGAGCTCCCGAACCTCAGCGTCGCCCGGTCGATCGCCTGGTCCGCATCGGACCACCCGTGCTCGCGCTCCCCGAGCACCAGCTGGCGCTGCACCGTGGCCCGCGACACCAGCCCCTCCACGCGGACCCCGACCAGCCTGATCCTCGCCCGCTGCAGGCCCAGGGCGTGGAACAGGTTCGCCGCGGTCCGGTAGATCTCCTGGGTCACGTCGGTCGCCTCGAGCATGGTCTTGGACCGGGTGATGGTGGTGAAGTCGGCGAACCGCACCCGGATCGTGACCGTCCTGCCCGCGACGGCGGCGGTGCGCATCCGCCCGGCCACCTTGGCCGAGAGCCGGAGCAGCTCACGCAGGATCACCTCCCGGTCGTCGGTGTCCCGCCCGAACGTCTCGTCCGCGCCCATGCTCTTGTCGGGCTCGTCCGGCCCACGGCGCGGCGTGATCGTCCGGCGGTCGTCGCCCCACGCCAGCCGGTGGAGCTGGGCGCCCACGCCGGCCCCGACGGCACGCTGCAGCGTCGCCACCGGGGTGTGTGCGAGGTCCCCCACGGTCATCAGCCCCAGCCGGTGGAGCAGCTCGGCGGTCTTCTCCCCCACCCCCCACAGCTCCTCCACGGCCAGCGGGTGCAGGAACCTGGTCACCTCCTGCGGCGGCACGACGACGACCCCGTCCGGCTTCGCGCGGCGGCTGGCCAGCTTCGCCACGGTGGCCGTGCCCGCGACCCCGACCGAGCAGGTGATCTGCTGCTCGTCGAAGATCCGGGCGCGCAGCTGCTCGGCGATGGAGTACGGCGACCCGAGTCGCCGCACCGAGCCGGACACGTCGAGGAACGCCTCGTCCAAGGACAGGGCCTCCACCACCGGGGTCACCTGCCGGAAGGTCTCCATCACCGAGGAGGAGACCAGCGAGAAGGTGTCGAAGTCCGGTGAGATCACCACCGCGCCGGGGCACTGCCGGCGTGCCCGGGTCATCGGCATCGCCGAGCGGACGCCGTACTCACGGGCCAGGTAGTTCGCCGAGAGCACCACCCCCCGGTGCCCGCCCCCGACGATCACCGGGACGTGGTCGAGGTCGGGCCGCCCGCGCGTCATGACCGAGGCGTAGAACGCGTCCATGTCCACGTGCAGGACCGGGCAGCTCATCGAGGCTGCCGCGAGAGCGCGGAGCGAGCTCATCGGCACCGCCCTCCCCCGGCGACGACGCCGGCCGGACGCGCGGTGGTGACTGGGTCAGCGGCGCGTCGCGAGCGCGTGCACCTGGGTGCCGAGCGGGAGGTACTCGGGCCGGTCCGCGACCGCGTGCTCGAGCTCTGCCAAGGCCTTGGCCGCCCCCGGCTCCAGGTCCACCAGGGAGCTGGGCACCAGGTCGACGAAGACCCGGACGGCGTGCAGCGCGGTGGTGTCGAAGCCCGCGTCGTCGAGCAGTGCGGTGACCTCGTCCGGCGTGAACCGGCGGCTCGCCCCGCCCGCGGCCGGGTCGTCGAGCAGCGCGCGGGCCTGCTGGAAGTGACCGGCCATGGCACGGGTGACCACCGCAGCGTGCCGCTGGTTGACCAGCAGGCTGAGCGTGCCACCGGGACGGAGCACCCCGGCGATGGCAGCGAGCGCGGCGGCCGGGTCGTCGACGATCTCCAGCACCCCGTGACACAGCACCAGGTCGGCGCTGCCCTCGGGGACCAGGTCGCCCAGACTCGCGAGATCGCCCTGCCGGGAGGTGACCAGGTCGGCCACGTCGCTCTCGTCGGCCCGCCGGGCCAGGATCGCGAGGGCGTCGGGGCTCGGGTCGATGACGGTGACCCGGTGACCGAGCTCCGCGACCCGGACGGCGAAACCGCCGGTGCCGCCACCGATGTCGATGACCGAGGCACCGGGGGTGCCGGACGGATCGTCGGCGGGAACACCTGCCAGGACCTCCTGGAGCGCTTCCCAGACGACAGCAGTGCGCACAGCGCTGCGGCGCTGGGAGCTGTTCTGTGCAGGCATACCGCCCACCCTAGTGAGCCGGGGACGTGTCCGGTCATCCGGCACTCCCGGGGCTACGGTGCCACAGCCTGCGCGGGAGGCTCTTGGCATCCTCGCCGGCCGGCTTGATGTCGGCGTACGGCGACATCTTGAACCCGCTGGAGTGCACGAGCACCCGCCGGCGGCCCATCCCCCCGGCCGTGCCGCCGCCCTGCTGGCGGGCTGCCGGCGGGTCGGCGACCACCGGCCGGGTCGCCCGGCTCGCGGCGGCACCGGTGACCGCGTCCTCGCCGACGCCGTCGGGGTCGGCGAAGCCGAGCGGCACCTCGGCCATCACCGCGCGCACCGCGTCGATCCCCTCCTCCTGCCACACCTGGTAGAGGGCGGGCAGCTCCCAGCAGCCGGTCGCCCGCAGCGAGACGCCCCGCGGACCGGTACGACGGAGCACCCCCCGCACCAGCAGCAGCCAGGAGTGGAACACCGTCGCGGCGTAGGGCCCCTGGGCGTCCTCGAAGAACGTGGCGTCCACCGGCCCGGTCGCGTCGTCGAGGGTGAGGAAGACGACGCGCCGCCCGGACCGGATCGGCGGGGTCTGGGTCGCCACCTTCACCCCGGCCACCAGCAGCTCCGAACGGCTGCGCCGGGTCAGCAGGTCCCGGGAGCGGGTCACCCCGACTGCGTCGAGGAACTCGTCGTAGAAGTCCACGACGTGCCGGCTCACGTCGAGCCCGAGGATCTCCAGCTCTGCGCGGACCCGCTCGGAGGCGTTCATCTCGGGCAGCCCACTGACCTCCCCGTCGGCCGGGGTGTCCCCGAGGTCCAGGGCCAGCTGGACCGAGGTGACCGGGGCGGCGGGCCGGGTCGCCTTCGACTGGGCCGCCGCCCGCTGCCACACCCCCGCCTCGGCCGCGGCCTGCTCACGGTCCCGCTGGTCGGTGCTGTTGCGTCCGGCCGCCGCAGCCGCTCGGTCGGCCGCCCGGTCGGCCGCCCGGCCGAGCGCCGGGGAGGCCGACCCGTGTCCGCGGCTCCGTCCGGCCCGGTCCACGGCGCGGGCGTGCCGTTCGAGGTCAGCGACCTGGAGCAGAAGGTCCCGTCGGGTGACCTTGTTGCGACGGCGCACGCCCAGCGGCGAACCGATGCCGTAGACCGCGTCGAACCCGCCGGCGAGCACCAGCCGTTCCACGACCGGCCGGGAGGCCCGGGCACGGTGCCAGAAGTCGGTCAGCGAGTGGTAGGGCCGCGCCGCGACGATCCGGTCCACCTCCGCCTCCGAGATCCCCTTCACCTCCGAGAGCGCCAGCCGGATGCCGTAGGCGCGACCGTCCGGCAGTCCGTCGGCCGGACGCGGGCGGGGCGGCGCCCCCAGCACCTCCGGCGGTGGCTCGTCGTAGGGACCGACCCGCTCCACGACGTACTCCTTCTCGGAGGCGTTGACGTCGAGGCCGAGCACCGCGATCCCGAGCTGGCGGGCGTCGTCGAGGATCAGGCGTTTGGGGTACATCCCCGGGTCGTGGGTGAGCACGCCCGCGAGGAAGTGCGCCGGGTAGTGCGCCTTGAGCCAGGCCGACTGGTAGGTCGGGAGCGCGAACGCCGCCGCATGGGCCTTGCAGAAGCCGAACGAGGCGAAGGCCTCGAGCACCTTCCAGATCTGCTCGACCACGTGGCGGGGGTAGCCCTGGGCCATCGCTCGGGGGTGGAACCACAGCCTCGTCTCGGCCATCCCCTCGACGTCCCCGAGGGCACGGCGCGCCTCGTCGGCCTCGGCCAGGGTGCAGCCGGTGAGCTGCGCGATCATCTCGATGACCTGCTCGTGGAAGACCACCACCCCCGAGGTCTCCTCCAGGATCGGGCGGAGGTCCTCGTGGAGGTAGGTCGGCATCGACCACCCCTGACGGGCGTTGAGGTAAGGGGTGATCATGTCGCTCTTGACCGGTCCGGGCCGGAACAAGGAGATGTCGGTGATGATCTCCTCGAAGGTGGTCAGCCCGGACCTGCCGACCAGCTCCCGCTGGCCGGGCGACTCGATCTGGAAGCAGCCCAGGGTCTTGGCCTGGCCGATCAGGGAGAACGTCGCCGGGTCGTCGAAGGGGACCTGCTCCTCGTCGTCGAGGTCGACCTCTACCCCGTCGACCCGCTCGATCTCGGCCAGCGCGTGCGCCATCGACGACTGCATCCGGATGCCGAGCACGTCGAGCTTGAGCAGCCCGAGGTCCTCCACGTCGTCCTTGTCGAACTGGCTCATCGGGAAGCCGGCGTAGCTGGCCTCGACCGGGGTCCTGTCGAGCAGGGTCGCGTCGGAGAGCAGCACGCCGCACGGGTGCACCGCGATGTGCCGGGGCAGCCCGTCGAGCCGTTCCACGAGCCGGAACATCAGGTCCAGTCGTTCCTCCCCCAGCCCGGAGACCCGCAGCTCGGGCAGCTCCCGCAGCGCGACCCGCGCGTCGCGAGCCCGGATGTGCGGGAACGCCTTGGCGATCGCGTCCACCTCGCCGGCGGGCATGCCCAGGGCGGCGCCGACGTCGCGCACCGCGTGCCGGACCCGGTAGGTGTCCATCATCGAGACGCACACGCACCGCTCCCCGCCGTAGCGGTCGAGGATCCGCTCGTAGACCTCGAGCCGGCGGGCCGACTCCACGTCGACGTCGATATCCGGCAGTGCCTGCCGCAGCGGGGAGAGGAAGCGCTCCATGAGCAGGCCGTAGCGCAGCGGGTCGACCCCGGAGACCCCGAGCAGGTAGTTGACCAGGCTGCCGGCTCCCGACCCGCGGGCGGCCGAGCGCACGCCCATCTCCCGGATCAGGTCGGTGACGTCGGCGACGGTGAGGAAGTAGGAGGCGTACCCGAGCCGGCCGATCGTGCGCAGCTCGTCGTCGAGCCGCTTCCAGATCCGCTGCCGGGGCGCGTTGCCGTAGCGGCGGCCGACCCCGGCCTCGCACCGGGCACGGAGCACCGCGTCGGCCGGGCTCTCCCCCGCCACCGGTGCTACCCGGGTGCTGCCTGCGGTCACCGTGAGCTCGGGGAAGTGCACCTCCCCCAGGCCGAGGTC
>DATIBI010000179.1:0-12807 GCA_035457605.1 Nocardioidaceae bacterium
GCCCACGCGTTGGGCTGCTCGGCGAGCAGGTCGCCGAGCAGCGCGTCGTAGAGCGGGTCCGCGACCAGGACCAGCCACACCAGGTCCACGACGACGAACACGACGGCGGCGACGAGGTACAGCCCCAGCCAGCTGCGCAGGTTCATCTCACGACCCTAGTCGGGTGCCGCCAACGCGGATAGCGTGACCGCCACGGGCCCTGCGGCCAGGAACGCGACACGGACGGGGAGCACGAGCATGGACCAGGCGAAGGACGGACCGACCGCGGCCTACCGGGCGGCGCGCGACCAGCTGCTGATGCTGCGCGGCGAGCACGAGCGGGCGGTCGCGGAGTTCCGCTGGCCCGACGTGGGGGAGCGGTTCAGCTGGGCCGTCGACTGGTTCGACGCGATCGCCCGCGGCAACGACCGGCCCGCGCTGGTGATCGTCGAGGAGGACGGCTCAACGCTGACCCGCACGTTCGCGGAGATGGCCCACCGGTCCGACCAGGTCGCGATGTGGCTGGGCCAGCAGGGCGTCGGCAAGGGCGACTCGGTGATCGTGATGCTCGGCAACCAGGTCGAGCTGTGGGAGTCGATGCTGGCGATCATGAAGCTCGGTGCGGTGATCATGCCGACCACCACCGCGGTCGGCCCCGGCGACCTCACCGACCGGGTCACCCGCGGCGCCGTGCGGCACGTGATCTGCAACCCCGCCGACGCGCCCAAGTTCGACGACGTCCCCGGCGACTACACCCGGATCGTGGTCGGCGGGTACGACGGACCGGGCGGCTGGTTCGACCTGCACGACGCCTACGCGCTTGGCGAGGTCACCGTCGACCACCCCGGCACCCGGCCCGACGACCGGCTGCTGCTCTACTTCACCTCCGGGACCACCTCGCGGCCCAAGCTGGTCGAGCACACCCAGGTGTCCTACCCGGTCGGGCACCTGTCCACGATGTACTGGCTCGGGCTGCGCCCCGGCGACGTGCACCTGAACATCTCCTCGCCCGGCTGGGCCAAGCACGCCTGGTCCTGCTTCTTCGCGCCCTGGATCGCCGAGGCGACGATCTTCTGCTTCAACTACGCCCGCTTCGACGCCGCCGCCCTGCTCGCCCAGCTGCACCGGCACCAGGTGACCTCGTTCTGCGCCCCGCCGACGGTCTGGCGGATGCTGATCAACGCAGACCTGAGCGGCGGACCGGGCACGCTGCGCGAGGTGATCGGGGCGGGCGAGCCGCTCAACCCCGAGGTGATCGAGCAGGTGCGCAAGCAGTGGGGGCTGACCCTGCGCGACGGCTACGGCCAGACCGAGATGACCGCCGCGGTCGGGAACACCCCCGGCTCGGAGGTCCGCCCCGGGTCCATGGGCCGGCCGCTGCCCGGCTGCCCGGTGGTGCTGGTGGACCCGCTGACCCGCACGCGGATCGAGGGTCCGGGCGAGGGCGAGATCTGCCTGGACCTCTCCGCGCACCCGCTGCCGCTGATGACCGGCTACCAGGGCGACGCCGAGCGCAACCAGGAGGCGATGGCCGACGGCTGGTACCACACCGGCGACGTGGCCACGGTCGACGCGGACGGCTACATCACCTACGTCGGGCGCACCGACGACGTGTTCAAGGCCTCGGACTACAAGATCAGCCCCTTCGAGCTGGAGTCGGTGCTGATCGAGCACCCCGCGGTCGCCGAGGCGGCCGTCGTACCCGCCCCCGACCCGGTGCGCCTGGCGGTGCCGAAGGCCTACGTCGTGCTGGCCCCCGGCCACGAGCCGACCCGGGACACCGCGCTCGGCATCCTGCGGTACGCCCGCGAGCACCTCGCGCCCTACCAGCGGGTGCGCCGGTTGGAGTTCGCGGAGCTGCCGAAGACCATCTCCGGCAAGATCCGCCGGGTCGAGCTGCGGGCCCGGGAGAACGACGACGCCGCAGGGGCCCGGGAGGCCGAGTGGCGCGACGACCAGTTCCCCGAGCTCAGGTCCTGACCGGAGCGACAGCCCCGCGAGCCGGTCGCCTACCCTGGCGGTGAGGCCTCCGCCTCCCGGACGAGTGCGTCGTACCCGGTCATGCACGACGACGCGGTAACCAGCCAGCTGAGCTACTGCGGAGGGAACCATGTCCTGGCTCGTCCTCGTCCTGTCCGGCCTCCTCGAGACCGTCTGGGCCGCCGCCCTCGGTGAGAGCCGAGGGTTCTCCCGACCGGTGCCGACGACCGTGTTCGCGGTCGCGATGGTGCTGAGCATGGCCGGCCTGGCTTTCGCGCTGCGCTCGATCCCGGTCGGCACCGGGTACGCGGTCTGGGTCGGGATCGGCGCGGTCGGTACGGCGGCCTGGGGGATCGTCGCGCTCGGCGAGCCCGCCTCGGCCGCGCGGCTGGTGTGCCTGCTCCTGATCGTCGCGGGCATCGTCGGGCTCAAGCTCACGCACTGACGGGCCGGTCGGTCTGCGCGCGTCGGGACCAGTGGCCCTGTCCGCGAAGCGGACATGTGGGGAGGCTGGGAGCATGAATACGCACAGGGGTGCCGTCGTCGTCGGCTACGACGGCTCGGCCGACAGCGACCTGGCCCTGTCCTGGGCCGACCAGTACGCGCACGACCACCGGCGCGCCCTGCACGTGGTGATCTCCGAGGTCGACGCGACCCAGGTGCTGGAGGTCACCAGCGACTGGCACGCCGCCCGGATGGCGCAGCTCGAGTCCGACGCGCGTGACCGGCTGAAGTCCGCGCGCGCACCGGGCACCGGCCTGTCCATCTCGAAGGCCCCGCCGGCGCCGGCGCTGATCGAGGCCTCGAAGGAGGCCGCGCTGCTGGTCCTCGGCGCCCGCGGGCACAGCCTGGTCTCGGGCATCGTGCTCGGCTCGGTGAGCCAGCACGTCACCCGGCACGCCGCCTGCCCGGTCGTGGTCACCCGGCACCCGAACAACCCCGACAGCCGGCGGATCGTGGTCGGCGTCGACGGCTCGCCGGAGGGCGCCAAGGCGCTCGAGTTCGCCTTCGAGCATGCCAGCCACACCGGGGGTGCGCTGACCGTGATCTTCGCCTGGCGGTCGCTGTCCCGCGGCACCCACGGCGGTCTCGGCGTGCCCGACCAGACCTACGCCGACGAGTCCGCGGAGGCCGAGCGACTCCTGGCCGAGGCGATCGCCGGGATGTCCGAGCGCTACCCCGACGTGACCGTCGTGCCCGAGCCGATCCCGGTCGCCCCGAGCCGGGCGCTGGCCGACGCCTCGGAGTCCGCGGCGCTGGTCGTGGTCGGGTCGCGCGGCCGCGGAGCGTTCGCCGGGCTGCTGCTCGGCTCGGTCAGCCAGTCGGTGCTGAACAACGCCGGCTGCTCGGTCGCGGTGGTCCGGTGACCGGCGCCCCGGCGCGCTGACGCAGGGGTGCCGGAGGTGGGCACGCCGAGCATGCGCGCCTGGCAGACCGCCGGCGACGGCATCGACGCGATGCGGTTCGCCGAGGTGCCGGTGCCCGAACCCGGACCCGGCGAGGTCCTGGTCGAGGTGGACCTGTGCGGGGTGTGCCGCACGGACCTGCACGTGGTCGCCGGCGACCTCGCCCCGCACCGGACCCCGGTCGTGCCGGGCCACGAGGTGGTCGGCCGGGTGGCCCGGGTCGGCGACGGCGTCACCCGGTTCGGCGCCGGCGACCGGGTCGGCGTGGCCTGGCTCCGGTCCACGTGCGGAGCGTGCCGCTGGTGCCGCGCGGGCGCGGAGAACCTGTGCCCGGGCTCGCGGTACACCGGCTGGGACGCCGACGGCGGGTACGCCGAGTACACCGTCGTCCCCGCCGCCTACGCCTACGAGCTGCCGCCGGACCTGCCCGACGAGCAGGCTGCGCCGCTGCTCTGCGCCGGGATCATCGGGTACCGGGCGCTGCGTCGGGCCCGGTTGCCCGCCGGGGGGCGGCTCGGCATCTACGGCTTCGGCGCCAGCGCCCACATCACCGCCCAGGTCGCCCTGGCCCGGGGCGCGGAGGTGCACGTGCTCACCCGCGACGCCCGTGCCCGCGAGCTCGCGCTCGAGCTCGGCGCCGCCTCCGCCGGTGCCGCGGACGCCGAGCCGCCGGTGCCGCTCGACGCCGCGATCCTGTTCGCGCCGGCCGGTGAGCTGGTGCCGGTGGCACTCGCCGCGCTCGACCGTGGGGGCACGCTGGCCGTGGCCGGCATCCACCTGTCCGACGTACCCGTCCTGGACTACCAGCGGCACCTGTTCCGCGAGCGCACCCTCACCAGCGTCACCTCCAACACCCGTGCCGACGGCGAGGAGCTGCTCCGGCTGGCACCCCGGCTCGGCGTGACCGCGACGGTCACCCCCTACCCGCTGGACAAAGCGGACAAGGCGCTCGAAGACCTCCAGAACGACCGGGTGCATGGTGCAGGAGTACTACGGATCCGGGACCTTCGGCCCTGAAGCAGTCCCGGCTGACCTACTTCTATGGGAGGTGCCGCGGCGGGGGTAGCGCCTGGTTCACATCACGCATTGTTCGAGGCGCTACCCCCGGCGCGGGCCCGCGCCCTCGCCTCCGTGCCGTGTCCGCCGCCCGCCGCGCCCCAGAGCTGCGCCCGCACCCTGCGGACCCCGCACCCCGAGGAGGAAGCATGATCACGGCTAAGGAATGGCACGTCGACATCCACATCGGTGAGCAGGACGGGGAGACCCACGCCAAGGCACACCTGCGGCCCAGCGAGTCGGTGACGCTGACCGGCTCCGGCAAGGCCCGGCTGAACCCGACCGACCGCGACGTCCCCGAGATCGGTGACGAGCTGGCGGTGGCCCGGGCGTTGGCGGACCTCGCGCACAAGCTGCTGCACGCCGCCGCCGACGACATCGAGGAGCTCACGCACGAGAAGGTGCGCGTCCACCGCTGACGTCGGCACGGCGGCGCCCCAACTGTCGGCCCGACCGTCGGCCCGCCCGTCGGGCTGCCTTGTGCGCGCCGTCGACGAGCAGGAGCACGACGGCGGCGGCACCTGCCATCGCCCAGCCCAGCGGAGACGGCCAGCCTCCGCCGAGCAGGTCGGCCAGCCAGGGCACGCCGACGAAGGCGACGAGCAGCGCGGCCTCCGCGGCCACGGCCCCGACCACGAGCAGGTTCCCGGCCGGGTTCATCCGCCAGACCGGCAGCGTCGCGCTGCGGCAGGCGAACGCGTTCGCCATCTGGGCCACCGCGATGGCGGCGAACGCGGCCCCGGACGCGGTCATCAGCAGGCCGGCGGGCGGCGTCTCGCCCCACGCCCACCCGCCGGCGGTGAGGACCAGGACGAAGGCGGCCATCGACATCGCGGCCTCGGCCGGTCCGAGGACCCCGAACGCCCGCCGCAGCAGGGTGCCGTCGACGAGGCTGCCGATCCGGGCCGGCCCGCGCATCACCCTCCGGCTCGGCGGCTCAGCACCCAGACCGAGTGCCGGGAGCATGTCGGTGCCGATGTCGAGCGCGAGAACCTGGAGCACGCCGATCGCGAGCGGCAGCTGGCCCCCGGTCAGCGCCCAGGCCGCGAACGGCGTCAGCTCGGCGACGTTGTCGGTGAGGTGGTAGGTCAGGAACCGGCGGATGTTGGCGAACGTGGCGCGGCCGAGCTCGACCGCGGCCACGATCGTGGCGAAGTGGTCGTCGAGCAGCACCAGGTCGGCGACCTCGCGGGTGACGTCGCTCCCGCTGGCCCCCATCGCGACGCCGACGTCGGCCTCGCGCAGCGCGGGCGCGTCGTTGACCCCGTCCCCGGTCATCGCCACCACGTGGCCCCGGCCGCGCAGTGCCCGCGCGATCCGCAGCTTCTCCGCCGGGCGGACCCGGGCCACCACCACGCCGTCCTCCACGTCGAGCAGCGCACCGAGCTCGTGGTCGGAGGCGGGCAGGTCGCCGGCGTCGAGCACCAGGCCTCCGGGACCGAGCAGCTCGACCTCCCGGGCGATCGCGGCCGCGGTGGCGGGGTGGTCGCCGGTGACCATCGCCACCCGGATCGCCGCCTCCCGGCAGGCCCGCAGCGCCTGCGCCACGTCGGGCCGGGGCGGGTCCTCCAGACCCACCAGTGCGAGCAGCTCCAGGTCCCGTTCGGACTCCTCCGCCGTCCCCCCACCGCGCCCCCGGGCCACCGCGAGCACCCGCCGACCCCGATGCGCCATGGAGTGCAGCGCCGCCGGTGCGTCGGCCGGGACGCGGCCGCAGCGGGTGAGCACCGACTCCGGCGCACCGAGCACGTGGGACACCCCGCCCGCCCCTCCACCGGCGGCACCGACCGCTCCTGCCACCACGACCGAGCTCAGCATCCGCTCCGCGGTGTAGGGGTGCCGCTCGGCGGTCTCCCCGCGGTCCTCCGTCCAGCCCGTGCCCACCGCCCAGCAGTGCAGCGCCGCCTCCATGGGGTCGCCCTCGGCGACCCAGCCGCCGTCGTGCCGGCGCACCCGGCCCTGGACGCACCGGGCCGCGCTCCCCGCGGCCGAGGCGGCCAGCGCGAGCGCCCGCGCGTCGCCGTCGTAGCGCTGGTGGGGCGCGTACCCCTCGGGGTGGGCGGTGACCGCCCCGGCGGGCGTCCAGACCTCGACCACGGCCATCCGGTTCTGGGTGAGGGTGCCGGTCTTGTCGGTGCAGATGAACGTGGTCGCGCCGAGGGTCTCGACGGCGTCGAGCCGGCGCACCAGGGCCTGCCGGTCGGCCATCAGCTGGGCTCCCCGGGCCAGCGAGAGCGTGACCGTGGGCAGCAGCCCCTCGGGCACGAGCGCCACGGTCACCCCGACCCCGAACAGGAACGCCTCGGTGGCGTCGAGACCGAGGAACAACCCGGCCGCGCCGAGGAGCGTGCCAGTGGCGACCGCGATCACCGCCACCCGGCGGACCACGCCGCCGAGCCGGCGGGTCAGCGGGCTCGGCGGCCGGTGCGCCTGCCTGGTCAGGGCGGAGATGCCGGCGACGGCGGTGTCGGCGCCGATCGCGGTCACGACCGCCTCCGCCTCGCCCTGCACCACGAAGGTGCCGGCCATGACCGGGTCCCCGACGCCCCGGGGCACCGGGGTGCTCTCGCCGGTCACCAGCGACTCGTCGACGGTCACCGCGTGCGCGGTGGTGAGCAGCATGTCGGCCGCCACCCGGTCGCCGGAGCCGAGCACCACCAGGTCCTCGCGGACCAGCTCGGTGGCGTCGACCGTGCGCAGCACCCCGTCCCGACGTACCCGCACCGTCGTCGGGAGCAGCGCGTTCAGCCGCTCCGCGGACCGGTCGGCCCGGTACTCCTGGGCGAAGGCGAAGCCGGCGTTGAGCAGCACCACCACCACGATCGCCACCGCCAGCGGCGGCAGCCCGGCCAGCAGGGCGAGACCGGCAGCCACCCAGAGCAGCAGCGCGAGCAGGTGGGTGAGCTGCCGCAGGAAGTGCCGCAGCGGGGACGGCCGGGGTGGCCGAGGCAGCTCGTTGGGCCCCTCGGTGACTGACCGCCGCCGGGCTTCAGGCGTACTGAGTCCGGCGGCGGTCAGCGTCATCGGAGCCCCGTCGATCGATCCCGCATCTACCCCTGCGGGGTGGTGTCACCCTGGTGCTCGAAGTGGTGGATGGTCGCGTCCGGGCCCGGGAACACCAGAGCCTCGTGCCCGGTGTCGTCCCAGCGGACGAGGTACGGCGGACCGCCGTCCTCGCCGCGCACCTCCAGGATCTTCCCGTCCCGCACGTGGTCGTCGACGTGGGTCCCGTGGACGATGAGCCGGTCACCTACCGATGCGTGCACGGCGTGCTCCTCACTCGGACGGACGCTGGATCGGGATGCGGACGCTGGAGGCGACCTCGCCCGAGACCGGTACGCGGACCTCGAGGACGCCGTCGTTGTAGCGGGCGGTCACCTCGTCGGCCTTGGCGCCGCTGGGCAGCGAGACGGTCCGGCGGAACGCGCCGTAGTGGAACTCGCGGTGGTTCTTGTCCTTGGTCTCCTCGCGGCGCTCGCCGGAGATCGTGAGCATGTCGTGCTCGACGGTGACCTCGATGTCCTTCTCCGGGTCGATCCCGGGGATCTCGGCGCGCAGCACGTAGGTCTCGCCGTCCATGAAGTCCTCGACCCGTACGTAGGGGGCGAGGCCGACGCCACGGACGTTGAACGGGCTGTTGGACTCCAGCCACTCGAGCATGTCGGACATGGGGCTGGACGTGCGCTTGGCAATGGTGCTCATCGAGCGCTCCTTCCTGGGCTTTCCGGGGTGCTTCCAGCCTGCTTCGGGCCTCGCTCGGTCCGTAGGGGCAAAGGTCCCGCCCCCCGGGCCGACGGTCGGTTTGATCCTCGGCACCCCGGCGGAATGATGGGGATGTTCGGTATGCCCCGGGGCGGGGTACCTCTTCTAGACGCCTCCGACGAGAGAAGGACCTGAGCAGCGTTGGCCAACTCAGTCTCCTCAGACGCCCCCGACCCGTCCCGCGCTGCGTCGTCCGCGCCGGCGCCCCGGCACACGATGTGGGACTTCCAGCGGCAGTTCCGGGTGTCCCTGGACGGGGCGGCCGACCGGGCGCTGGACCAGATCGGCGCGATCTTGTCCCCGGAGGCGTTCCTCGTCGGCTTCGCCCCGGACGGGTCGGTGTGCCTGGAGGCCCGTGAGGGGCTCGAGCCGTCCTTCGTGTGCGCCGACTTCGCCGGTGTCACCACCGACGCCAAGCGCCGCTACGAGGAGAGCCCGGTCCACGACATGCGGTTCCCCTCTGCGGAGCTGCACGAGGCCCGGCACGAGCTCTACCGCGACATCGCCCGGTCCCGCGCGCTCGAGGCGGCGATGCAGGCGTCCGAGGCCGGGCAGGGACGGACGTTCTTCGTGGGCCAGTCCGCCACGGTGGGCGAGCACGAGGTGCACCCGGTGCTCTCGGTCCACACCGAGAGCCTGGAGTCTCTCCCGCGGCTGGAGACCAGCGAGGTGGACGGTGTGCCGATCACGGTGTCGCTGTCCCACGGGATCATCAGCGAGCTGCTGCGGACCGCGACCCACGCCCTGCTCGCCGCCAAGCCGCCGCGGTCGATCTCGCCGATCGAGGACGACGTGCCCACCGACGCGATCCGCCGCTCGGCGAACCACCTGGTCTTCTCGACCGCGATGATCGCCGGGGAGACCCTGGCCAAGGGCCTGTACGACTCCTTCGAGGCACTGGCGTCCACCGCCTACGAGGGGCGACCCGGGTCGGGGACGGTGATCCTGGCCTCCGACGGCCACCCCGGCGTCGAGGTGACCGTGCGGCTGCGCAACCCGATCTCGGTGCGCGAGCGCCGGCAGTTCCGCAAGCTGCTCGAGATCAGCGGTCCGGACCTGAACCTTCTCGTCGACGGCACCAGCATCTACGGGCTCGGGTCGATCTCGCCGCAGTACGACGGCTCCAGCGAGGACGTGTTCCGGTTCACCGTGGTCGGCCAGGGCGTCTGGATGATGTCGCACCACGGGTCGCCGCTGCTGCGCGTCGCCAACGGCCACCCCCAGCTGCCGCGGCCGCGGATGTCGCCGTCGCTGTTCGTGGACTCGATGCGCCGCGTGTTCGCCAGCGTCAGCGACGACAACATCCGCTCCATCTGGCGGCTGGCGCAGACCGCGGTGAGCCAGTCCAAGGGCACCATGCTCGTGGTCACCACCGCCGCCGCGCAGGAGGCGAAGCGGCTGGCCCCGCAGGCGCTGGCGATCGAGCCGCAGCAGATCGACAGCGTGATGCTCCGGTCGCTGACCCGGATCGACGGGGCGGTCCTGCTCACCCCCGACGGCACCTGCCACGCCGTGGGGGTGATCCTGGACGGGATCGCCACGGGCGTCGGCGACCCCGGCCGCGGGGCGCGGTACAACTCCGCGGTCCGCTACACCGCGGCGTCCTCGGCGCCCTGCCTGATCGTGATCGTCTCCGAGGACGGCATGATCGACGTGCACCCCGAGCTCGCGCCCCGGGTGCGGCCCGAGGACGTGGAGCAGGCGCTCTACGACCTCGAGACCATCGGCGGCGCGGAGGAGGTCAACCTCGAGACCTTCTACGCGGCGCGGGAACGGCTGCGGGTGTTCGCGTTCTACCTCTCCGAGAGCCAGTGCGCCCGCGCGAACGAGGTCGTCCGCCGGGTGGAGCAGCAGCGGTTCCAGCAGACCGGGATGCGCCTGGCCGTCGTACCCTTCGCGCCCGACCCGCGGATGAACGAGTCGTTCTTCTCCGCCTGACCGAACCGCCTGACCAGCCTCCTGACCGGCCGCCTGGTCAGCCGCGCAGCGCGGCGTGCATCTCCCAGACCAGGAGCTCCGCGCCGTCGCCGGTGGCGGTGACGGTGTTCCCGCCGGTCGCGGTGAACCGGACCGCGTCGCCCTCGGCGAGCGGACCCGCCCCCTCGAGGTCCGCGGAGCCCTGGGCCACGAACAGGTGGAGGTACGGCGCGTCGGGGACCCGCACGCTCGCGCCGGGGCGGAGCCGGGCGGCGTGGAGCGCGGCATGGCGGTTCCGGATCCGGATCGCGGCCTGGTCGCGGTGCCGGTCCATGCCCGAGGCGACCGGCACCAGCCCGCCGCGCATCAGCTCGTCGTCGATCTCGAGCTGCTCGTAGCCGGGGGTGGTCCCGGGCTCGTCGGGGACCACCCACATCTGCACGAAGTGCACCGGGTCGGTGTGCTCCTCGCCCTGCAGCCGCCAGGAGTCGTTCTTCTCCGAGTGCAGGATGCCGGTGCCGGCGCTCATCCGCTGCGCCAGGCCCGGGTAGATCACCCCGGCGTGCCCGGTCGAGTCCTGGTGCACCAGGCTGCCGCGCAGCACCCAGGTCACGATCTCCATGTCCCGGTGCGGGTGGGTGTCGAAGCCGGTGCCCGGCTGCACCACGTCGTCGTTGTTCACCAGCAGCAGCCCGTGCCCGGTGTTCGCCGGGTCGTAGTGGTAGCCGAACGAGAACGAGTGCTGGGAGTCGAGCCAGTCCAGCCGGGTCGTGAACCGGTCCGCGGCCCGTCGTACGTCGATCTCGGGAGCCGGAAGCTGCGGGGCGCTCATGTGGGTCGTCAACCTCCCGGGACACCGGATTGTTCCGCGTCCCAGCATGCCCCGGCCGCCGGGTCATAGTCCGAACGGGCTATGCCGAAAGGGGGTGAAAGGGCCACTAACGTCGGGTTCGTCCGGTCGTTGGTCCTTGCATGGTGGGAGGAGCGACGTTGGAAGAGCTGGCCGGCTTCGACTTGGAGGACACCGTGCTGCTCGAGGAGATCGCGCTCGTCGCCGACCTCATGGTCGCGGCGTCCCTGTCCCCGGGGCCGCTGGAGCAGGGGACGATCGACGCGATCCTCAACCGTGAGGCGCGAGCACGGCGGTGAACACGGTCCGTCCGTGCGGTGCGGGGACCGACTGCACGGTCAGCGAGATCTGGACCTCGGTGCCGTCCCGGCGCAGCGCCGGGACCACCACGGTGTCGCCGAGCAGCGGTCCGCGGCCGTTGACGAAGTGCAACGTGAACCCGGCCAGGTGCGCCTGCCGGTAGCGCTCGGGGATGATCGCGACGCAGCGCCGGCCGACGATCTGCTCCGGGTCGTCGTAGCCGAGGAGCGCCAGGGCCGAGGGGCTCAGCGCGAGGAGCCGGTTCGCGTCGTCCATCGCGATCATGGCGGCGGGCGACTCGCTGACCTCCGTGCTGTCCCAGACCAGCTCCGCGCGCGGCTTGGGGGGCGGCAGGTCGGTCGGCGACCAGGTCACAGGCTCCAGGCCCTGGCTCTGGGCGACGACCTGGGCGCACAGCCACCGTCGCAGCAGCCGCACCTCCGGCTGCGTGGGCGCGGTCAGGGTGAGCCCGGTCTCGGCCATCTCCAGCGCGGCGTCGAGGGTCCGGTCGAGCGTCTCGAAGTGCCGCACCGACGCCATCGGGACCGGGACGATCACGGTGGCGCCGGTGATGCCGGGCTCGACCGCGTCGGACATGAGCGCGTCCGGGTCGTCCGAGGCCAGGCCGGCCTTGGGGATGTGCTCGGCGAGCAGCGCCAGGGCGTCGCTGACCTCGGCGTGCACCTGGATCGGGTCCTCCGCGGCGGTCAGGGTCGAGCGGGCCGGGTCGGCGTCGTCCGGGTCGGGCCCGTCGCCCAGGTCGAGGTCGAGGTCGAGGCTGGCGAGGAGGTACTCACGCAGCAGGGCCTCGGCATGCTGGTGCCAGGCCTCGTGCAGCAGCAGGGGCACGTCGAGCAGGCGCACCTCGACCGTGGTAACCCCGTGCTCGTCGATGACCGAGGCGGTGTGCCGGGTGGCCGGGCCTCCGGGACGGTCGGTGTGCCGACCCAGCTCGAACCAGACCTTCTTGCCCGGACCCGTGGTCTCCACGCCCCAGTCGTCGACCAGGTCCTCGAGCAGCATCAGCCCCCGGCCGGTGCCGGACAGCGCGGTGTAGTGGCGCGGGGAGGGGGCGTGCGGGCTGCCGTCGGCCACCTCGATGCGCAGCCGCCCCGCATGCGGGATGACGCCGACCTCGATCGGGGTGCCGGCGTGGACCAGGGCGTTGGTGACGATCTCGCTGACGAGCAGCTCGGCGTCGTCGATCAGGTGTTCCTGACCGGCGTCGCGGAGGCTCCGGCGGACCAGGCGGCGGGCCTCGCCGACGCTGGTGGGCAAGGGCGGCAGGACCGCGTGCGCCACGCCCGTGTTGTCACTCCCCGTCACAGTTCCCGGAGTCTAGTCCCCCCAGCGGATGCACCGGTTTTGTTGCAGGAGATCGGGAAAGACGGAACCGGGACCGCCCGGGCTGCGTCTCATGCACATGTCCTGCTCCCGAGGGGGCACCCGGTGATCCTCGTTGCCGCGCCCCACCGGCCCGTCCTCGCCGGGACACCACGGGGCTCCTCGGGAGGGACATCCCCGGCGGGCTCGCGCCTGGCCCCTGGCGCGAGCCCG
>DATIBI010000180.1:0-16898 GCA_035457605.1 Nocardioidaceae bacterium
ACCGCGAGCTCGATGTCGACGTCGTCGAACACCACCACGGGGGCCTTCCCGCCGAGCTCGAGGTGGGCGCGCTTGAGGTCCTTGGCTGCTGCCGTCGCCACGGCGACGCCGGCCCGGGTGGAGCCGGTGATCGACACCATCCGCGGGACCGGGTGCTTGGTCAGCTCGGCGCCGGTGTCCCTGTCCCCACAGACCAGGTTGCAGACCCCGGGCGGGAAGATGTCCTGCATCTTCTCGACCATCCAGTACGACGAGGCGGGGGTGGTGTCGGACGGCTTGAGCACGACGGTGTTGCCCGCGGCCAGCGCCGGGGCGAACTTCCAGACCGCCATCATCATCGGGTAGTTCCAGGGCGCCACCTGGGCGACCGGCCCCACCGGCTCGCGCCGGATGGAGGACGTGAAGCCGCGCATGTACTCACCGCTGGACCTGCCTTCGAGCGTCCGGGCCGCACCAGCGAAGAACCGGATCTGGTCCACCATCGGAGGGATCTCCTCCGACAGCGCGAGCGAGACCGGCTTGCCGGTGTTCTCGCTCTCGATCGCCACCAGCTCCTCGGCGTTCTCCTCGATGACGTCGGCCAGCTTGAGCAGGGCTCTCTGGCGCTCGCTGGGCGTCGACCAGCGCCACTTCTCGAAGGCGCGGTCGGCTGCGCGGCACGCGAGGTCCACGTCCTGGGCGTCGGAGTTCGGAGCGGTTGCGTAGACGGCGCCCGTGGACGGGTTGACCACATCCATCAGGGCGCCTGAGGAAGAGGACTGGACCTCTCCGTCGATGATGTTGTGAAACGCCTTCTTGTCCGCCATGACGGCCACTCCTTCGACGCACCAGGCATCGTGACAGTTTCAGGCTAGACGGGCCGTCGTGAGGAAACGACCACCCGGACGGGGGAGCCCGTCCGGGGGGTGCACCGGCGTCGCGGAAGCGTGTTTCCATGTGAAGAGACCGCTCCGGGAGGTTCCGTGGCGCTGCATCCTCTTGAGCCGCTGACGGCCGACGAGTTCCGACGCACGGCCGCCACGCTCCGCCGCGAGCGAGGTGTGACCGACTCGTGGCGGTTCGCCTCCATCGAGCTGCTGGAGCCCCCCAAGGCGGTCGTGAGGTCCTGGCAGCCCGGCGACCCCGTGGCGCGCTCCGCGCTGGCGGTGCTCTTCGACCGGCGTGACAACCAGGTGTTCGAGGCGGTGGTCGACCTCGACGCCGACAAGGTGGCCTCGTGGACGCACAGGCCCGGGGTGACGCCCAACTTCACCCTGGACGAGTTCCACGAGGTCGACCACGCGATGCGCGAGCACCCCGACGTCGTCGCGACCCTGGCCGAGCGGGGGATCACCGACATGTCCCGAGTGCTGGTGGACGTCTGGGCGTACGGTGGTGCCGCGCTCATGCCGGAGCAGTGGCGCGACCGCCGGCTCGGCTGGTGCGACCTGTGGCTGCGGGAGACCCCGGACGGCAACCCCTATGCCCACCCGATCTCGGGGGTCAAGCTGGTCGTCGATCTCAACTCCCTCGATCTGCTCGAGATCGACCGGGACGGTGACCACGGCATGCCCGAGGTGTCCGGCGAGTACGTGCCCGGTGTGTGGCAGGGGCAGCCGCGGCAGGACCTGCGCCCGCTGCACATCATGCAGCCGGAGGGGGTCTCGTTCACCCTGGACGGCACCGAGCTGCGCTGGCAGAACTGGTCGATGCGGCTGGGCTTCAACTATCGCGAGGGACCGGTGATCTACCAGGTCCGGTACGACGACCACGGCACCGTGCGCGACGTCGCCTACCGCCTGTCCTTCGCGGAGATGGTGGTGCCCTACCGGGACTCCTCCTTCGAGCACTATCGCCGCACGGCCTACGACGTCGGCGAGTGGGGCCTCGGCGTGATGACGCAGTCGCTGGAGCTCGGCTGCGACTGCCTGGGGGAGATCACCTACGTGGACGCGGTGCTCGCCGACAGCAAGGGCGAGCCGTACACGATCACCAACGCGCTGTGTCTCCACGAGGAGGACAACGCCGTTCTGTGGAAGCACGTCGATCCGGTCACCGGGGCCGAGGTCCGCCGGATGCGGCGGATGGTCGTGTCCTGCCAGGTCACCGTCGCCAACTACGAGTACCTCGTGTACTGGCGCTTCTACCAGGACGGCAACATCGAGTGCGAGGTCCGGGCGTCCGGGATCATGGTGACTACACCGTTCGCGGCGGACGGGCCCGTGCCGGCGACCGGGACGGTCGTCGACCACCGCACCTACGCGCCGTTCCACCAGCACTTCCTGATCGCGCGCCTCGACCTCGATGTCGACGGCGCGGAGAACACGGTGGAGGAGACCGACTCGGTCGCGCTCCCGGTCTCGCCGGAGAACCCCCACGGGCTGGACCTGGTCGTCCGGGGCACGCCGGTGCGCTCCGAGGCCGAGGCCGGTCGCGACTTCTGCTGGGAGTCTCAGCGGTCCTGGAAGGTGGTCAACCCCGGCCGTAAGAACAAGATGGGGACCTCGACCGCGTACAAGCTGGTGCCCGGCGCGGCGTTCCCCGCGATGATGGACCCGAGCACCGTGCAGTTCCTGCGCGCCCCGATCATCGGTCACACGCTGTGGGTCACGCGGCAGCACGACGGCGAGCGCTGGCCCGCCGGAGACTATCCGAGCCAGTCCGCCACCGACGAGGGGATGACCCGATGGGTGGCCGACGACGAGCCACTGGAGGACACCGACGTGGTGCTCTGGTACGTCTTCGGCATCCACCACGTCACCCGCCCCGAGGAGTGGCCGGTCATGCCTGTGGACATCGTGTCCTTCTGGCTCAAGCCGTTCGGGTTCTTCGACCAGAACCCCGCCATCGACGTGCCGGCCCCCGAGAAGGCCGGCGGGGAGCACTGCGCGACCTGAGCCCTCCGTGCATCCCGCCCCTCGGTGGCTGCTACTGGTGCCTCAACGGTCGACGAGCGTCGTCTCGTAGGCGTAGAGGTCGGGCCGGTACAGGTGGGTGCCGTACTCCACGGCGCGGCCCTTGTCGTCGTACGCCGTCCGCTCCATCGTCAGCAGCGGGTCCCCCTTGCGACGGCCGAGGTGCCTCGCCTCGTGCGCGTCGGCCTGGCGCGCGCTGATCGTCTGGTGCGCGACCCGCAGGTGGATCCCCATCGTCCGGAAGTGCTCGTAGAGACCGGTCTCGGCCAGGTCCACGTCGCTGAGGTCGGTCACGTCCTCGGGAACGTAGTTGCGCATCAGCGCCAGCGGCTCACCGCCCACGAAGCGCAGCCGGTCGATGCGCCACAGCGGAGTGCCGGGCGGCACCTTGAGGTGCTCGGCGGGGCCGTTCTCGGCGTTCACGCGCTCGAGCGCGAGCACCACGGTGGAGGGGTGCTGGCCGGCGCGCTTGAGGTCGTCGTTGAGGCTGGTGAGCTCGACGGTCCGGCGGATGGGGGCGTGCACCACCTGGGTGCCGACACCGCGCTTACGCACGAGCATCCCCTTGTCCACCAGGGTCTGGATGGCCTGGCGCAGGGTGGGCCGGGACAGGCCGAGCTGGTCGGCGAGCACGACCTCGTTCGCGATCCGGTCGCCGGGCTGCAGGGTGCCCTCGAGGATGGCGTGCTCGATCTGCTCAGCCACCTGGAAGTACAGCGGCACGGGACTGGAGCGGTTCACCTTGACGTCGGGAAAGGGCACGGGGCGCGGTCTCCTCTCCGGTCCGGCGCTCGACAGGCTGAGCATAGCCCGATGAGGCCATAATGTGTGTACGTCAATATGTCCTTACAAAGTCTTGACACCGGTGTGGCCCTGTGACGAGAATCTCAGCCATGGATCACAGCCAGTCCTCCGAGCCCAGCGCCGTATCCGTCCCGCTTCGCTCCAGGGTCGCCGGAGCCCCCATCTCGTGGGGGGTCTGCGAGGTTCCCGGGTGGGGATACCAGCTCGACCCGGACACCGTGCTGGAGCAGATGCGCGGCCTCGGGCTCACCGCCACCGAGTTCGGACCGGTCGGGTTCCTGGAGGTCGAGCCGCGCGCCAAGGCCGAGCAGCTCGCCGGCTACGGGATGCGCGCGGTCGGCGGCTTCCTGCCGGTGCTCCTGCACGACCCTGAGCACGATCCGCTGCCGGAGGTCGACGCGTTCATCGACGGGTGCCTCGCCTGCGGCGCGAGCGTCGTCGTGCTGGCCGCGTTCACCGGGGTCGACGGGTACGACGACCGTCCGGTGCTCGACGATGCGGGCTGGTCGGCGATGCTGGCCAACCTCGACCGGATCAACGACCGCGCCGCGGCCCGCGGGGTGGTGGCCAGCCTGCACCCCCACGTCGGCACCATGGTCGAGACCGGCGAGGAGACCGAGCGGGTCCTCGACGGCTCGCGGGTGGGCCTGTGCGTCGACACCGGACACCTCGTCGTGGGGGGTGCGGACCCCGTCGCGCTGACCGCGAAGCACCCCGAGCGGGTGGTGCACGTGCACCTCAAGGACGTCGACGGCGCGCTGGCGCAGAAGGTCGTCGACGGCAGCATCGCGTTCGGCGACGCGGTGCGCGCCGGCATCTTCCGCCCGCTCGGGCAGGGCGACGTCGACATCGCCGCGATGGTCCGCACACTGGAGGACGCCGGCTACCAGGGCTGGTACGTCCTGGAGCAGGACGTCAAGCTCGACGCCCGTCCCGACGACGAGGGACCGCTGGGCGACGTACGGCGCAGCCTCGACTTCCTGCTGGGTGTCTCGGCATGACCGGCGCACCCCACTTCGAGGTCCTGACGATGGGCCGGTGCGGCGTCGACGTCTACCCGCACCAGGTCGGCGTCCCGCTCGAGGACGTCACCTCGTTCGGCAAGTACCTCGGCGGCAGCCCGACCAACGTCGCCGTGGCCGCAGCCCGGCACGGACGCCGGTCGGCGGTGATCACCCGGACCGGGGCCGACCCGTTCGGCAGGTTCGTGCACAAGGCGTTGCAGGGGTTCGGCGTCGACGACCGCTTCGTGACCGAGGTCGAGGGGCTGCCGACCCCGGTGACCTTCTGCGAGATCTTCCCGCCCGACGACTTCCCGCTGTACTTCTACCGGTTCCCCACGGCGCCCGACCTGCAGGTGCACGCCGACGAGCTGGACCTGGACGCGATCGCCGCCGCCGACATCTTCTGGGTCACCGGAACCGGGTTCTCGACCGAGCCCTCGCGCAGCGCCACGATGGCCGCGCTGAAGGCACGGACCGGGCACGGCACCACCGTGCTCGACCTGGACTACCGGCCGATGTTCTGGTCCTCCCGCGAGGAGGCGCACACCCACATCCGGGCCGCGGTCGACCTGGTCGACGTCGCGGTCGGGAACCTCGACGAGTGCGAGGTCGCGATCGGTGAGCGTGATCCGGAGCAGGCCGCCGCCGCCCTGGTGGACGCCGGCGTCGACTTCGCCGTCGTCAAGCAGGGACCCGCCGGTGTGCTCGGGGTGCGGGGCGACGAGTCGGTCGTCGTACCCCCCGTCCCCGTCGACGTGGTCAACGGGCTCGGAGCGGGCGACGCCTTCGGGGGCGCGCTCTGCCACGGGCTGCTGTCCGGCTGGGACGTCGAACGCATCCTGCGGTTCGCGAACGCGGCCGGGGCGGTCGTGGCCGGCCGGCTCGCTTGCGCCGATGCGATGCCGACCACCGACGAGCTCGAGGCAGTGTTGGAGGGAGCGGCATGAGCGCCGAGGTGAGCGAGCTGGTCATGACCCGGGTGCGCGAGCCCGGCCGGGTCGCCGAGATGGCCGCCGCGCGGCGGATGCCCGAGGGGCTCACCGGGGCGACCGGCCGGCTGATGCTGGTCGCCGCCGACCACCCGGCCCGCGGGGCGCTCCGCGCCGGGGACGACGCGCTCGCCATGGCCGACCGGTGGGAGCTGCTGCGCCGGCTGTCCGTCGCGCTCTCCCGGCCCGGCGTGGACGGGGTGCTCGGCACCGCGGACATCCTCGAGGACCTGCTGCTCATGGGCGCGCTCGACGGCAAGGTCGTGGTCGGCTCGATGAACCGGGGCGGGCTGGCCGGCACGGTATTCGAGATCGACGACCGCTTCACCGGTTACGACGCGCCGGCCATCGACCGGATGGGCTGGCAGGGCGGCAAGATGCTGCTGCGCATCGACCCCGAGGACCCCGCCACGGCGAGCACCCTCGCCGCCTGTGCCGGCGCGGTGAGCGACCTGGCCCGGCACGGGCTGATGGCGATGGTCGAGCCGTTCATCTCCCACCGGGTCGACGGACGGATCCGCAACGACCTGTCGGTGGAGGCGGTGGTGCGCTCGGCGACCGTGGCCGCCGGCCTGGGCTGGTCGAGCGCCTACACCTGGCTCAAGCTGCCCGTCATCGAGGACATGGAGCCGGTGCTGTCCGCCACCGAGCTGCCGGTGCTCCTGCTCGGCGGGGAGGTCTCCGCCGACCAGCAGGCACAGTTCGCGATGTGGGAGAAGGTCCTGGCCAACCCCCACGTGCGGGGGATGGTCGTGGGCCGGTCGCTGCTGTACCCGCCCGACGGCGACGTCGCCCGCGCGGTCGACGCGGTCGTGGGAATGATGTGACATGAGCCCGACGACCACCCGGCACCACCTCCCCGCCGGCACCGCGAGCCGGCCCGGTGTGGACCTGCACGTCACCCCGGGCTCCGCCGGCTGGGCCCACAGCGGGCTCGCCGTGGTCACGCTGCAGCCGGGCGAGAGCACCAGCTGGTCCACCGGCGAGTCCGAGACGCTGGTCCTCGCCCTGGAGGGCTCCTGCACTGTCACCCTCGACGGCGAGACGCTGACCGTCCACGGACGCCGGGACGTGTTCAGCGGACCCAGCGACTTCGTCTACGTCCCCAGGGACGCGGAGGTGCAGGTCACCAGCGGAGGCGGGGGCCGTTTTGCGCTGCCCTCGGCCCGGTGCGAGCGGCGACTGCCGTTCCGGCACCAGCCCGCCGAGGCGGTGCCTGTCGAGCTCCGCGGCGCCGGGCAGTCGAGCCGGCAGGTGAACAACTTCTGCACGCCCGACGCCTTCGACGCCGACGCGCTCATCGCCTGCGAGGTGCTCACCCCAGGTGGCAACTGGTCGTCGTACCCGCCGCACAAGCACGACGAGGCCTCGGAGCACGAGAGCGAGCTGGAGGAGATCTACTACTTCGAGGTCGCGGACGGGCCCGCCGGCCCGGGCATGGCCTACCAGCGTGTCTACGGCCACCCCGGCAAGGAGATCGACGTCCTCGCCGAGGTGCGCAGCGGCGACGTCGTGCTGATCCCCTACGGCTGGCACGGCCCGTCGATGGCGGTGCCCGGTTACGACCTGTACTACCTCAACGTGATGGCCGGGCCGGGGGAGCGGGCCTGGCGCATCTGCGACGACCCCGCCCACGGCTGGGTCCGCGAGACGTGGACCACCCAGCCGGTCGACCCGAGACTGCCGTTCGGCGGCGACAAGGAGGCCCGATGAGCACGCGGTTGACGGTCGCCCAGGCGATCGTGCGCTTCCTCGAGGCGCAGTACGTCGAGAGGGACGGCGTGGAGACCCCGTTCTTCGCCGGCTGCTGGGGCATCTTCGGTCACGGGAACGTGGCCGGTGTCGGGCAGGCGCTGCTCGAACGCGAGCAGGCCGCCAACGCCGGCGAGGGGGAGCACGTCCTGCGCTACCACCAGGCGCGCAACGAGCAGGCGATGGTGCACGCTGCGGTCGGGTACGCCCGGCACCGGGACCGCCTGGCCGCGTTCGCCTGCACCGCCTCGGTCGGGCCGGGCTCGACGAACATGGTCACCGGGGCCGCGCTCGCGACGATCAACCGGGTCCCGGTGCTGCTGCTCCCCGGTGACGTGTTCGCCACCCGCGTGGCCAACCCCGTGCTGCAGGAGCTCGAGGACCCGACCTCGCTGGACGTCAGCGTGAACGACTGCTTCAAGCCCGTCTCCCGGTTCTGGGACCGGATCAACCGGCCCGAGCAGCTGCCGCTGTCGCTGCTCAGCGCGATGCGGGTGCTCACCGACCCGGCCGAGACCGGAGCGGTCACGCTGTCGTTGCCGCAGGACGTGCAGGCAGAGGCGTGGGACTGGGAGGACGACCTGTTCGCCCGCCGGGTCTGGCACGTCGGCCGGCCGGCCGTGGAGGACGGCGCGCTCACCCGGGCGGTGGAGGTGCTGCGCTCCGCGCGGCGTCCGCTCGCGGTCGCCGGCGGCGGTGCCATCTACTCCGGGGCGACCGAGCAGCTGCGCGCGTTCGCGGAGGCGACCGGCATCCCGATCGCGGAGACGCAGGCCGGCAAGGGCTCCCTGCCGTACGACCACCCGCAAGCGGTGGGCGCGATCGGTGCCACGGGTACGACGGCCGCCGACACGTTGGCCGAGGAGGCAGACGTCGTGCTCGGCATCGGGACCCGCTACAGCGACTTCACCACGGCGTCGAAGACGGTGTTCGCCCACCCCGGTGTCCGGTTCGTCAACCTCAACGTCGCCGCGTTCGACGCCCACAAGCTGTCCGCGGTGCCGGCCGTGGCCGACGCCCGGCGCGGGCTCGAGCAGCTGACCGATGCGCTGGCCGGCTGGCGGGCACCGCAGGAGCACACCGAGCGGGCGGGCCGGCTGGCGCGCGAGTGGGACGCGGTCGTGCAGCGCTCGCACGAGCAGGGCCACGCACCCCTTCCGGCGCAGGCGGAGGTGCTCGGCGTGGTCAACCGGATGTCCCGCCCGCAGGACGTCGTGGTCTGCGCGGCCGGATCGATGCCCGGGGACCTGCACAAGATGTGGCGTACCCGGGACCGCAAGGGCTACCACGTGGAGTACGGCTTCTCCTGCATGGGCTACGAGATCGCCGGGGGACTGGGCGTGAAGATGGCCGCCCTCGACACCGACGAGGACCGCGACGTGGTCGTCATGGTGGGTGACGGGTCCTACCTGATGATGGCCCAGGAGCTGGTCACCGCTGTGCAGGAGGGCGTCAAGCTCATCGTCGTGCTGGTCCAGAACCACGGTTTCGCCTCCATCGGCGCGCTCTCGGAGTCGCTCGGCTCCCAGCGGTTCGGCACCCGTTACCGCTACCGCACCGGCTCCGGCCTGGACGGCTCGGTGCTGCCGGTCGACCTGGCCGCCAACGCCGCCAGCCTCGGGGCCCGGGTGATCCGGGCCGCGGACCTGAGCGAGCTGGAGAAGGCGTTCGCCGAGGCGCAGGCGGCCGACACCACGACGGTCGTCCACGTCGAGACCGACCCGCTGGTGCCCGCGCCCGCGAGCCCCGCGTGGTGGGACGTCCCGGTGGCGGAGACGTCGACGCTGGGGAGCACACAACGGGCACGGACGACGTACGAGACCAACAAGGCGCGTCAGCGCGCCTACCTGAAGCCGTCGGCTGGGACGACGGCACCGGACAGCGACACAGACAAGGACGAGCGATGAGAACGATCGAGCACTGGATCGCCGGCAAGCACACCGCGGGTGCCTCCACCCGGACCGGGCGGGTGTGGAACCCGGCCACCGGCGAGCAGCAGGCCGAGGTCCTGCTCGCCACCGACAAGGACGTGGACGCGGCCGTCGCCGCGGCGAGGGACGCGTTCGTGGACTGGTCACAGTCCTCCCTGAGCACCCGCACCAGGGTGCTGTTCGCCTTCCGAGAGCTCGTCAACGCCAACATCGGCCGGCTCGCCGAGACGATCACCGACGAGCACGGCAAGGTCCTCTCGGACGCGCGGGGTGAGGTGCAGCGCGGCCTGGAGGTCGTGGAGTTCGCCTGCGGGATCCCGCAGCTGCTCAAGGGCGACTTCTCCTCGCAGGTCTCCACGGGGGTGGACCTCTACTCGTTCCGCGAGCCGCTCGGCGTGTGTGTGGGCATCACCCCGTTCAACTTCCCGGCGATGGTGCCGATGTGGATGTTCCCGATGGCGATCGCGTGCGGCAACACGTTCGTGCTCAAGCCCAGCGAGCGGGACCCGTCCACGTCGATGCTGCTCGCCGAGCTGTGGGCCGAGGCCGGCCTTCCCGAGGGCGTGTTCAACGTGCTGCACGGGGACAAGGAGGCGGTCGACGGCCTGCTCGAGCACCCGGACGTGGCGGCGGTGTCGTTCGTCGGGTCCACCCCGATCGCGAAGTACATCCACCACAAGGCGACCGAGCAGGGCAAGCGGGTGCAGGCGCTCGGCGGCGCCAAGAACCACGCGATCATCCTCCCCGACGCCGACCTCGACTACGCCTCCGACCAGCTCGTCGCCGCCGCCTTCGGGTCGGCCGGCGAGCGGTGCATGGCGATCTCCGCGGCGGTGACCGTCGGCGACGTCGGCGACCGTCTCGTGGAGCGGGTGAACGAGAAGGCGCGCGCGGTCCGGGTCGGCTCCGGCCGGGACGCGGCCAGCGAGATGGGACCGGTCGTCACCCCGGAGGCGCGCGACCGGATCGTCGGGCTCATCGGCTCCGGCGAGCGGCAGGGCGCCCGGCTGGCCGTGGACGGCCGCGACATCCGGGTCGAGGGGCACGCCGACGGCTTCTTCGTGGGACCGACCGTGATCGACCAGGTGACGCCCGAGATGGACGTCTACCGCGAGGAGATCTTCGGCCCGGTGCTCTCGGTGCTCCGCGCCGACGACGTGGACACCGCCATCGCGCTGATCAACGCCAACCCCTACGGCAACGGCACCGCGATCTTCACCTCCAGCGGTGAGGCGGCGCGGCGGTTCCAGCGCGGCGTCCGCGTCGGCATGATCGGCGTGAACGTGCCGATCCCGGTGCCGATGGCCTACTACTCCTTCGGCGGCTGGAAGGACTCGCTGTTCGGCGAGCACCACATCCACGGCCCGGAGGGGGTCGCGTTCTACACCCGGGCGAAGGTGGTGACCGCGCGCTGGCCGCACGTGGAGCACGCCGAGCACCAGCAGGCTCACTTCAGCTTCCCCACCGCGCAATGAGCCCCCAGACCCCCGGCGCGCCGGAGCACCGGGACCACCCCGCGTATGCGGTCGATCAAGGAGGAACAGCATGAAGATCCGACGGGTACTCACCCTCGGGCTCGCCGCGGGAGCACTGGTGCTCGCGGGATGCACCACCGGTGAGGGAGAAGGCGGCGGAGGCGGCGGCGAGGGCGGCGGCGGCGGTGGCGGTGGCGTCGAGGCCGGCGACATCCGTATCGACGTCGTCACCCACGCGGCCCCGGGCGACTCGTTCTGGGACGTCGTCAAGGCGGGAAGCGACCGTGCCGGAGAGGACCTCGGCATCGACGTCCGCTACAACAGCTCCCCGGACCCGGGCGAGCAGAGCACGCTGATCGACAACGCCGTGGCCGACGGTACCGGTGGCCTGGTCGTCTCGATGGCAAACCCCGACGGTCTCCAGGCCAGCATCCAGGCGGCGGTGGATGCCGGGATCCCGGTGATCACCATCAACTCCGGCATCGACGACTGGGAGGCGTTCGGCGCGATCACGCACGTGGGGCAGAGCGAGACGATCGCCGGTGAGGCTGCCGGCCAGCAGCTCAGCGACGCCGGCCTCACCAACGTCATCTGCGTCATCCAGGAGCCCGGGAACGTGGCGCTGGAGGAGCGGTGCCGGGCGGCCGCGTCCACCTTCGGCGGCAGCATGAAGAACCTGCAGACCGACAACACCGACCTGGCGGGCTCGCAGGCCACCATCGAGTCGCAGCTCAGTGCCGATGACAGCATCGACGGCATCCTCGCGCTCGGCGGTGACATGGCCGGTCGGTCCGTGGCCGCGGTCGAGGCATCCGGACGCGACGTCAAGGTCGGCACCTTCGACCTCAACGCCGACGTGGCGAAGCTGGTCCAGGACGGCAGTCTGCTGTTCGCCATCGACCAGCAGCCCTACGTGCAGGGGTACCTCGGCGTCACCGGGGTCTACCTGAAGCTGCTCAACGGTAACGACATCGGCGGCGGGGAGCCGGTCTACTCCGGCCCCGCCATCATCAACCAGGAGAACGCCGAGAGCGTCCTGGAGTTCGCGGAGAACGGGACGCGCTAGCCAGGTCCCGGCGCCGGGAGGCACACCCTTCCGGCGCCGGCCCGGGCAGCCCGTTCAGGGAAGGACGAGACATGAGCACGAGCACAGCGACGCCTCCGGCAGCGGCGCCCACCCCGGTGGGAGACGAGCGGCTGTCATCGGCGTACCGATGGACGCGCATCCTGCGCCGCCCCGAGATCGGGGCCATGGCCGGCGCACTGGTGATCTTCCTCTTCTTCACGCTCCGGACCGACTCGTTCTTCGAGCCGGCCGGCGCGAGCACCTGGATCTTCAACGCCTCGACCATCGGCATCATGGCGGTGGCGGTGGCCCTGCTGATGATCGGTGGTGAGTTCGACCTCTCGTCCGGCGCGATGATCGGTACGACGGGCCTCGCCACCGGCATCCTGATGACGGAGTTCGGCCTGAACGTGTGGTTCTCCGTCCTGGTCGCCCTGGTGATCGCCCTCGCGATCGGAGCCATGAACGGCATGCTCGTGATGTGGACCAAGCTGCCGAGCTTCATCGTCACGCTGGGCACGTTCTTCGTCCTCCAGGGCGTCAACCTCGCGGTCACCAAGATCCTGATCGGGAAGGTCTCCGTCACGGGACTGCAGAACGCGGAGGGCTACTTCGACGGCAAGCAGATCTTCGGGTCCTATGTCGACATCCCGATGGCTTGGGTCCCGTGGCTCGAGGACACCGACGCCAAGACCACGCTGACCTTGTACGCCGCGACCTTCTGGTTCATCGGCGTGACCGCCTTCGCCACATGGATCCTGCTTCGGTCCAAGGTCGGCAACTGGATCTTCGCGGTGGGCGGCGCCCAGAACAGCGCCCGCCAGGTCGGCGTGCCGGTGCTGAAGACCAAGGTCGGGCTGTTCATGACCACGGCGTTCGCAGGCTGGCTCGTCGGCATGCTGCAGCTGTTCAAGACCACCACCGTGCAGAGCACGACGGGTGTCGGGCAGGAGTTCATCTTCATCATCTGCGCGGTCGTGGGCGGCTGCCTGCTCACCGGCGGCTACGGGTCGGCGATCGGCGCGGCGTTCGGTGCCCTCATCTTCGGCATGGTGCAGCAGGGCATCCCGCAGGCGGGCTGGGACAACGACTGGCTCTACGCCTTCCTCGGCGTGATGCTGCTCGGCGCCGTGCTCGTCAACAACTGGGTCAAGACACGAGCGGAGTCACTGAGATGAGCAACGCAACAGTGGAGAAGAGCGACGTGAAGCTGCCCGAGCCAGGCACCCCGATCATCGAGGTGCGCGAGATCGGCAAGTCCTACGGTTCGGTCATCGCCCTGCGCGACGTGACCACCAACGTGAACGCCGGCGAGGTCACCTGCGTGCTCGGCGACAACGGTGCGGGGAAGTCGACCTTCATCAAGATCCTGGCCGGTGCGCACGAGCACACCAGCGGCGAGTTCATCGTCGACGGGACCAAGCGGCACTTCTCCTCGCCGCGGGCGGCGCTCAACCTGGGCATCGCCACGGTCTACCAGGACCTCGCGGTGGTCCCGCTGATGCCGGTCTGGCGCAACTTCTTCCTCGGCTCGGAGATCATCAAGGGGGTCGGGCCGCTGCGCCGGATGGACATCGCGCAGATGAAGAAGATCACCAAGGAGGAGCTGGCCGCGATGGGCATCGACCTCCGCGACGTCGACCAGCCGATCGGGACCCTGTCCGGCGGTGAGCGGCAGTGTGTCGCCATCGCCCGGGCGGTGTACTTCGGCGCTCGCGTGCTGATCCTCGACGAGCCGACCGCCGCCCTCGGCGTGCGCCAGTCCGGCGTCGTGCTCAAGTACATCGCGAAGGCACGCGACCGCGGGCTCGGGGTCATCTTCATCACCCACAACCCGCACCACGCCTACCCGGTGGGCGACCGCTTCATGCTGCTGCGTCGTGGACGGAGCATGGGCAACTTCCCCAAGGCGGAGATGACGCTGGACGACCTGGTGCAGATGATGGCCGGCGGCGCGGAGCTCGAGGCGCTGAGCCACGAGCTGGCCCGGGAGATGCCGGGCTCCGAGCTGGCGCAGGCCATGCAGACCGAGGTGTCGGAGACGCTGCACGTGGAGGCCGACGGCAGCGAGCCGGCAGACCACGCGGCAGCCCAGTCGGCAGCCCAGTCGTCCGGCCAGCCCTCGAAGGAGAGCCACTCGTGACAGATCGGCCGGAGCTCGGGGTCGCGGTCGTCGGCTTCGGCTGGATGGGGCAGGTGCATGCGCGGGCCTGGAGCCGTCTCCTGCAGCACTACCCCGACAGCCCGCTGCGGCCGCGGCTCGTGGCGGTCGCGGACCCGGACGAGAGGAGGCGCGAGGAGGCCCGGACGGCGTACGGCTTCGCCCACGCGCACGCGCAGTGGCAGCAGCTGCTCGAGCGTGACGACGTGGACGTGGTCAGCGTCTGCGGGCCGAACTTCGTGCACCGCGAGGTCGGGTCGGCGGTCGCCGCGTCCGGGCGGCACCTGTGGATCGAGAAGCCGGCCGGCCGGGGGGTGGCGGACACCGCCGCCATCGCCGAGACGGTGCGCAAGGCCGGGGTGATGTCCACGGTGGGGTTCAACTACCGGAACGCACCCGCGGTCGAGCTGGCGCGCAAGCTGGTGGCCTCGGGGCGGCTCGGTCGGATCGAGACGGTCAACGTGCGCCTGCTCGCGGACTACTCCGCGCACCCGGACGGCGCGCTGTCCTGGCGGTTCGACCCCGAGTACGCCGGCACCGGCGTGCTGGGGGACCTCGCCAGCCACGGGTTCGACCTGGCTCTGCACGTCGGTGGCCGGAAGGCCGGCCGGATCGTCGAGCTGGTCTCGGACCAGGCCACGTTCATCACCGAGAGACCGGTGGTGACCGGCGCGGTGTCGCACTTCGCCCGTGGGGGCGAGGGCCCGCGCGGCCCCGTCGGGAACGAAGACCAGGTCTCCGCGCTGCTGCGCTTCGAGTCCGGGACGCACGGCTACCTGGAGTCCTCCCGCGTCGCGGTCGGTGAGCAGTGCAGCTACGGCATCGAGGTGCGCGGCACCCAGGGCGCGTTGTCGTGGGACTTCCGCCGGATGGGTGAGCTGCGGACCTGCCTCGACCAGGACTTCCAGGACGCCGCCTGGCAGACCCGGCTGGTCCGGCCCGGCGACGGCGAGCTCGCGTCGTTCCAGCCCGGCGCGGGTGTGGCGATGGGCTACGACGACCTCAAGGTCGTCGAGGCGCGACGGCTGGCCGAGAGCATCAGCAGTGGTGTCCCGCACGGAGCGACGATCGAGGACGCGGTGGTGACCGCCGAGCTGGTCGAGGCGATGGTGCTCTCGTTCGAGGAGAGACGTTGGGTGAGCCTGTGACGAAACAGCTGTGGGGAAGGACGGGATGAGCGAGGACATGGTGAGAATCGGAGTCGTCGGCGCGGGCGCCATGGGCGCCGCCCACGTGGAGACCCTGGCGCGCTGGGTGCCCGGAGCCCGGGTGGTGCAGATCTACGACGCCAACGACGCACGGGCCAAGGAGATCGCCGTCGGGGTGGGCGCGGCCGTCGCCGACTCGGGGGAGGAGCTCATCGCCGACGACGAGGTCGACGCCGTCCTGATCGCGGCTCCCGACCCGCTCCACGAGGAGCTGGTGATGGCGTGCCTCGCGGCAGGCAAGCCGACGTTGTGCGAGAAGCCGCTGGCGACCTCGGTGGAGGGGTCGCGTCGGGTCGTCGAGGCCGAGGCGGCGGCAGGTCGCCGGCTCGTGCAGGTGGGGTTCATGCGCCGGTTCGACCCGGCGTACCTCGAGCTGCGCGAGGCGGTGCGGACCGGCGCGGTGGGGGAGGTACGCGCCATGCACTGTCTGCACCGCAACGCGCAGGCGCACCCGAGCGCCACCTCCGAGGGTGTCCTGGTCAACTCGATGATCCACGAGTTCGACTCGGTGCCCTGGCTGCTCGACGACCCGCTCACCGCGGTGACCGTGCACGCACCCCGTGTCCCCGACGGCAGCCTGCAGGACGTGCAGGTCGCGGTGCTCGAGACGGCCGGCGGAAGGGTCATCACCGTGGAGGTCTCGGTCAATGCGCGGTACGGCTACGACATCCACACCGAGGTCGTCGGCACCGAGGGAACGGTGTCGCTGACCCCGCCCTACGGCCTGTCGGTGCGCCGCGACAACGTCGATGGCCGGGAGGTCAAGTCCGACTTCGTGGCCCGCTTCCTCGACGCCTACCGGGTGGAGCTCGCCTCCTGGGTGGACGCGCTCCGGAACGGCACTCCGCCCGTCCCCTCGGCCTGGGACGGCCATCAGGCGAACCTGGCGGCGTTCGCGGCCGTGGAGTCGCTGCGTGGCGGCGGGCGGGTCGAGATGCCGCAGGAGGAGAGGCCCGGGCTCTACGCCTGAGCCCGGCCGCGCGCTGATCCCAGCTGGGTGTCTCCTGTTTTGAGGTCGGAACGGGGCCCAACTGCTACCGGATCGGCCGATGTGCGTGCGGGCCCTTGCGCCCCGGGCCGTCCTGAGGGTGAAAGCGGAGTTCGACCTTCCGCGCCGAGCGCCTCGCCCGTGCCGCGCCTTCTCCGGACCCGATCGGCTTCAAAGCCTCCGGCTGGCAACTAGGGTCGCCGTATGCCCGATTTCAGCTGGCGTCCGGCCAACCAAGCAGCGACAGAGGACGTCGAGGCGGTCTTCGCCACGGGGGGTGCCCACAAGTGCCGTTGCCAAGCGCTGAAGGTGCCCGGCTGGATCTGGCGCGACACCACCCAGGAGCAGAGAGACGCCGCGCTGCTGGAGCAAACTTCCTGCGGCACCGCCGGACCGACGTCTGGGCTGATCGGGTACGTCGACGGCGAGGCGGCCGGCTGGGTCGCGGTCGAGCCGCGGGAGAATTACCCCAGGCTGTGGAGCCGGAAGCAGGCGTGGATGCGGATGGACCCCGAGCTAGAGGGCGTCTGGTCCGTCACGTGTTTCGTCGTGCGCAAGGGCCGGCGCCAGTCGGGGCTGACCTACGAGCTCGCCACCGCCACCGTCGAGTACGGCGAGGAGGTCGG
>DATIBI010000181.1:0-11521 GCA_035457605.1 Nocardioidaceae bacterium
CACGCAGTACCTCGAGGAGGCCGACCTGCTCGCCGACAACATCGTGGTGATCGACCACGGGCGGGTGATCGCCGAGGGCACCGCGGACCAGCTCAAGGCCCAGGTGGGCGGGGAGCGGCTGGAGATCACCGTCTCGGACGCCACCCACCTGCACACCGCGCGCGAGCTGCTCCAGCCGCTCGGCGTGGGCCCGGTGGTGCTCGAGGAGCACCAGCGCTCGCTGCTCGTCCCGGTGACCGGTGGGGCGGGTGTGCTCACCGACGCGCTGCGCCGGCTCGACGCGGAGCAGATCTCGGTCGACGACGTCGGGCTGCGCCGGCCGACCCTGGACGACGTGTTCCTGACCCTGACCGGGCACACGGCGCAGGAGTCCGCCGACGAGGCCGACCGGGCCGATGGCGCGGGTCCGATGGAGCCCGGTGACGAGGAGCTGAACGAAGAGGTGGCCGTCCGATGAGCATGTCCCACGCCCTGTCCGACGGCTTCGTCGTCGCCAAGCGCAACCTGATCAAGATCAAGCGCGTCCCGGACATGATCGTGTTCACCACGATGTCGCCGATCATGTTCGTGCTGCTGTTCGCCTACGTCTTCGGCGGGGCGATCGACCAGCAGGGCGGCGGTGCCGGCTACCGCGAGTTCCTGATCGCCGGCATCTTCGCGCAGACGGTGGTGTTCGGCGCCACGATCACCGGGGCCGGGCTGGCCGACGACATCAAGAAGGGCATCGTCGACCGGTTCCGCTCCCTGCCGATGTCACCGTCCGCGGTGCTCACCGGGCGGACCCTGTCCGACGTGGTGAACAACGTGATCGTGCTCGTGGTGATGAGCCTGACCGGCCTGCTGGTGGGCTGGCGGATCAACACCTCGGTGTGGGAGGCGACGCTCGGGTTCCTGCTGCTGCTGGTCTTCGCCTACGCGATCTCATGGGTGATGGCCTGGGTGGGCATGCTGGTGCCGAGCCCGGAGGTGGTGAACAACGCCTCGTTCATGGTGATCTTCCCGCTCACGTTCGTGGCCAACACGTTCGTGCCGCTGGAGACGCTGCCCGGACCGCTGCAGACGTTCGCGGAGTGGAACCCGGTCTCCGCGGTCACCCAGGCCGCCCGGGACCTGTTCGGCAACGGAAACCCCAACCCGAACGCGCCCGAGCCGACCTCGTGGGCGCTGCAGAACCCGGAGATCTACACGATCCTGTGGGCGGTGGCCGTGCTCGTCGTGTTCGTGCCGCTGGCCAACGCGCAGTACCGCCGCTCGACCAGCCGCTGACCGTGTGACACGCCTCAGACGGTAACCACCGAACACCTTTCTCGTTGCGCGGGGTGTGACAGGCTGTCCACTCCGCCCACGGGGAAGGTCCAACGCATGAACGCGCGCGTCTGCATCATCGGAGCCGGCTCGTCCGGGATCGCCGCGGCCCAGGTGCTGCACGCCCGCGGGGTGGAGTTCGACTGCTACGAGGTGGGCTCCTCGGTCGGCGGGAACTGGCGCTACGACAACGACAACGGGATGTCCTCGGCCTACCGGTCGTTGCACATCAACACCTCGCGCCAGCTGATGGAGTACCGCTCCTACCCGATGCCCGAGGACCTGCCCGACTACCCCAACCACTGGCAGATCGCGCAGTACTTCGACGACTACGTGGACCACTTCGGGTTCCGGGACCGGATCGTCTTCCGCACCGAGGTGGTGAAGGTGGAGCCGGCCGCCGGCGGGTACGACGTGACCGTGCGGAGCCGCAACGAGTACGGCGAGCCGTCCGAGCCGGAGTACCGCCACTACGCGCAGGTGATCGTCGCCAACGGCCACCACTGGGACCCGCGCTGGCCCGAGCCGTCGTTCCCGGGGGCCGAGGACTTCCCGGGCGAGCAGATCCACGCCCACTACTACCGCACGCCCGACCGGCTCGCCGGCAAGCGCGTGCTGGTGCTCGGCATCGGCAACTCCGCGTGCGACATCGCGGTCGAGTCGTCCCGGGTGGCGGAGTCGACGTACCTCGCGATGCGGCGCGGCGCGCACATCCTGCCCAAGTACCTCTTCGGGGTGCCCACCGACCACCTGACCGACTCGCCGATCGCCCGCGGGCCGGTCAAGGTGCAGCAGCTGACCATGACGACGCTGCTGCGGCTGTCCCAGGGCAGGGTCACCGACTACGGCCTGCCGAAGCCCGACCACGCGGTGCTGCACGCACACCCGACCATCAGCGACGACCTGCTGACCCGGCTGGGCCACGGTGACATCGAGGTCAAGCCGAACATCGACCGGTTCGAGGGCGCGAAGGTGTTCTTCGAGGACGGCTCGGCCGCCGAGGTCGACACGGTCGTCTACTGCACCGGCTACAAGGTGACCTTCCCGTTCCTCGACGAGCGGGTGGTACGGGCGGCCGACAACCACGTCGACCTCTACCGCCGGGTGGTGGACCCGGACCACCCCGGGCTCTACTTCGTGGGACTGATCCAGCCGCTCGGCGCGATCATGCCGCTGGCCGAGGCGCAGGCGGAGTGGGTCGCCGACCTGGTCACCGGGGTCGGGGAGCTGCCGTCGTACGACGAGATGCGGATCCAGATCAACCGGTACGACGAGGCGGTCCGGCGTCGCTACGTGGCGTCGAAGCGGCACACGATCCAGGTCGACTTCCACAAGTACCTGGCCGAGATCAGCCGGGAACGCCGCTCCTGCCGGGAGCGGGCGAGCGGGGTGCGGTCGACGCCGGTGCGCCGGGCGGTGGCACGCCTCGCAGCCCGACGAAGCTGACCGCGCCACCGAGCACGAGCAGCACGCTGCACACCAGCAAGGCGTCGGTGTAGCCGGCGGTGAACACCGCCGGGTCCTCGTAGTCGGCGCCGGTCAGTCCGACCACGGCGGGCAGGGCGGCCACCGCGAGCAGCGAGCCGGTCCGGGCGACGGCGTTGTTCACGCCGCTGGCGATCCCGGCGAGCCGGTCGGGGGCCGCGGCGAGGACGCTCGCGGTCAGCGGGGTCACCAGCGCGACGAGCCCCAGCGAGAACACCAGCATGCCCGGCAGCACGCCGAGCAGGTACGACGTACCGGCCCCCACCTCACGCAGCAGCATCACCCCGGCTGCGCACAGCATCGGGCCCACCGAGAGCTGCCACCGGGGACCGATCCGGGCTGCCAGCGCGCCCGAGCGGGAGGAGAGCAGCAGCATCAGCACGGTGATCGGGACCGTGGCCACGCCGGCCTGCAGCGGGCTGTAGCCGGCGCTGACCTGGAGCTGCAGCACGACGAAGAACAGCATCGCGCCGAGCGCGCCGTAGACCAGCAGCGTCATCGCGTTGGCGACCGAGAACACCCGGTCCGCGAACAGCCGCAGCGGCACCAGCGGGCTGGGCGCGCGGCGCTCTTGAAGCACGAACAGCGCCAGCGCGACCGCGCCGACGGCGAGGGCCGGGGTCGCCGCGGCGCTGCCCGTCTCGATCAGGCCGTAGGTGAGCGCACCGAGCCCCACGGAGGCGAGCGCCGCGCCGACGAGGTCGAACCGGGCCGGCCGCTGCGCGTCGCAGGACTCGGGCACGCACCGCCGGGACAGCACGACCACGACCAGGGCCAGCGGCACGTTGAGCGCGAAGATCCAGCGCCAGCTGGCGTTCTCGACGATCCAGCCGCCCAGGAGCGGGCCGACCGCGGCGGCGATCCCGCCGAGCCCGGCCCACCGGCCGATCATCGCGGCCCGGTCCTCGGCGCGGATCGAGGCCTGGATGATCGCCAGGCTCCCGGGGGTGAGCAGCGCGGCCCCGACCCCCTGGACCAGGCGGGCGCCGATGAGCTGGCCCGGAGTCTGCGCGAACGCGCACAGCAGCGAGGCCAGCGCGAACCAGGCGACGCCGGCGACGTAGACCCGGCGCCTGCCGAACCGGTCGCCCAGGGAGCCGCCGACGAGGATGAGCGAGGCCAGCGTCAGCAGGTACGCGTTGACCACCCACTGCAGGTCGGACACCGACGCGTCCAGGTCGGTGCCGAGCCTGCGCAGCGCGACGTTGACCACCGTGCCGTCGAGCATCGCCATCGCCGAACCGAGCACGGTGGCGACCAGCACGCCGCGGCCCTGCGGGCTGCGTGCGGCGATCTGCCCGTTCACGAGGTCAGCGGTCGGACTGTGCGACGAGGCGCTGGTAGCGGACCTCGGTGGGGTACGGCGGCCAGGGTGCCTGGCGACGGTCCAGGGTCGGCCGCCAGCCGAGGTACTCGTAGAACTTCCGGGCGCGGTGGTTCTCCTCCAGGCACCACAGGGAGGCGATCGTGACCCCGCGCAGGTCCATGTCGTGCAGCACGGTGTCCATCGCCTCGCTGGCCAGGCCCTCACCCCAGTGGTCCGGCCGCACCGCGAGGTGACGCAGGGTCCGCTCGTCGTGGGCGGAGAACGCGATGAGCCCATTGCCCGCCGGGTCGTCGACCACCAGCACCGAGACCGACGGGTCGTCCAGGACGATGCGCCAGCGGGCGAGCACGTCGTCGTCGGGGAACGGGTAGCGCTCGGGCGGGAACACGTGCCCGAGCGCCTCCAGGTTCGCGGCTCGCTCCAGGTCCCGCAGCGCGGTCAGGTCCGCCTCGAGGGCCTTTCGGAACACCCGACCATCCTGACACCGCAGCCCGCCCGGCAGAAGGTGCGCCGCGCCACCGGCCTCGGTCGGTTGCGGACGAGGCCGGCAGCGCGGCGGCGCGGCAGCGCGGGTGGTCCCGGTCTCAGCTGCCGGGCTTCTGCTGCCGGATGACGATGGTGCTCATCACCTTGTCCGCGAAGGTCTGCCGCTTGCGGTCCCACAGCGGCCAGAGATAGCCGAGGTAGCAGGGGAGGGAGTCCAGGATGTGCGCCACCTGGCGGAGGAACGATCGCCAGGCGCCGATCGGTGCGCCGGTCTTCTCCGAGATCAGCCGGATCCCGACGGCCTGCTTGCCGAGGCTCCAGCCGGTGCGGCCCTGACGGACGATCTGGTTCCAGATCACGACCGCGAAGCCGACGAGGTAGCCGACCGCGATGAGGGCCACCCCCGCGCCGGTGGGCTGCCCGCTCGCGTCGGTGATGCCGGCGCCGACCCCGGCGACGAAGTAGGCCGGCATCGGGATGACCGCGTCCAGCAGGGAGGCCCCCACGCGCATCAGCCAGTTGGCGTACGGGGGCTCGGTCGGCTGCTGCGGGTAGCCGGGCTGCGGGTAGCCGGGCTGCGGGTACTGTCCCGGCCCGTACCCCTGCTGCGGGTAGCCCTGCGGCGGCTGGCCCTGCTGCGGATAGCCCTGCGGCTGCTGTGGCTGCTGCGGTCCCTCGGTCATGCTGTACGTCCCCCGTCTCCGGTTCCTCGATGTGGGCGGGCGACACCCTATCCACCTGAGGCGCCTCGCCGTCGAGAGGCGCCTCGAGACCCGGAGTGACGCGAGAAAAAGTCAGGGTTGACTGTTTGTTGGGGTGCCCCCACGATGGGGAGATGCCGAGCACCGTCAGCCGCGTCCCCCAGGAGGAGCGCACCCGCGCGATGCGCCAGCGCCTGCTCGAGGCGACGGTGGAGCTGCTGGTGGAGCGGGGCTGGAGCGGTACGTCGACGACGCTGGTCTCCCAGCGCGCAGGGGTGTCGCGCGGAGCGCAGCTGCACCACTTCCCGACCAAGAACGCCCTCGTCCTCGCCGCCGTCGAGCACCTCAGCGACCTGCGTGGACAGGAGCTCGCAGAGGCGGCGGCCCGGCTGCCCGAGGGCAGGCGTCGTACCCGCGCGGTACTCGAGATGCTGGCCGACCACTTCACCAGTCCCGTGTTCACCGCGGCACTCGAGCTCTGGGTGGCCGCCCGCACCGACGACAGGCTCCGGGAGGCCGTCGCGCCGCTGGAGCAGCGGATCGGCCGGGAGATCCACCGGCACACCGTCGAGCTGCTCGGCGTCGACGAGTCCGTCCCGGGCCACCGGGAGCTGGTGCAGGCCACTTTGGACCTGGTCCGCGGGCTCGGCCTGGCGAACACGATCAGCGACGACACCGCCCGCCGCCGCCGCATCCTCGACGTCTGGGCGCGCACGCTCGACGCCCAGCTCGCCGACCGACCCCCACAGGAGAGCACCTGATGCCCACCGCTGACGACCGCCTGGCCGAGGTCCTGGCCGACCTGAACGCCGAGGGCGACCGGGTCGCGGAGCTCGTGGCCCCGCTCGACGACGCGGGGTGGCGCACCCCGACGCCGGCGGAGGGCTGGGACGTCGCCCACCAGGTCGGGCACCTGGCGTGGACCGACGAGGTTGCCCTCCTCGCCGCGACGGACCAGGACGGCTGGGACCGGGTCGTGAACGCCGCGGTCGCCGACCCCGACCGGTTCGTCGACGACGCCGCGGCCGAGGCGGCCGCGACCGACCACCTCACGCTGCTCGAGCGCTGGCTGCACGGACGCAAGGCGCTCGCGGCCGCGCTCGACGCGCACCCGCCGGGCCAGAAGATCCCGTGGTTCGGGCCGCCGATGAGCGCCACCTCGATGGCCACCGCGCGGTTCATGGAGACCTGGGCGCACGGCCTGGACGTGGCCGAGGCGCTCGGGGCCGTCGACGAGCCGACCGACCGGATCCGGCACGTCGTCCACCTCGGGGTCCGGACCCGGGACTTCGCGTTCGCCACGCGGGGGCTCGACGTGCCGGCCGCGCCGTTCCGAGTCGAGCTCGAGGCGCCGAGCGGGGACGTGTGGACCCACGGACCGGAGGATGCTGCGCAGGTGGTGCGCGGCCCGGCGTACCACTTCTGCCTGCTGGTCACCCAGCGCCGCCACCGCGCCGACCTCGACCTCGCCGTCACCGGTGCCGAGGCCGACCGGTGGCTCGACATCGCCCAGGCGTTCGCCGGCCCGCCCGGGAGCGGCAGGCCGCCCGGAGGCAACGCCTGATGGACCGGGTGCTGCGCGTCGGCAACTGCAGCGGCTTCTACGGCGACCGGCTCTCGGCGATGCGGGAGATGCTCGAGGGCGGCGACCTCGACGTGCTCACCGGCGACTACCTCGCCGAGCTGACCATGCTGATCCTGGGCCGGGACCGGATGAAGGACCCCGGCCTGGGCTACGCGCGCACGTTCCTGCGGCAGGCCGAGGACTGCATGGGCCTCGCGCTCGACCGAGGCGTGCGGATCGTCGCGAACGCCGGCGGCCTGAACCCCGCCGGCCTGGCCGAGCGACTGCGTGAGCTGGCCGCCCGACTCGGTCTCACGCCGAGGATCGCCTACGTGCACGGTGACGACCTGCTCGACCGGGTCGGGGAGCTCGGGCTCGGCCGGCCGCTGACCGCGAACGCCTACCTCGGCGCGTTCGGGATCGCGGCCGCCCTGCGCCGGGGCGCCGACATCGTGGTCACCGGCCGGGTCACCGACGCCTCCGTGGTCGTCGGGCCCGCGATCGCCCACTTCGGCTGGACGCCTACCGACCACGACCGGCTCGCCGGCGCCACCGTTGCCGGGCACGTGATCGAGTGCGGCGCCCAGGCCACCGGCGGAAACTTCTCCGGGTTCACGACCCTGCCCCACAACGACCGGCCGCTCGGGTTCCCGCTCGCGGAGATCCACGCCGACGGCAGCAGCGTGATCACCAAGCACCCCGGCACCGGCGGGGCGGTCGCGCTCGACACGGTGACGGCGCAGCTGGTCTACGAGGTCGGGCCACCGACCTACCTCGGCCCGGACGTCTCCGCGCGGCTCGACACCGCCGCGCTCGCGGACGACGGTCCGGACCGGGTCCGGATCAGCGGGGTCCGCGGCGCCCCGCCACCGGCGACGCTGAAGGTGTGCGTCAACGAGCTCGGCGGCTTCCGCAACGCGCTGGAGTTCGTGCTGGTCGGGCTCGACATCGAGGAGAAGGCAACCTGGGTGCGCGCCCAGCTCGAGACCGCGATGTCCGCCCGTCGTCCGGCGTCGGTGGAGTGGACGCTCGCACGCACCGACCGGGCCGACGCCGACAACGAGGAGGCGGCGAGCTGCCGGCTGCGCTGCTCGGTGCGCGACGCCGACGCCGACGTGGTCGGCAGGTCGTTCACCGCTGCGGCGGTCGAGCTCGGCCTCGCCTCCTACCCCGGTTTCACGCTCACCTCGCCACCGGCGCCGGCCTCGCCCTACGGCGTCTACAGGGCCGGGTACGTCGGACAGGGCGACGTGGCGCACCGGGTGGTGCACGACGACGGCTCGTCCGAGGACGTCCCCCCGCCCCCCGTGTTCGCGCAGGAGCCGTCCGACGCCGTGCCCGACTCGGTGCACGTCGAGGCGGAGGCGGTCGCCGCCGAGGCCCCGGCCGACGTGCTCACCCGCCGGCTTCCGCTGGGCACGTTCGTGCACGCGCGCAGCGGCGACAAGGGCGGCGACGCCAACATCGGGGTGTGGGTGGACCGGTCCGGCCCGAACCACGAGGCGCGGGTGGCCTGGCTGACCAAGCTGGTCACGCCGAGGCGGGTCAAAGAGCTGCTGCCGGAGACCGCCGAGCTCGACGTCGAGGTGTACCCGCTGCCGAACCTCGGCGCGGTCAACGTCGTGGTCCGCGGGCTGCTCGGCGAGGGCGTCGCCGCATCCACCCGGTTCGACCCGCAGGCCAAGGCCCTCGGGGAGTGGCTTCGGTCGCGCCACGTCAGCATCACGGAGGACCTGCTGTGAACCAGGTGTACGGGGACGAGTCGTTCTGGACCGCGGAGCAGCGGGCGCTGCGCGAGGCCGCCCGCACCTTCGTCGCCCGTGAGGTGGCGCCGCACCTGCAGCAGTGGGAGGACGACGGTGCCGTCCCGCGCGACCTGCACCGGTCCGCGGCCAAGCAGGGGTTCCTCGGCCTCGGCGTGCCCGAGGAGCTCGGCGGAAGCGGCGGCGACTTCCTCGACGTGGTGGCGCTGACCGAGGCGTTCTGCGAGGCCGGGGCCTCCTCCGGCCTGCTCGCGGCGCTGTTCACCTCCGGCATCGCGCTGCCGCACATCGTCGCTGCGGGCACGCCCGACCTCGTCGACCGGTTCGTGCGGCCGACCCTGGCCGGCGAGTCGATCGGCTCCCTCGCGGTCACCGAGCCCGGCGGCGGCTCCGACGTCGCAAGCATCAGCACGTCCGCCGTACCGTCCGGGGACCACCTCGTGGTCGACGGCGCGAAGACCTTCATCACCTCCGGCGTCCGCGCGGACTTCGTCACCGCCGCGGTGCGCACCGGCGGGCCCGGGCACGCCGGCGTGAGCCTGCTGGTGATCGAGAAGGGCACGCCGGGGTTCACCGTGGACCGGGCGCTGGCCAAGCTGGGCTGGCACTGCTCGGACACCGCGGAGCTGTCCTTCGTCGACTGCCGGGTGCCACGGGCCAACCTGGTGGGCGAGGAGAACGGCGGGTTCGCGCTCATCGCGCAGCAGTTCGTCAGCGAGCGGCTGGCGCTGGCGGTGCACGGCTACGGCATCGCCGCGCGTGCCCTGGCGCTGACCGCGGACCACGCCCGCTCGCGGGAGACGTTCGGCAGGCCGCTCGCCGCGCGGCAGGTGGTGCAGCACAGGCTGGTCGAAATGCACCGGGCCGTGGACGTGGCCCGGACCTACACCCGCGCGGTCGCCCGCCGGTACGCCGCCGGGGAGAACCCGGTCGCCGAGGCGCTGCTGGCCAAGAGCCAGGCGGTCGAGGCGTGCGCGTTCGTGGTCGACCAGGCCGTGCAGCTGCACGGTGGCACCGGCTACATGCACGGCGTCGAGGTGGAACGGCACTACCGCGACGCGCGGATCCTCGGCATCGGCGGCGGCGCCACCGAGGTGCTCAACGACCTCGCGGCACGGCTGCTCGGGTACACCGCGCGCGGCTGAGGCCCGGCGCCGGCCGGACCCGGTCGAGGGTCAGGGAACCGTCAGGCGGACGCCAACCGGCATATCGGGCGGCGTGTCAGGCGGGGCGCTCGCAGGCCGGCAGCGGGGCGCCCTCGCAGCAGTTCAGCTTCATGCCGCACGTGGTGCACCGCCAGCGGGTCGCGGTCCCGTCCACGACCCTGCCGCAGTTCTCGCACTCCACCATCGCTGCCGTCCTCCGCTCTCGGCTCGGACCCACGGCGCACGCGGGCCGGGTCACCCTCACCGCCAGGCTAGCCCCGTGCGGGTCCCGGGACGTGGCCGCCGCACCGCGCGCCGCACCCCCTGTCCGGCAGGTGTGGCATCACCGACAGGTTTCCGGCCGGCCCAGCCTGCCGTCGATGCCGGAGCCGGCCCCGCCGCGAACGGCGGACCCGGTGAGACAACTAAAAGTCAGGGTTGACTGTTTGTTTCCCGGCCTCCACGATGGGTCCATGACCCACCGAGGCGGAGCCGCATGAGCCGCCGCGCCGCGATGCTGGAGAAGCTCGCCGCGCTCGACACCGAGCACGCCAAGGCGGTCGCGGGAGGCGGGCCGAAGTACGTCGACCGCCACCACCGGCGCGGCAAGCTGCTGCCCCGCGAACGGATCGAGCTGCTCGTCGACGAGGGGTCGGCCTTCCTCGAGCTCAGCCCGCTCGCCGGCTGGGGGAGCGACTACGCGGTCGGGGCGAGCGTGGTCACCGGCATCGGCGTGATCGAGGGCGTGGAGTGCATGGTCATCGCCAACGACCCGACCGTGCGCGGCGGCGCGAGCAACCCGTGGACGGTCAAGAAGCTGTTCCGCGCCGCCCAGATCGCCCGCGAGAACCGGCTGCCCACGGTGAACCTGGTCGAGTCCGGCGGCGCGGACCTGCCCAGCCAGAAGGAGATCTTCATCCCCGGCGGCGAGCTGTTCCGCGGCCTGACCAAGGCCAGCGCCGCGCGCACGCCGACGATCGCGCTGGTGTTCGGCAACTCCACCGCCGGCGGCGCCTACGTGCCCGGCATGAGCGACTACGTGGTGATGGTCAAGGAGCAGGCCAAGGTGTTCCTCGGCGGCCCGCCCCTGGTGAAGATGGCCACGGGCGAGGAGTCCGACGACGAGTCGCTCGGTGGTGCCGAGATGCACGCCCGGACCTCCGGGCTGGCCGACTACCTCGCCGTGGACGAGCACGATGCGCTGCGGATCGGCCGGCGGATCGTGGCCCGGCTGAACTGGCGCAAGGCGGAGGCCGCTCCGACGTACCCGTTCGCGGAGCCCGACAAGGACCCCGACGAGCTGCTCGACCTGATCCCCGAGGACCTCAAGGAGCCGTTCGACCCCCGCGAGGTGATCGAGCGGGTCTGCGACGGCACCGGGCCCGGAAACGCGGTGGTCTTCGACGAGTTCAAGCCGCTCTACGGACCCTCCCTGGTCACCGGGTGGGCGCGGCTGCACGGTCGGCAGATCGGGATCCTGGCCAACGCGCAGGGGGTCCTGTTCAGCGAGGAGGCGCAGAAGGCCGCGCAGTTCATCCAGCTCGCCAACCAGATCGACGTACCCCTGCTCTTCCTGCACAACACCACCGGCTACATGGTCGGCCAGGAGTACGAGCAGGGCGGGATCATCAAGCACGGCGCGATGATGATCAACGCGGTCAGCAACTCCACCGTGCCGCACATCTCGATCATGATGGGCGCCTCCTACGGCGCCGGGCACTACGGCATGTGCGGTCGCGCCTACG
>DATIBI010000182.1:0-20558 GCA_035457605.1 Nocardioidaceae bacterium
TCGGCACAAGGTTGCGCTGGTGGTCGATGACCTGGTGTCGCTCGACCCGTTCATCGCGCGTGGCATCCGGGTCTACGGCAGCGCCGACGGCCCCGTGGAGCGGACGGGAATGCTGGGGCCGGGCCTCTATCTCCGCATCACCCCGTCGACGTCGTGGAGCTGGAACCTGGAGGGAAAGCCGGTCGGCGACACGTGGTACGAGACCAGGCGGGCCACTCATCCGGGGTCATGACGATCCGGTGTCTGGCTCTCCGCGCAGGAGGGTCGGCTTCGGCTACCCAGATGCCCGGTCGGTCTCGAGGAGCCACCGAGTGAGCACGGCGGCGAGTGCCACCGGCTGGTCGAGCTGGACGAGGTGCCCCGCGCGCTCGATCAGCTGCAGCTGCGCCCCGGGAATGAGCTCGCGCAGCCGATGGGCACGGTCGACCGGGATCCAGACGTCGTCGCAACCCCAGACGACCAGGACCGGTATGCCGAGCGTCGGGTACAGCTCCTCGATCTGGTCGGTGTAGAGCTGGTCGGCCTGAGCGATCTGCCGGTAGAAGGCAGCCTGTCCAGCCGCATCGAGCCAGGGGGCTACGAGGGACTCCATCGCCGACGCCGGGACACCCAGATGGCTGGCCCCACCGATGTAGGCCCGCAGTACCCCTTCGTGAACGGCGGAGGGGAGCGCGCTGAACACCTCGGCGTTCTCGCGCACCAGGCGGAAGAAGTCCGATCCCCACGGTGCGAGGGCGACCACGTCGACGAGCGCCAGCGAGGCGAACGGCCGCGCATGCAACAGATGCGCTCTCAGGGCGACCGCGCCGCCGTAGTCGTGCGCCACCACGTGGGGCGACTCCAGATCCCAATGAACCAGCAGGTCGGCAAGGAGCTCACCTTGGACGTCCAGCGACACCCGGTGCTCGGGGTGTTTGGACGACCGCCCGTATCCGGGCATGTCCCAGACGTGGACGGTGAAGTACGACGAGAGCGCCTCCGCGAAGGGCCGCCACAGCTCAGAGGACCAAGGCGTGCCGTGACAGAGGACGACAGCAGGTCCGGTCCCGAAGCGTCCCCACCGAACCTGACGGCCGCGCCAGGCAAACGTCTCTGTCAGCACCGAAGGCATGGTGCCAGAGGCCGGCGGCGCCCGGAGCCCCGACCACCTGGCGGAGGGATCACGGGAGCACGTCCTTCGGCAACGGCAGGCGGGGGACGCCACCGAGCCTGCGTTGGAAACGGACGTGGTCCGCGTAGGAGTCCAGCACGCGCCACAGCACCTCGTGGGCGGCCCAGGGCAGGGGCTCGTCACCGTTCTGCCACGTGGGCCCGAAGCCGATCCACACCGGGGTCCACTCGGAGGCGATGTCCCACTCCCCACGATGCTTCATGAGCAGACGGTGACGGACCTGGAACGCGGTGCGCGGCCCGTCGACGCAGATGGGCGCGGTCCTCACCGGCCACACCCTCAGGTCCAGCCCCATCAGCTCCAGCTCGAGGTCGGCGAGGACGCGCGGCGCGACGAGCACGGTGGCTACGTTCTCGTGCGGGGCGCGTCTCACATCCGGCACGCTAACCCGGCCTTCTCCTCGTCGTCAGCCCCTTCGTGCATCCCGCGGAGGGCGGGCTGACCGACCGGCTCCGGTCAGACGTCTGCCCCCTCGGTGCGCACGACGTCGAGGTTGCGGAAGGACGGCGGTACGTCGCACAGCGCGGCCATCCTCTCGGCGTACTCGGAGGTGCGCGGGTCCTCGGAGTTCTTCATCGCCTCGTCGTAGGAGCCGAACCGGACCATGACGACGTAGGTGCCGGGCTTGTCGCGGTCTGCGCCCATCACCAGCCAGTCGAACCGCCGGTCCGGGTTGCGCTCGCGCCACTCCTCGTTGAACTTCTGCATCTCGTCGTAGCGGGACGTGGTGAGCTCGATGAGCTGGACGAATGCGGTCATGACGACCTCCCCGAGGATCCGACCGTGCCTGGCATCGTCGACGCTACGCCGCGGCCGGGGGAGGTTCCATAGCTCGCACGGGCGTCGCCGTGCCACCGGATGGGCGCTTCCCCGCTCTCGCGCGGACTGCCAGACTCGACCCGTGGGGGACCTCTCGTCAGCGATCCGGTCCGAGCGGCTCGCGCTCGTCGACTTCCTCGGGACCCTCACGCCCGCGGACTGGGCAACCCCCTCGCTGTGCCGGGGCTGGACCGTGCAGGACGTGGCCGCGCACCTGGCCTGGGCGCCGGTGCTGTCGCCGACCGCCGCCCTGCCCGCGCTGCTGCGCGCCGGCATGAGTCCCAACAAGCTCGCCGCGGACAGCGCGGTGCAGTGGTCCCGCCGGGGAACGGCCTCGATCCTCGAGCAGCTGCGCGCCAACGCCGAGAGCGACGCCAAGCCGTGGGGAGTCCCGCGGGCAGCCGCCCTGGTGGACGCGGTCGTGCACCAGCTCGACATCCGGCGACCGCTGGGTCGGCCCCGCCCGATCTCTCGCGAGGCCTTCGCCCCGGCCGCCGACTTCTGCGCCGGCACGCGCTGGCCTGCCTCGACGATGCTGGGTGGCAGCGTCCGCCGCCGCATCCGGGGCCTGCGCCTGGTCGCCGAGGGGCTGGACTGGTCGTGGGGCTCCGGCCCGGACGTTCGCGGTTCCGGGGAGGCGATCATGCTGGTCCTCACCGGGCGCCCGCTCCGCCCCGACGAGCTCACCGGCCCCGGTGCGGCCGCTCTCCACTCACGGCTCTGAGCGCCGCGCACGTCGTGAGCTCGTCACTGTTCTCGCAGGAAGTCGCGGATCCGTTCGGTGACCTGGCCCGATGCCTCCACCGGGCTGAGGTGGCCGACGCCCGGTAGCACGAAGAGCCGGGAGCCGGGCAGCGCTTCGTGCAGGTCGGTCGCCACCCGCAGCGGCGCACGGGCGTCCTTGTCTCCGTAGAGCAGCAGCGTCGGGACCCCGACCTTCCGCAGCAGCGGTCTGAGGTCCGCCTCCGCCGAGGCGTGTGCCATCGCCCGGAACCCGGCCGGGTCGAACGTGGCCACCATGGCCGCCCGGAACCGTTCCACGGCGTCGGGTTCCGCGGAGCCGGAGAACATGGACGGGACCATCGCGTCGGCGAACTCCTCAGGCGGCAGCCTGGAGAACCGGAGGCAGGTAATCAGCCTCTGCCCTGCCTCGTCCGGGGTCAGGGATCCCGCCCACCCCGCGTAGGCGCCGAGCAGCACGAGCGAGCGGGCGACGGTGGCGTGCCGCTCGAACATCTGAAGTGCCAACGCCCCACCGAAGGACAGTCCGGCGAGGTGGACGCGTGCGAGACCCAGCTCGTCCAGGAGTGCCGCGAGGCAGTCGGCGTACTCCGGCAGCCGGAACGCCTCCGGTGGGCAGGAGGACCGGCCGGCGCCCGGAGCGTCCCAGGCGACGACCGTGAACCGTTCGGACAGCGCCTCGATCTGGTGGGACCACGTCGACCGGGCGTCCCCCACGAACCCGTGGAGGAGCACGAGCGGCGGCCCCTCGCCGGCCCGCTCGAAGGCGATGCGCAGTCCTGCGACCTCGACCTCGTCCATGGTCTCCCGATCCCGGCACCCTCCGCCCGGACAGAGCCAGACTGGCACACGCATGCCCCACTCGGAACGCCTCGCGCATCATCGGCGGCGACGGCGGGTACCTCCTCGGCGAACCAGGGAGGTGAGGGTCGTGAGGTTCCTACGCGGTCTGCTCGGGTCGCTGCTGTGGCTGCTGGCCGCCGTGGTCGGCCTGGTCGCGGTGGTGCTGTGCGTGACGATCATCCTGCTGCCCGTCGGCATCCCGTTGCTGATGCTCTCGCGGCGCATGTTCGGCCAGTCGGTCCGGTTGTTCCTGCCTCGTGCGGTGACGCAGCCGGGCAAGGAGATGGGCAAGTCCGCGCGCCGCCTCGGCCGCAAGGCCAAGGCGCACACCCCGGACGTCGACGCCGGCAAGGCCGCGAAGAAGGCCGGCAAGAAGGCCCGCAAGAAGGCCGGCAAGGCAGTCGGACGGAAGACACGCGGGCCCGCCAAGCGGATCCACAAGCGAGCGGGCAAGCGGCTGCGCAAACGGCTGCCCTAACGTAGGCGGATGCTCACGCCCTGGGGTGACGACCTCGACCCGGACCACGTCCTGCCCGAGTACCCGCGCCCGCAGCTCGTGCGCGACTCCTACCTCAACCTCAACGGGCGTTGGGACTACGCGATCACCCCGCGCGGGGAGGAGCCGGTCGAGGGGTACGACGGGCAGATCCTCGTGCCCTTCTCACCGGAGAGCCCGCTGTCCGGCGTCGAGCGGCAGCTGCAGCCCGACCAGACCCTCTGGTACCGCCGCACGGTGACCCTGCCCGACGGTCTCCGGATCGCCGGGGGCAGGCTGCTGCTCCACTTCGGCGCGGTCGACCAGACCTGCCGGGTGATGCTGAACGGCACGGAGGTGGGCCGGAACCACGGCGGCTACCTGCCGTTCACCTGCGACGTCACCGACGCCGTGCGCGAGGGCGGGAACGAGCTCGTGGTCGAGGTGCATGACGTGAGCGACAGCAGCTACCACGCGCGAGGCAAGCAGAGACTGCACCGCGGGAACATCTGGTACACCGCCCAGTCCGGGATCTGGCAGACGGTCTGGATGGAGTCCGTCCCCGCGGTGCACGTCGAGCGGCTCACCCTGGTGCCGCACCTGGACGACGGGGTCGTGGAGGTGACCGTCCACGGCGGCCCCGGTACCGCCGAGGTGCAGGTGCTGGCCGACGGGGTGGTCGTCGCGACGGGACGTACCTCGACCGGGACGTCGCTGCGGTTGGTCATCCCGGCCCCGCGGACGTGGTCGCCCGAGGACCCCTACCTGTACGACGTGCGGGTCCGCCTGGGCGACGACGAGGTCACCAGCTACGTCGGGATGCGCTCGTTCGGCATCGGCCCGGACGCGGACGGGGTGCCGCGGCTGCTGCTCAACGGCCGGCCCTACTTCCACACCGGCGTGCTCGACCAGGGCTACTGGCCGGACGGCCTCTACACGCCCGCGTCGGACGCGGCGATGGTCCACGACATCGTGACCATGAAGCGGCTCGGGTTCACGATGCTGCGCAAGCACATCAAGGTCGAGCCGCTGCGGTGGTACCACCACTGCGACCGGCTCGGTGTGCTCGTGTGGCAGGACATGGTCAACGGCGGCACCCACTACCACCGGCGGGTGGTGCAGACGCCCGGACACCGGCCGTGGTTCGTGCTCCCCGACCGGCTGCACCGGTTCTTCGGCAGGTCGTCGAAGCAGGGCCGTGAGGAGTTCCTCGACGAGCTGCGGCGCACCGTCGAGCTGCTGCGGAACGTGGTGTCCCTGGCGGTCTGGGTGCCGTTCAACGAGGGGTGGGGACAGTTCGACGCCCGTCGTACCGCCCACCTGCTGACGGAGCTGGACCCGACCCGCACCATCGACCACGCCAGCGGCTGGCACGACCAGGGCGCCGGGGACCTGCGCAGCTTGCACGTCTACGCGCGCCGGTTCATGGTGCCGTCGCGGGAGCACTGGCGACGCTGGCTCCGCCGCGGCCGCCGCGCCCTGGTGCTGTCGGAGTACGGCGGCTACAGCCTGGCGGTGCCGGGGCACACCTGGGGCAAGCGCCGGTTCGGCTACCGGACGTTCAAGAACGCCGAGGCACTCGGGGACGCCTTCGCACGGCTGCACGAGGAGCAGATCCGGCCGGCGGTCGCGCAGGGACTCAGCGCCGTCGTCTACACCCAGCTCTCCGACGTCGAGGACGAGGTCAACGGGCTGCTGACCTACGACCGCCGCGTGGTCAAGCTCGACGAGGACCTCGTGCGCAGGTCGCTGGCCGGTCTGCGGCTGCCCGACCAGCACGGCTCGCCGGTCGGCGGCTAGGTCACAGGTCAGTTCGCAGGTCTGGTCACGGCTCAGGGCGCGCCGAACCCGTGCCCGGCCCGTCCACCCATTCACTCCCGGCGGGCGCCGCGGCCACCCCTCCCCCGGTGACCTCGGCGAGGAGCGCGGGCAGCCGGTCCGCGGCGGTGTCCGCGACCGCCAGGTGCAGCGTCGCCTGCGCGGCGTAGTCGACCCCGAGCACCGTGACGCCCCGCGCGCGCAAGTCGTTCTCCACCTTCCCCGCGTCGGCGTGCGAGACCGTGACGTCGAACCGCTGCAGCAGCCGCCGCTCGAGCAGACCGGCCTCGTCCAGAGCGGCCCGCACCGCGTCGGAGTAGGCCCGTACCAGCCCACCGGCGCCGAGCAGCGTGCCGCCGAACCAGCGGGTCACCACGGCCACGGTGTCGCTGACGCCCCGGCCGCGAAGCACCTCCAGCATCGGCGCGCCCGCGGTCCCCGACGGCTCCCCGTCGTCGTTGGAGCGCTGGACCGAGCCGTCCGGCCCGAGCACGAAGGCCGAGCAGTGGTGCCGCGCCTCCCAGTGCTGCTTACGGGCACGCTCGACCACCGCCCTCGCCTCGTCCTCGGTGCTCACCCGGGCCACGTCGCAGAGGAACCGGGACCGTTTGACCTCGATCTCCGCCGAGGCGTCGCGGGCGAGGGTGAGGTACGTCGACACCTCACCACCACCGACCGAGCACGTCGGAGCCGATCTTCACGATGAACGCGCTGACCACGACGATGAACACGATCCGCACGAAGCGGGTGCCCCGGGAGACGGCGGTGCGCGCGCCGAGGTAGCCGCCGAGCAGGTTGAGCCCGCCCATCACCAGCCCCACCTTCCACAGCACCGCGCCCTGCGGGACGAACACGCACAGCGCCGCGACGTTGGTGGCCCAGTTCGCCATCCGGGCCTTCGCCGAGGCCTCCAGGAAGTTGTAGCCGAGCAGCCCCACGAGCGCGAACACCAGGAACGACCCGGTGCCCGGGCCGAGCGCGCCGTCGTAGAACCCGATCGCCGCGCCGGCGGTGGTGGCGGCGAGCAGGTGGTGGTGCCCGGCGAACCGCAGCTCGGTGACGTGGCCGATGTCGGGCTTGAGCAGCGTGTACGCTCCGACCACGACGAGCACCACCAGGATGATCGGGTCGAAGGCGGACTTGGGGATGTGCGAGGCGACGAACGCCCCGGCGAGCGACCCGGTGAACGCGAGCAGCATCAGCGGCAGTGCGGTGCGCAGGTCGGGCCGAACCCGGCGGTAGTAGGTCACCGAGCTCACCGTCGTACCACACACCGAGGCCAGCTTGTTGGTGGCCAGGATCTGGACCGGGGACGCGGAGGGCAGTCCGATCAGCAGGGCCGGCAGCTGCACCAGCCCGCCCCCGCCGACGACCGCGTCCACCCACCCGGCGAGCAGGGCGGCAGCGCCGAGCAGCAGGAGGGTCCACAGGGTCGGGTCGTCCACTCGGGAACCTTCTCACGGCCCGGTGAGGACTCAGGCGAGCAGGCGCTCCCGCTCCTCGTCGAGCGCGGTGACCTGCTCTCGGATCTCGCGCCCGCTCTGCTGGAGCGCACCGAGTGCCTGCGCCACGCAGTGAGCGGCCTGGGCGACCTGCGCGGAGGTCTGCTGGATCCGGTGGCGGACGGCCATGTCGGTGAACACGTTGTCGAAGAACACGTCGAACGTCCGGGTCATCGAGTCCACCTGCACGGTGGGTACGGCCGCGAGCCCCACGTCGGCGAGCTCGCGGGAGAACGCCTGGAGCGCGGCGTCGGCGTGCCGCAGGACCTCCGAGGCCCGGTCGAGCTTGGCGTACTTGGCCATGTCGGTGAACATCCCGCCGCCGGCGAAGGTGTCCCAGGTCGCCCACGACCCGGCGCTGTCGAGCAGCTGCGTCGCGTGCGCCAGCCGGTCCCGGGCGGCGCAGCCGGCGTTGAACGCCTCCTGGTTCTCCTTGTCGCGGGCGACGAGCTCGCCGCGGCGGGCGGCGAGCTCGGCCAGCTGCGCGGCCAGGGCGGGGTCCGCCTCGGCGAGCCACTCCTCCTTGGCCCGCAGCGCCTCGGCGTACCGCGCCTCAACGTCGCCGATCTCGACCAGCCGTGCCCGGAGCCCGTCGCGGTCCCGTTCGGCGGCGGCGCGCCGTGCCTCAGCCTCGGCGACGGAGTAGCGGGCGGCCTCGCGCTCGGCGGTCTCCCGGTCGAGGTCGGTGGCGCGCGAGCCCCTGAGCGACGCCCAGATCCGGGTGGGCGAGAACGACTCCAGCCGCTCCACGTCCGCCGACTCCTCGGCGAGGCGGGCCCGCAGCTGCTCCACCTGCCGTCAGCCGAGCAGCGTGCGCGCGGCCAGCGCGGCGATCACCGCGCCGGACACCACCGCGGTGGCGAGCCGACCGCGGCGACCGGTCAGCGCATGACCGACGGCGGCTCCCCCACCCACCAGCAGCAGCTGCCAGCTGGCCGAGGCGAGGAAGGCGCCGGTGACGAACCAGACCCGGTCCGCGGCCGAGGCCACCAGCGCGGCCCGGCTGCCCAGCACCAGGGCAGTGAAGTACACCACCGTCGTCGGGTTGAGCATGGTCGCGCCCAGCAGGACCGTGAACGCCCGCCCGGGGCTGCCGACCAGCCGCGGCCCGCTCGCGGCATGCGGCGAGCGGTACTCCGCGACGCCGGTGACCATCACGCGCGCGGCCAGCGCCACCAGGACGGCCGCGGCGGCCCAGCGCAGCGGCTCGGAGACCGCGGCGACCAGCCCGGCCAGGGCGGCGCCACCGAGCACCGCGACCAGCGCGTAGACGCCGTCGGCGGTGGCGACACCCAACGCCGCCGCGGCGCCGACCCGCAGGGTCGTGCGCGCGGTGAGCGCGACCAGGTAGGTCGCGATGGCCCCGACCGGGATCGCGATGCCGTAGCCGGCGACCGCGCCCGCCAGGAAGGTGTCCACGCGAGGACGGTAGGTGCGGGGTCCTCGCGCGGCAACGGGTTATCGCTCACCGGGGCGGCCCGGCGGCCACGCCGTCACACCCGGCGGCACGGGTCCTCCGGGACTACTCCGGGCCTACTCGATGAAGCCCTCGGCCTTCAGCCACTCCATCGCCACGTCGGCGGGCTCGCGGCCCTCGACGTCGATCTTCGCGTTGAGGTCGATCAGCGTCTGGTCGTCGAGCTTCTCCGCGACCGGCGCGAACAGCTCCTCGATCTGCGGGTAGTCCTGGAACACCTCGTTGCGGACGACCACGGAGACGTTGTAGGCGGGGAAGAAGTTGCGGTCGTCCTCGAGCACCTTGAGGTCCAGCGCCTTGATCCGGCCGTCGGTGGTGAAGACCTCGCCGAAGTTGCAGGTTCCCTTCGCGGTCGCCGCGTAGATCGCGCCGGTGTCGAGGATCTTCAGGTTGCTGCGCGGGACCTCCTGCTCCAGCGGGATGTCGTAGGCCTCGAGCATCGGCTCCAGCCCGTCGTTGCGGTTCGCGAACTCCGACTCCACGCAGAACGTCCGCTCGGCCGGCGGGACGTCGACCAGGTCCGACAGCTTCTCCACGCCGAGCTGCTGCGCCACCTTCTGCGTCGTCGCGAACCCGTAGGTGTTGTTCATCGGCGCCGGCGGGAACCAGACCAGGTCGTTCTTCTTCAGGTCCTCGTCCCGGACGGCTTCGTACTGCTTCTCCTCGTCCGGGATGCCCTCGGTGTGGCCCAGGTAGGAGATCCACGCGGTGCCGGTGTACTCCCACTCCAGGTCGACCTGCCCCTCGAGCTGGGCCGACCGCGCGCTCGCGCTGCCCGGGATGTTGGTCAGGTCGGTGGAGTCCGCGCCGGCCGACCGCAGCAGGATGACCGCCATCTTGCCCAGCAGCACCTGCTCGGAGAAGTTCTTCGAGCCCACCGCCACGCTCGCACCGTCGAGTCGCTCGACATCGGCCAGCGGGCCGGCGAGCTCCCCGGTCGGCACGAAACCGCCGGCGGTCCCCAGGCCGCAGCCCGCGGTGACGCCGAGCGCGGCGAGCGCGGCCAGGCCGGCGACCAGCCGGGTGCGAAGGCGTGACACGTTCAGACTCCCTTCGGCCGGACCAGGAGCTCGAGCACCCGGCCGGCCCAGTCGACGAGCAGGGCGAGCAGCGCGACCAGCAGCGCGCCGCTCACCAGGACGGGGTAGCGGAAGAGGGTGATGCCGGTGACGATGAGCGACCCGAGACCGCCGGCGTTGATGAAGGTCGCCAGCGTCGCGGTGCCGACCAGCAGCACCAGCGCGGTCCGGACACCGGTCATGATCACCGGCACCGCCAGCGGCAGCTCGACACGGAACAGCACGCCCGCCCCGGACATCCCGATCCCGCGACCGGCCTCGATCAGGGAGGGGTCGATGCCCTGGATCCCGGTGATGGTGTTCCGAAGGACCGGGAGGATCGCGTAGAGCGTCAACGCGATCACCGCGGTCGCGAAGGTGAAGTCCAGCCAGATCGCGAGCAGGACGATCAGGCCGATCGCCGGCGCGGCCTGCCCGGCGTTCGCGACCGCGACCGCGATCGGGGCCGCGCGACGCAGCGCCGGACGGGTCAGCAGGATCCCGAGCGGCACCGCGATGGCGATGACCAAGAACGTCGACACCAGGGTCAGCTTCAGGTGCTGCCAGATCAGGTCGACGACCAACGCCCACTCGAGCTGGCGGGCCTCGATCGAGTCGAGGTCGGCGGTCGCGCGCCACCAGGCCCAGCCGGCGAAGGTGAGCACGACGATCGTGGGCAGGACCACGAGCAGGATCACCGTCTCGCGGGACAGCCCCGCATGCACCCTGCGGCGGGACCGCGTGGTCGCGTCGGTGGGCTCGTCGGGTCCGGTCTCGGACGGACGCTGCTCGACGGCGGTGTCACTCACTGCTGCTCACCCACCTCGGCGTGATGCTCCGTCGCGGCGCGCATGTGCCCGGTGACGGTGTCGAAGTCGACGACGCCGACGTACTCTCCCCGCCGGCCGGTGACCACGGCGGCCCCGTGGCTGGAGGTGAGCATCGTGTCGAGCGCGTCGTTCAGGGTGGCCCGGCGGTCGATGGTGTTCAGCTCGTGGTCGCGCGGGCTCACGGTGTCGCTGCGCTCGACCTCCCGCAGCCACACCCACGCCCGGGGTCGGCGCCGCTCGTCGAGCACGATGACGGCCTCGTCGCCGTTGGACCGGGCCCGGGCGACGACGTCGGCGCTGCGCTCCCCCACCTGCGCGGTGGTGCGGTCCTGCAGCTCCACGCTGCTCACCCGGGTGAGCGTCAGCTGCTTGAGCGAGGAGCCGGCGCCCACGAAGTCCTCGACGAACTCGTTCGCGGGGGCGGCGAGGATCGCGTCGGGGGTGTCGTACTGCGCGATCTTGGCGCCCTCCTGCAGGATCAGGATCCGGTCGCCGAGCTTGACCGCCTCGTCGATGTCGTGGGTGACGCAGACGATCGTCTTGCGCAGCTCCTCCTGGATGCTGAGCAGCTCGTCCTGCAGCCGCTGCCGGGTGATCGGGTCGACGGCGCCGAACGGCTCGTCCATCAAGATCACCGGCGGGTCGGCGGCGAGCCCGCGCGCCACCCCGACCCGCTGCTGCTGGCCGCCGGAGAGCTCGCGCGGGTACCGGTCGCGGTACTTGGCCGGGTCGAGGTTCACCAGGTCGAGCAGCTCGTCCACCCGCGCGGAGGTGCGCGCCTTGTCCCACTTCAGCAGCCGCGGGACGATCGCGATGTTGTCGGCCACCGTCATGTGCGGGAACAGGCTTCCGCCCTGGATCACGTACCCGACGTGCCGGCGCAGCTGGTCCACGTCGCGGCCACGGACGTCCTCGCCACCGATGGTGATCGTGCCCGAGGTGGGCTCGATCAGCCGGTTGATCATCTTCAGCGACGTGGTCTTGCCGCACCCGGACGGGCCGACGAACATCACGATCTCGCCGGCCGGGATGTGCAGCGTGAGCCCGTCGACGGCGGCGGTCTTCTGACCCGGGTAGCGCTTGGTGACGTCGACCAGCTCGAGGTCGACGCCGCTGACCTGCTCGGTCCCGGAGGCGGCGGCGTTCTGGGTGGTGGTCATGTCAGACACGGATCCCCTTCGAGGTGGTGAGACGGCCGAGCAGGAGCAGCAGCGCGTCGAGGACGAGCGCCAGGAGCACGATGCCGACGGTGCCGACGAGCGCGGAGTTCAGCGCGTTGGCACCGCCTACCTGGGCGAGGCCGGTGAAGATGTAGGGCCCCAGTCCGGGACCGAGGACGTAGGCGGCGATGGCGGCGATCCCCATCGACATCTGGGTGGAGACCCGCACACCCGCGAGGATGACCGGCCAGGCCAGCGGCAGCCGGACCCGGAGCAGGGTGGTGACGCCGCCCATGCCCAGTCCCCGGGCGGACTCCAGCAGGGTGGTGTCGACCCCCTGCAGCCCGACGACGGCGTTGCGCAGGATCGGCAGCGCGGCGTAGAACGCGACCGCGAGGAACGACGGGACGACGCCGATCCCGACCAGCGGGATCAGCAGGCCCAGCAGGGCGAAGGACGGGATGGTCAGGCCGATGGCGCTGATCGCGTTCGCCACCGGCGCGAGGGCGCGGACCCGGGTCACGAGCACCGCGACCGCGACCGCGACCACGGCCGCGACGAGCACCGCCTGCACGACCAGGCTCACGTGCTGGTAGGCGTTGAACGCGATCTGCATCTTGCGTTCGTCGATGAACTCCCACACGGTGCTGGCGTCACCTTCTCGTCGGTTCGGTAGACCTCACGGGCGTCACGCTCCACCCGTCTCAGGCATCCCCCCGGGCACTCCTACCCCGGCGCGGGGGCTTTGACACCTTCGGCTCACGGGCCAGGCCCTCGCGGACATTCAGCAGACGTTCAGGAACCCGTCCCTACGCTCGGAGACATGGGTGCGATCGAGGCACGCGGGCTGACGAAGTCGTACGGCGGACGCGCTGCTCTGATCGGTGTCGACCTCGATGTCCCGCCGGGGCTCGTGCTCGGGCTGCTCGGGCCCAACGGAGCGGGCAAGACGACCCTGATCCGGATCCTGTCCACGGTGCTTCGCCCGGACTCCGGCGACTTCTCCGTGGCCGGCGCCTCCCGACACGACCCTGAACGCATCCGCCGGGCGACCGGTGTTCTTCCCGAAAGCGCCGGGTACCCGCGCCACCAGACGTGCGAGGAGTGGCTGGTGTTCCACGCGCGACTGTTCGGCCGATCCCGCGAAACCGCCCACCAGACAGCAGGACGGCTGCTCGGCGAGGTGGGTCTCGACGAGCGGGGAGGATCACTGATCGGCGGGCTCAGCCGGGGAATGCGGCAGCGGCTCGGGATCGCCCGGGCCCTGGTCAACGACCCGCAGGTGGTGTTCCTGGACGAGCCCACGCTCGGTCTCGACCCGCTCGGCCAGCGCCAGGTGCTCGACCTGGTCAGCGGCATCGCCCGCGAGCACGGTGTCACGGTCGTGCTGAGCACCCACGTACTGGACGAGGTCGAGCAGATCTGTGACCGCGTGGTCATCTTGAACCGAGGCGCGGTGGTCGCGGACGGGACGATGGCTGAGGTGGTACGTCGAGCGGCCGCACCTCGCAAGGGCGTGGTCACCGTGCCGCCGAGGCTCCGTCCTCGTGCCCTGGAGGCGCTCACCGCCCGACACGTGCCCGCCGCGCCAGGCACCAACGGTCATCGCGGGGAGCTGCACCTGCAGCTACCCGGGGACGCCGCCCCTGAGGAGTCGTCGGCTGTCGCGCTGCGCTGCCTGCTCGACGCCGGGGTGCCGGTGCTGGGGTTCTCCCTGGAGGGCGGACGGCTGAGCGACGCCTTCCTGACCGTCACTCACGGAGGCAGAGATGGGTGAGCACACCGCCGTGCTGCATCAGGGCCGGGTCGAGCGGACCTCCATGGGCAGGGTCATGGCCGAGCAGGAGCTGCGTGACCTGTGGCTGTCCGGGCGCGGTCTGGCCGTCCTGCTCGCGTACACGAGCCTGCTGAGCCTCAACACCTACCTGATCGCCGTCAACCAGGAGCTGAACTTCCTTGAGCAGCGCGAGGCGGTCAACCTCACCGTCCAGATCGCCGTCGCGGTAGGTGGGCTGCTCGTCGTGCTCCAGGCGGCGGACTCGATCAGCGGGGAGCGGGAGCGCGGCACCCTGGAGAGTCTGCTGCTCACCCCTGCCCCGCGCCGTTCGTTGCTGATCGGGAAGGGCGCCTCGGCCATGTCGCTGTGGTTCGTCGCCTTCATCGTGGCGCTGCCCTACGTGTGGTGGATCGGTCGTGACGTCGGCACCTTCGGTGACGCCGCGGTCGGCCTGTTCCTCGCGGGCACCCTGCTTGCTCTCACGCTCACTGGCGTGGGTCTCCTGGCGTCGATGTTCTGCCAGTCGAACGGCATGAGCCTTGCCCTGAGCTTCTTCGTGCTGCTGGCGCTCTACGCACCGCACCAGCTGCCCGCGGAGGCGTCGCGCGGCTGGGCGGGTGAGGCCCTGCTGAGGCTGGACCCGTTCACCTCCGCGCTGACCTACCTGGACCGGCTGGTCATCAACGCCCACTCGCTCGGCCAGGACCTCGGGCTCCTCGTCGTACCCCTGCTGACTGCGGTGCTGGTCCCCGGGCTGGCACTGGCCCTGTCCGGTCGACTGTCACTGCTGCCCCGGGGGTCGCGATGAGCGCGCTGAGGGTGAGGACATGGCTGGCCATCGCGGCAGCCCTTGCACTCGCCCTGCCGCTCGGCCCCCCTGCCGGCGGCGCCGAGCAGGTGGCCGGGCCAGGCGTGACGGTGGAACTGGACCAGGACACCTACGAAGCCGGGCCCGGGGAGAAGCTCAGCTTCGTGTCGACAGTGACCAACACCGGTGAACGTTCGCGAGGCGACTTGATCGCTCACCTGAACATCCTCACCACCGACGAGGACGTCTACGTCGACCCCGAGGACTGGTCGCCGACCCGTACGCAGTACCTCGAGGAGCTCGCCCCAGGGGACTCAGCCCAGCTGACCTGGGACGTCCAAGCGGTCACCAGCGGCCCGCTGATCCTGTTCGTGTCGGTGACCAGCACGACCGACGACCAGGTCGTCTCGAGCGGGCCCCTGCGGCTCACCGTCGGCGGGCAGCGGGTCGTCGAGTCCGGACAGGTGCTGCCCTTGGTGCTCTTCATGCCCGCGGGCGTGCTGACGCTGCTCGGCGCCACGCTGGTCCGCAGGCGCCGACACCGATGAACACAGGCCGGAGGTTGCCATGAAGCAGATTCTGACGCGGTCGACAGCTGCCGCGGTTCTGATCCTCGGCTCCGCCTGCTCGGGGGGGTCGTCAGCGGAGGACTCAGGTCGACCGGAGGCCACGAAGTCGAACCCGGACACGCCGGCCTGGGTCTCCGACGAGGACTTCACCCCCGCCCTGTTCGAGGACCCGACGACGGTCGACCACCGCTGGTACCCGCTGGAACCGGGCATGCGCCACGACTACCGGGGCTCGTCCCTCGAGGACGGCGAGCGGCTGCACCACGGCGTGTCGGTGATCGTGACCGACCTGACCAAGGTCATCGACGGGGTCCGGACCAGGGTGATCTGGGAGCGGGACTACACCGACGGCGAGCTGGTCGAGACCGAGCTCGCGTTGTTCGCTCAGGACAAGCACGGCAACGTCTGGCACCTCGGCCAGTACCCGGAGGAGTGGGAGGAGGGTGAGATGGTCGCCACGCCGGCCTGGGTACACGCGATCGCTGGCGCCCGAGCGGGAATCACCATCCCCGCCGCACCTTCGCGCGGCACACCCGACTTTGCCCAAGGATTCGCCCCGAAGCCGCTCAACTGGATCGACCGCGGCCGGGTCTACAAGACCGGCCAGAGAACCTGCGTCCCCGAGGACTGCTACAGCGACGTGGTGATCATCGAGGAGTTCGAGCGCACCATTCCTGATGCCTACCAGGACAAGTACTACGCACCCGGGGTAGGGGTGGTCCGAGTCGGGTGGCGTGGCTCCAACGACGACTCCAAGGAGGTGCTGGAGCTGGTGGACTCCCGCACGCTCTCGGCATCGGAGATGGACGAGGTGCGCGAGGACGTGCTGGCGCTCGAGGAGAGAGCCTACGAGCTCAGCGCAGACGTCTGGGGACGAACACCCCGCTCTGAGGTCACGCCTGACTGAGCCGGCGACTCGTCACTCCACGCGGGGTAGGTCCACGACGAACCGCGCGCCGGTCGGGACGGCCGAGCCGATCGTGACGGTGCCGCCGTGTCTGTCGACGATGTCGCGCACGATCGCCAGCCCGAGACCGGCCCCACCCGCGTCCCGGGAACGCGCCTCGTCCAGCCGGGTGAAGCGTTCGAAGACGAGGTCCCGGTGCTCCGGCGCGATCCCGGGACCGTCGTCGGCGATGACCAGCTCGCACCGGTCGCCGACCTCACGCAGCGAGAAGACAACGCGACTGGCCGCGTGACGCTCGGCGTTGCTGGCCAGGTTCCGTACCGCCCTGGCGAGCTGGTGAGCATCTCCGCGCGTGCGGGCCGCCGAGACCCCGGCCACGTCGACACCCACGCGACCTCGATCGCGCAGCGCACCCGCCTCCTCCAGGACGATGTCGTCGAGGTCGACAGGCTTCGGAGAAAGGGTGAACGCTCCGGATTCGGATCGCGCCAGGAACAGCAGGTCGTCGACGAGCGTCTGCAGGTCCGTGGTGTCAGCGAGGAGGCCGCGGACGAGCTCGTCGGTGCTGGTGGCCTCCGGCTGCGTCTGCGCCACCTCCAGGCTCGACCGGAGTCGGGTCAGGGGGCTGCGCAGCTCGTGCGAGGCATCGGCGACGAAACTGCGCTGCCGCTCCGTGGCGTGCTCCACGCGGTCCAGCATGGCGTTCATCGTCCGTGCGAGTCGCGAGATCTCGTCGTCGGCCTCCCCTGCCGGCACCCGTCGGTGCAGCTCGTGCCCTTCTATGCTCGCCACCTCCGCGCGCATGGCCTCCACCGGGCGCAGCACTCGTCCGGTCAGCCACCACAGCAGTGAGGCGAGCAGGACCGTGACCACCGGGATCGCGAGCGCCAGGGAACGCGTGAGTGTCTCTGCGCTCTCGTTCACGTCGTCCAGGTTCTTGGCCACGACCAGGGTGCCCTGTTCACCGGACCCACGCAGCGGACGCGCGAGGACGCGGAACTCGTGGTTGCTGATGGGGATGTCGGTGACCGTGCGCGTCACCTGGTCCTCTCCTGGTCTCACCGGGTCGATGACCGCCGGCAGCCCGGCGGCGTTCTCGCTTGCTGCCAGGACACTCCCGTCCGGTGCGAGGACCTGGAGGAAGGCATCTTCCGGGTCGCCTTCGTTGGGCAGTCGGGCGCCGAAGGTCCCCGCCACGATCGACGGCTCGATGTTGTCGGCACGCTGGGCCAGCGACTCGTCGATCCCGTGGGTGAGGACGCCGCGCTGTGTGGTCACAAGAGCGACGGCGCTGACCGCGAGCATCACGACGACGAGCACGGTGGCGAGCAGGGTGACCTTCGAGCGAACCGTGCTGAGCCGTCTCATCCCAGACGCTCGCTGACCGCCCCGGTGTTCACCAGCCGGTAACCGACACCGCGTACGGTCTCCAGGTCGTGCCGTCCGAACGGCTCATCGATCTTGCGACGCAGTCGCCGGACGTACACCTCGACGATGTTCGGGTCGCCCTCGAAGTCGTAGTCCCACACGCCGTCGAGGATCTCGAACTTGGGGTTGACCAGGTCGACCCTGCGCATCAGGTACTCGAGGACCGCGAACTCACGAGCGGTCAGCGCGATCTCCACCTCGCCCCGCCAGCACCGGTGTCGGGCAGAGTCCAGGCGCAGGTCTCCCACCTCGATCGGAACCGGCACTCCGGCAGTCGTCCGGCGGAGCAGCGCCCGCACGTGCGAGACCAGCACCGGGAAGGAGAACGGCTTCGTCAGGTAGTCGTCGGCGCCGGTGTCCAACGCCTCGGTCTGGTCGAAGACACCGTCTCTGGCGGTGAGCACCAGGATGGGAGTCCAGTTCCCCTGCTCCCGTAACGTCCGGCAGATCTGGTAGCCGTCCGCGCCGGGCAGCATCAGGTCGAGGATGATCAGGTCGTAGTGGTACTCCGTTGCCTTCCAGAGGCCGTCCTCACCGTCCAAGGAGATCTCCACGTCGAAGCCCTGCGCCTCCAGGCCCCGCTTCACCGCGGCCGCGATCTTCTTGTCGTCTTCGACGAGGAGGACCTTCATGTGCCCGCCCGCAACGCCTCGACCGGCTCCAACCGGGCAGCACGGAGCGCGGGATAGAGACCCGCGACCAGCCCGGTGAGCCCGCCCACGACGGGCGAGAGCAGCGGCACCATGGGGTCGATGACCGGCGTCCAGGTCTGGTGGGCTGCCACGCCCACCACGACCAGCATCCCTGTGCACGCACCCAGCACGCCTCCCACGACCCCCATCGTGGCACTTTCGAGCAGGAACTGCGTGGCGATGTGATGACGCGCGGCGCCGAGTGCCCGGCGCAGCCCAATCTCACCGACACGCTCCATCACCGACACGAGGGTCACGTTGGCGATCCCGATGGCACCGACGAGCAGGGACACCCCTCCCAACATGAGGAAGAGCATGTCGAGGTCGCTGCGGATCCCCGACCGGAGCTGCTGCGGCTGCTCCGGCGACTTCACCTGAAGCCCAAGAGGCTGGTCCGGGCGCAGGGCCAGCGGCACCTGCTGGGCAAGCAGGCCGGCGGCACCCACCCTGGTCTCGACCACAACCGACTCAGGCGCCGCAAGATGGTAGAGGTCCCGGGCAGTCCCCTCGGGAATGATCACGGAGCTCAACAGGTCGTGCTTGCGCTCGACGCTCTGCAGGACCCCCACGACGAGGAATGCCTCGTCGCCGATGCTGACCGCGGGAAGGCCCGAGACCCGCCCGACCTCCAGCAGCCGGGCTGCGTTCGGCCCGAGGACCGCCACCCGGTCTGCCCGCACGGAGTGTCCTGAGTCAGGGAGCCGACCCTCGCGCAGCGTGGCTCTGATGGCGGCGAACAGTCCCGGCGAGGCGGCCTCGACGGGAACCTTGAACGCCGATCGACGCCCGGGGTCCACCAGCGGCCGCCCGCTGACGAGTGCCTCGTCGACGTCCACGTTGCTCAAGGTGCCCACCGCGACGACCCCGTTGAGACGTCCCACCCGGGCCGCGGCATCCCACGGAAGGTCGTTCGCCGGACGGCCTTCAGCGGCAGGCAACGAGGACACGGTGATCTCGGTGGCGGCGAGCTCGTCGAACCGTCCGATGATCTGGTTCGCGGCGGTGCGGGACAGCCCGAGGGTGGCCACGAGCGCGGCGAGCCCGATGCTCGTCCCGAGGATGGTGAGCATCATGCGTCCCGGACGTGCGAACATTCCCGCGAACGACTCCAGGAGCAGGTCGCGCCCCCACATCCGCGAGGGCCTGGGGACCTCTCCCGTCACGGTCCGGTCGATCTCTGCCGTCGTCATTGCTGACTCCGTATCTGGCCGTCGACGAGCCTCACCTGCCGCTGCGTCCACGCCGCTACACCGGGGTCGTGGGTGATGACGATGATCGTCAGCCCGGCGCTGTGCAGCCGGGTGAGCAGCTCGAGGATTCCTCCGGTGGTGACCGAGTCGAGGTTCCCGGTCGGCTCGTCACACAGCAGCATCCGGGGCTGGTTCGCCACCGCACGGGCGATCGCCACCCGCTGCCGCTGACCGCCGGACAGCTGCGAGGGCAAGGCATCGGCGCGGCCCTCCATCCCGACGGCCGCCAACGCCTCCCGGGCGCGGTCGACCCGGGCGGACCAGGAACGCCGCCCGTACACCTCGGCGAGCAGCACGTTCTCGAGCACGCTGCGATAGCTCAGCAGGTGGAAGGACTGGAACACGAAGCCCAGTTGTCTGCTGCGGAGGCCGGCACGAGACCGGTCGCCCAGGGTCTGGGTGTCCACTCCGTCAAACCAGTAGGACCCGGTGGTCGGCCGGTCCAGGCAGCCGATGATGTTCAGCAGGGTCGTCTTTCCCGAACCGGAGGCGCCGACGACTGCGACCAGCTCGCCGGGGTCGACCTCGAGGTCGACACCTCGTAGGGCCCGGATCGGTGCGTCCAGACCGTAGCTCCTGCTGACGTCGGCCAGCTTCACGAGGGGTGCCATCGATCAGCCTTCCGCCCTGGGCTCGAAGCCGACCACCACCATGTCGCCGGCGGCCAGGGTGCCCGCGGTCGGGACGACGCTCACGTAGCCGTCGGCCGACAGGCCGGTGCGGACGGGGACGAAGCCCAGCTCACCGCCGACCGACCGCTGTACCCGTGACCCCCCGTCGGCACCGAGCGAGACCGCGCTCACCGGCACCGTCAGCTGTGCGCGTCCGGTCGACCGGATCGGCACCGTGAGGCGGACCGAGGCTCCGACGAGCGCCGACGGTGGCCGGGCGACGGAGACCTCGAAGAAGACGTGGAAGCCGTCGGCGCCGCCGGTGCCGGGCCGCGAGGCGACCTTCGCCACCCGCCCGACGGTGTCAATGCCGAGAGCGGGCTCGTCGATGACCACCTCCGCGCCCGTGCGCAGCAGTCCGGCCTGCTCGACCGGCACGAACCCGTCAACGACGACGTCGGAGTCCGTCACCGTAGCCAGCGCACCCTTCGGTGAGTCTCCCAGGCCGACCAGCAGCTTGGTCACCCGCAGTGGCGCCGAGGCGACGAAGACGACCTCGTCGGCTGGAAGCTGGACGCCCCCTCCGGGCCGCGCGCCGGGCACGAGCGCGGCCTCCACGGTG
>DATIBI010000183.1:0-7299 GCA_035457605.1 Nocardioidaceae bacterium
TGGAGCTGACCGAGGAGGGGCACAGCGCATGACCGGCACGCCGATGACCTGGCTGGTGAGGTCGGAGTTCAAGAAGATCAGCTCGACCCGGCTGTGGTGGGGGCTGCTGCTCGGCGGCGTGGTGTTCACCCTGATCACCGCCGGGGTGACCGCCGGGTTCGCCGGCGTCGAGCCCGGCGCCGGCCAGCCCGCCAGCCCGGGGCTCGACACCGACGAGGCGATCCGGTCGGTCTACGGACTCTCCACGTTCAGCGGCATGTACATCTTCGCGCTGATCCTCGGGATCACCGGGATGACCGGGGAGTACCGGTACCAGACGATCACGCCGACCTTCCTGGTCTCGCCGCGTCGCAGCCGCGTGGTCACGGCCAAGCTGCTGGCCCACGTGGTGATGGGCCTGTTCTTCGGGCTGGTCGCCGCGGTGTCCGCGCTGGTGGTCGGGGCGATCGTGATCGCGGTCCGCGGCTACGACCTCGGCTTCGACGCCACCCGGCTCTGGCCGACGATCGGGCTGGCCGTGGTCGCGGTGGCGATCTGGACCGTGGTCGGGGTCGGCATCGGCACGCTGATCCGCAACCAGATCGTGGCGATCCTGCTGGCGATCCTGATCACCTTCCTGATCGAGCCGCTGGTCACCCTCGCCCTCGCGGCGCTCGACCTCGACGTGATCGTCAAGTGGCTGCCGACCAACGCCTCCTCGGCGCTGATGGAGCCGGGCGAGACGATGGTGGAGCTGCTGGCCTGGTGGGCAGGCGGGCTGGTGCTGCTCGGCTACGGGTTGGTGCTCGCGGTGCTCGGCGTGGTCCTCTCGGTGCGCCGCGACGTGTCCTGAACGGTCACGAGGTCAGCCGCGACGTGTCCTGAACGGTCACGAGGTCAGCAGCGGCAGGAAGTCGGAGGTGCCCATGTCGAGCCGGTGGGTCGCCAGCTCGTCGCCGCGGGTCGGTCCCCGGTTCACGATCACCACCGGCAGGCCCAGCGCCGCGGCCCGTCGTACGAACCGCAGCCCCGACATCACCGCCAGCGACGAGCCCGCCACCAGCAGTGCCTCCGAGGACTCCACCGCGTCGTAGCAGCGCTGCACCCGGTCCTTGGGCACGTTCTCGCCGAAGAACACCACGTCGGGCTTGAGCACGCCGCCGCAGGTCAGGCAGTTGGGCACGACGAACGACTCGGTGTCGGTCAGCTCCACGTCCCCGTCGGGACGGGCGACGGCGTCGGCGTGGGTCTCCGCGAAACCGGGGTTCGACCGGGTCATCCGCTCGTGCAGCGCCCGGCGGCTGCTGCGGGTGCGACACGTCAGGCAGACCACGTCGGCGATCCGCCCGTGCAGCGCGCACAGGCGACTGCTGCCGGCCGCCTCGTGCAGCCCGTCGACGTTCTGGGTGATCAGCAGCCGGGTCATCCCCTGCTGCTCGACCCGGGCCAGGGCGTGGTGGCCGGCGTTGGGCAGCGCCCGGTGCATCCGCGTCCAGCCCAGGTGCGAGCGCGCCCAGTACCGCTGCTGCGCGGCGTGCCCGGAGACGAACTCCTGGTAGGTCATGGGCAGCCGCTTGGGCGAGCCGGGACCGCGGTAGTCGGGGATTCCGGAGTCGGTGCTCAGCCCGGCGCCGGTGAGGACGGTGAAGGTGCGGGTGCGCAGCAGGTCGAGCGCCGCGGCCGTGTCGTGCGTCGGGCGCGCCCGGGCTGCTTCCACCTCCACGCGATCCAGCGTACGTGCCACGATGGGGCCCATGACCGCAGCAGCGAAGCCGGTGCGCACCTGGCTCTCCGACATGGACGGCGTGCTCGTGCACGAGGAGGAGGCAATCCCCGGCGCAGCCGAGTTCGTCAAGAGGCTCAGTGAGCGGGGGCGGCCGTTCCTGCTGCTGACCAACAACTCGATCTTCACCCCGCGCGACCTCAAGGCCCGGCTGTCCCGGTCGGGGATCGACGTGCCGGAGACCTCGATCTGGACCTCGGCGCTGGCCACTGCGCAGTTCCTCGACGACCAGCGGCCCGGCGGCACCGCCTACGTGATCGGCGAGGCCGGGCTGACCACCGCGATGCACGAGATCGGCTACGTGCTCACCGACCGCGACCCGGAGTACGTCGTGCTCGGCGAGACGCGGACCTACTCCTTCGAAGCGATCACCACCGCCATCCGGCTGATCGAGAAGGGCGCCCGGTTCATCGCCACCAACCCCGACCCGAGCGGCCCGTCACCGCACGGGCCGATCCCCGCGACCGGCTCGGTGGCGGCGCTGATCACCCGGGCCACCCGGGTCGAGCCGTACTTCGTCGGCAAGCCGAACCCGCTGATGATGCGGTCGGCGCTGAACCGCATCGACGCGCACTCCGAGACCACGATCATGGTGGGTGACCGGATGGACACCGACATCGTCTCCGGGCTCGAGGCGGGCCTGCGCACGATGCTGGTGCTCACCGGGTCCACCCGGCCCGAGGAGGTCGAGCGGTTCCCCTACCGGCCGACGCGGGTGGTCGACTCCGTGGCCGACCTCATCCCGCTCGTGGACGAGTGGGACGATCCGGACGCGGAGTCGGTCGTGGACTTCACCAACTGACGGTACGGCGGGCCCGCCTGGGCATACCCTTGGGCCCATGCGCTCCGAATGGGTTCCGTTCTCCGCCGGTGCCCTCGTGACGGGCGTGATGGCCCTCGTGCTCGCCCAGATGCTGAACCCTGCGGGCAGCGACCAGTCGCCCACGGCGCAGCTGGTGGTCGCCGCGGACTCCGACGGCCGCTGGCTGGCGATGAGCCTGCTGTACTTCGCGGCGTCGGCGGCGATGATCCTGGGCATGCCCAGCGTGCTCACCATGTTCACCGGCCGCGGCCGGGCGCTGGGCGTGCTGGGCGTGATGGTGTTCTCGGTCGGCTGCCTCGGCGTGGCCGGACTGTCGGCGTTGATGCTGATGTTCCGGGCGCTGGCGATCGAGGCCGCCACGCGGCCGGACAACGACGTGCTGGTCGAGTTCGTCGGCGACTCCCTGACGAACCTCGGCCTGCAGGTCTCGCTGGCCGTGTGGGTCTACGGCTTCCTGGTCGGCGTGCTGCTCATCGCGCTCGGGCTGTTCCGCGCGAGGTTGACCCCGGTGTGGGTGCCAATGCTGCTCCTGGCCTTCCTGGGCATGCAGGTCGTGCTCCAGGCCTTCGACGACGCGGGGAAGGTGCTCGCCGCGATCGGGCTGCTCCTGCTCGCCGCCGGGTTCACCGGCATCGCCACGCACGTCACCGCGCCGGCGCGGCGTGAGTACGTCGCGGGCTCGATGGCCTAGCCAGAACACCTAGCCTGAGGGCTCCACCAGCGGCACGAACGTGTAGGCCCCGTGCGGTACGACGGCCGGGCCGGTGTCGGTCCGTCGTACCTCGGTCATCACACCCGCGACCGGCACCACCATCACCCCGCCCACGGCCAGCTGCTCGACCAGCGCCCCGGGCAGCCGGGTCGCCTCGGCCGAGACCAGGATCCGGTCGAACGGCGCCTCCGCGGGCACACCGAGCTCGTCGGGTGAGGCCTGCCGGATCTCGGCCCACGGCAGGTCGTAGCCGGCCAGTGCCGCCCGACCGGCCGCGACCAGCTCGGGGACGCGCTCCACGCCGAGGACCGACCCCTCGGTGCCGACCAGTGCGGCCAGCAGCGCGGTGGTCCAGCCCGAGCCCGACCCGACGTCGAGCACCCGGTCACCGGGGTGGACGTCGAGCAGCTCGAGCATCGCGCGGACCGTGCTCGGCTGGCTGTTGGTCTGGCCGTAGCCGATCAGCAGCGCACGGTCCTCGCCGGCGAACGCACGCTGCTTGGGTGGAAGGAAGTCCGCCCGCCGCACCGCGGCGAACGCGTCGTCCACCCGGGTGCGGCCACCGGTCACGCGTACCGAGCCTCCGCACGAGCGCGAGCCTTGGCCGCCTCCACGTCGCGGTTCTTCGGCGGGGCCGTCGTGGTCAGCTGGTCGAGCAGACGCTGGGTGGCGTCGGCGACCTCGCGGACGGCCGCGTCGAACGCAGCCTGGTTGGCCTGCGAGGGGCGGCTGCTGCCGCTGACCTTGCGGACGTACTGCACGGCCGCTGCCTGCACCTCGTCGCGGGTCGCGGGCGGCTCGAAGTTGTGGAGCTGGCGGATGTTGCGGCACATGCTCCGAGCCTACGACGGGGCACCGACGGCTGGGTGCTACTCAGCGGCGGCTGAGTAGCACGACCCTGTGCGGCTGCACGGCCCGCGCGGGACCCTGAGCACATGGAGACCAGGAAGAAGGCAGCCTTCGGGCTCGTGGGGGCAGCGCTGCTCGGGGTGGGGCTGTTCAGCTACGCGGCCGTCGCCGGGCTGACGCAGGAGTACGGGCCCGGGGTAATGGGCTGGGGCGACACCCTGATCCCGGCCGCACTGGTGTTCGCCGCCGTCGTGGCGGTGCTGGCGCTGGTCCTGTTCGCGGTCACCGGCGTCCGCAAGCGCCTCGCCTGGTGGGCCGTGCCGGCGACGGTCGCGGTGACCGTGGTCGCGAGCGGCCTCGGTGGGCACGTGGGCGCGGAGGCGAACCAGCGGGCGCGGCTGGCGAACGCCCTGTCCTGCCTCGACGGAGCGGACCGGACGACGGTCGGCTTCGCCCGCGAGGTCGGCCGGATCATCCCCGGCAACGACCGGCTCGCGAACAGCTCGCCGACCGGGTGCCTGGTCGAGGTGGCGGCGCCCGGCTCGGTGCAGGACCCGATGGGGTACGTCGACGAGGCCGTCGCCCCCGCCGGCTGGGAGCGGATCGGTCCCGCGCGATGGGCACGCGGGGACGGCTTCGTGGTGACGGCGCGACGGTTCGACGAGGGGGGCGGGACCGAGCTGTACCTCCACCTGCGGGGTCGCGGGGTGAACGTCCCGCTGCTCACACCGGAAGGACCGTGACACCCCGGTCGGTCACCACGGCGACCCGGCCGGAGTCCAGCGGCAGGGCGCGCACGTGCCAGGCGTTCCAGCCCGGCACCGTCTTCGGCGTCCGTGCCGTGACCGTGCCGTCCTCCCCGATCCGCAGCACCGCGACCCGCACCTGTCCGGAGCGGTGGTCGTGCAGAGGGGCCAGGGCCGCGCGCGCCTCGGGCAGGAAGGTGAAGGCGCGCGCGTCCCAGGCTGCCGCGAAGTCGGTGGAGCGGCCCATGCCGACGGTGTCGACGCGCTCGGGGGAGGACAGGTCGGAGAGGTCGAACACGGCCGCCTGCGCACCCCGGGTGGAGCCGCGACGGTCGGCGTCCTGGCCCAGCCCGAGCAGCAGGTCCGCGCCGAGCGGGTGCAGGTAGGAGGAGAAGCCGGGGATCTTCAGCTGCCCCACCAGCCGGGGAGAGGTCGGGTCGGCCAGGTCGACGGTGTACAACGGGTCGACCTGCCGGAAGGTGACCAGCACCGCCAGGTCGTCGAACCAGCGCACCGAACGGATCTGCTCGCGCCGGCCCATCCCGTCGACACGGCCGGTGACCACCAGCCGGCCGTCCCGTTCGGCGAGCACGACGATCGCGTTCTCGCGCGGGGTCCACGAGTCCCGGCCCAGGGAGGTGGCCACCCGGAGGTGCCCGTCGTGCTCGGAGAACGACCACCGGTCCCGGATCCGGCCCGGGACGACACCGGAGGCGACGTACTCGGTGCCGGTCCCGTCCAGGGCGAAGGCGTGCACCTCGGTGCGCGGTGACGGAGGGATGACCCGCTGCCGGCGGTCGGTGACCAGCGGCACCGGTTCGCCGGCCCAGCCGCCGGCAGCGGTGGCCACGTAGAGACGGTCCGCGGAGGAGTAGACGAGGTCGCCCGCCGCGGTGACCGCCGTCGCGGACCGGGCCGCGGGGTCGGCGGCGGGGAGGGTGACCACGCTGATCGTGCCGAAGCCGGCGGGCCTGCGCGGGTGGTGCACGTCGGTGCACGCCAGCAGCGGCTGCGCGGGGGACCGGGCACCGACCCGGGGCAGCCAGTCCTCGATCGTGCTCTCCCGGACGATCTTCCTGTTCTCGGCCAGGGCGGCGCGCTCGCCGCGCCGCGGGCCCGGATGCACGAACGGCAGGTCCGGGAGCCCGCCGGAGAGCGCCAGCCGGACCGTCCCGTCGTGCTCGCGGGCCGACAGCAGGCTCCCGTCGACGGTGGTCTCCTGCACCGGTGTCGGCGCGCGCGGGTCGGAGACGTCGAGGACGAGCAGTCGGGTCCGCTCGGCTCCGCGCACGGCCTGCGGCAGGATCCTGCCCTCGACGTCACCGACCGGTCGCACCCCACCGCCCACCCGGCCGAGCACCACCAGCCGGTCGCCGACGAGCAGCAGCTCTGCCTCGGCGACCTGCCGGGGGAGCGGGAACCGGGACAGCCGGCGAGAGACCCCGCCGTCGGTGTCGGTGAGCACCACGTGACCGCCGCGCACGTGTGCCACCAGCCGGCCGTCGGTCTTGGCCACGTCGGCCTCGTCGACCCCCGCCTCCTGCAGGTTGGTGCCGGTGTCGCCGTTGCCGACCGCGTCACCCGCCGACCGGCCGTTGAGGACACCGGCTTCTTCGGGGGTGCTGGCGGCGATCGGCCAGCCCCATCCCCAGCCCCAGGCGGTGACCTGGGGGAGAGCCGCCTCGACGTACCAGTCCCGCAGCTGCGCGCACCCGGTGAACGGGGTGAGCCCGGTCGCGGAAGCAGGGGGAGGCGGCGCGGCGACGACGCCGAGCGTGCCGCCGACGAGCCCGGCAGTGGCCGCCGCCGCGATGCTCGCGGAGGCGCCCGCCCCGAGAGCGGCGAGGGTACGTCGGCGCATGGTGGTGGGACGCACGTTGTGGCAGGCCGGTTCCACCCGCGAGAGTGGGCGCACGCGAAACGGCCACCCGGGAAAGGACCCCATGCCCACCGACCGAGAGCTCGACCTCGTCCTGTTCGGCGCCACCGGCTTCACCGGCGGCCTCACCGCGGAGTACCTCGCCCGCAACGCCCCGCCCGGCTGCCGCTGGGCCCTGGCCGGCCGGAACCAGGCCAAGCTCGAGGCGCTGCGGGACCGGCTGGCCGCCATCGACGACGACCTGGCGACGCTGCCGCTGCTGCACGCCGACGTGACCGACCGGCGCTCGGTGGAGCAGGTCGCCCGGGCGGCCCGGGTCGTGATCACGACGGTGGGCCCCTACGTGGAGTACGGCGAGCCGCTGGTCGCCGCCTGCGCCGAGGCCGGCACCGACTACGTCGACCTGACCGGGGAGCCCGAGTTCGCCGACCTGATGTACGTGCGCTACCACGCGGCCGCGGTCGCCTCCGGCGCCCGGATCGTGCACGCGTGCGGTCTGGACTCGATCCCGCACGACCTCGGCGCCCG
>DATIBI010000184.1:0-29520 GCA_035457605.1 Nocardioidaceae bacterium
GGACGGGCTCCGGCGCGCGACCCCGACGGGCGACTCGTCGCGCCCCGGGGCCCCCTGCCCCGGGACGTCGACGGACGGCTGCTCGGCACGGGTCGGGCCTCAGCCGCGCCCGTAGCGCGGGAAGGCCCCGCGGCCTGCGTAGCGGGCGGCGTCGTCGAGCTCCTCCTCGATGCGCAGCAGCTGGTTGTACTTCGCGACGCGCTCGGAGCGGGCCGGGGCGCCGGTCTTGATCTGGCCGCAGTTGGTGGCGACCGCGAGGTCGGCGATGGTGGTGTCCTCGGTCTCGCCGGAGCGGTGGCTCATCATGCAGCGGAAGCCGTTGCGGTGCGCGAGGTCGACGGAGTCGAGCGTCTCGGTGAGCGAGCCGATCTGGTTGACCTTGACCAGCAGCGCGTTCGCGGAGTGCTCGTCGATGCCGCGGGCCAGCCGCTCGACGTTGGTCACGAACAGGTCGTCGCCGACGATCTGGACCTTGTCACCGAGCGAGGCGGTCATCGCGCCCCAGCCGGCCCAGTCCTCCTCGTTCATCGGGTCCTCGATCGACACGATGGGGTACGACGCGACCAGGTCGGAGTAGTACGCCAGCATCTGCTCGGCGGACTTCGAGGCGCCCTCGAAGGTGTAGCCGCCGTCGCCGTAGAACTCGGTGGCCGCCACGTCGAGCGCGAACACGATGTCGTCGCCGACCTTCAGCCCGGCCTTCTCGACCGCCGCCGAGATCAGGTCGAGCGCGTCCCGGTTCGACGGCAGGTCCGGGGCGAAGCCGCCCTCGTCGCCGAGCCCGGTGGCCAGGCCCCGCTCCTTCAGCACGCCCTTGAGCGCGTGGTAGACCTCGGTGCCCTGACGCAGCGCCTCACGGAACGTCGGCGCGCCGATCGGCGCGATCATGAACTCCTGGATGTCCACGCCGGTGTCGGCGTGCGCACCACCGTTGAGGATGTTCATCATCGGGACCGGCAGCAGGTGCGCGTTCGGGCCGCCGACGTAGCGGAACAGCGGGAGGTCCGCCGAGTCCGCGGCCGCCCGGGCGACGGCCAGGGAGACGCCGAGGATCGCGTTCGCGCCGAGCTTGGCCTTGTTCGGGGTCCCGTCGAGCTCGAGCAGTCGCTGGTCGACCAGCCGCTGCTCGGAGGCCTCGAAGCCGAGGAGCTCGGGGCCGATCTCGTCGATGACCGCGGTCACCGCCTTGTCGACACCCTGGCCCGCGTAGCGCTTGCCCCCGTCCCGGAGCTCGACGGCCTCGAACGCGCCGGTGGACGCCCCGGAGGGCACCGCCGCGCGGCTGATGGTTCCGTCGTCGAGGGCCACCTCGACCTCAACAGTGGGGTTTCCGCGCGAGTCGAGAATCTCGCGCGCGCCGACAGCCTCGATGGACGCCACGGTCTGCTCCTAGGTCGGGGTTTCCTGGACGGCCACAGCCTAACGGCGTGCCGGGTCCACCCCGGGGAGGGCTCGCCCCGTGGTCGGGGACCCGTGGCGAGCTCCCGTGGTCAGGCCTCCGCGCCGACCCTCAGGCCTCCACGTCGAGCAGCTCCGCGAGCGCGCTGTCGAGGTCGGTGTGCTCGGACTCGGTACCCGGCGGTACGGCGGCGAGCATCCGATCGACGAACATGTAGAGCTCGATCGCGCTGATCTGCACGTAGGCCAGACCGCTCGGCGTGCACAGCTCGATGAGCACGGCCGCCCGGCCCTCCTCGTCCAGCGAGGGGCGCACGTGGATGTCGCCCTCTCCCGTGGGCTCCCCCAGCCCGGTGACCAGCAGCTCGCGGGCGAACGTCCAGCTCACCTGACGGTCGTGGACGTGGAACACCATCGTCACCGCCCACGGGTCAGAGGCGTGGTAGCTCAGCTCCGCGTGCAGCAGGCTCGAACCGACACCGTCGAACTGCTCCAGAAGCACGTCCTGGGTGACGGCAGGCAGGGCCATGGTCATGTACTGCTCCGATCTCTTTCAGAGTCCTTGGGGAAGGCAGCGACCGATCATGCCAAGGAACACGTTCTAGGTCTACGGACAGATGCGCGCTCTGTCCGATGTGGGTGGATTCGTCCTCGAGATCTGTGAGGAGCGTGACCCCCGGTTCAGCCACGCTCCGCTGCCCGCACGCCGTCGGCCAGGCGACGTACCGCGTCCCGCAGCTCCTGCTCGGCGTCGGCGCCTGCCTCACGGGCCTCGACCACGAGCGCCAGGAGCCGCTCCCCCAGCCCCGCTCCGGGACCCGGCGGAGGCGGCGTGACGCCGAGCCGTCCCGCCCGGCCGAGCACCTTCTCCGCCAGCGCCAGGGCGGGCAGGGCGGCGGGGATCCCCTCCAGCACCGACGCCCGCGCCTTCTCCTTGGCCTTCAGCGTCTCCCAGTTGGCCTCCACCTCGTCCACCCCGGCCACGTCGAGCCCGGCGAAGACGTGCGGATGCCGGTGGACCAGCTTGTCGACGATGTCCCCGGCCACGTCGTCGATGCTGAACGGCTCCTCCGCGTCCTCCTCGGCGATGCGGGAGTGGAAGTACACCTGCAGCAGCAGGTCACCGAGCTCCTCGCGCAGGTGCTCCCGGTCCCCGTTGTCGATGGCCTCGAGGGTCTCGTAGGCCTCCTCGAGCAGGTAGCGGGCCAGGCTGCGGTGGGTCTGCTCCCGGTCCCAGGGGCACTCGGTCCGCAGCCGGTCCATCACCGTGACCAGGTCGAGCAGCCGTGCCCCCGGCAGGTCGTAGGAGGCGTGCAGGACCTCGATCTCCGGAAGCTCGGTGCCGTCCTCGGGTGGCGCCACGACCTGCTCGGCAAGCTCGGTGGCGAGCGTCGTCGCCTCCTCGTCGGTGGCCAGCCACACCACCGACTCCTGCCGCGCCGCGGCGAGGAGGTCCCGGGCGTTCGGCGAGGCGAGCACGTCGACCCGGTGCCCGGCACCGGTGACCGCCCGGAACAGCGGGCTGGCGTCGTCGGAGCCGAGCACCCGGTCCGCCGCGACGACCGCCTGCCACGCCGGCCACGACATCAGCCCCGGGGCGACCCGGGGGCTGGTGACCAGGAGCGTCAGCTGCACCGCTGGCTCGCGGGAAGGGCCGCGATCCACGCCTCGGACGGGTTCGCCCGCTCGCCCGCGCGGGCTCGGTCGGACGCGGGGACCGACAGAGCCGTCCCGCCGCTGCGGTACCCGGCGTCGCCGAAGCTGCCGTAGCGCGGGTCGATCTCGACGTCGAGATCACGCACGAACCGCTGCCGCAGCCGGTTGCCCTCCGCCAGCGCCTCGTCCTCGGTCGCGTCGGGACCGAGCCGCTCCTGGCCGATCTCGATGAGCATCAGCTGGCCCTCGGCGTAGCCGCGCAGGGCCTCCTGGAAGGCCTCGAAGTCGTCCTCGGGCATCTGCTCGAGGCCGACCGAGTTCTGCTGGACCGCCTGCGTCAGCTGCTGCCGGTCGGCCTCCACGCCCCGGGCCGCGCCGAACTGCCGGGAGAGCTCGCTGTCGAGCAGGATCTGGATCGCGGACTGCCGGGTGTCGCGGGTCGGCACGGACGGCGGAGGCTGACCCTGGGCCTGGGCGTTGGTCAGCTGGGCGGAGCACAGCGCGTCGGCGACCTGGTCCACCTCGTCGTGGGTGATCGTCTCCGAGCCCACCACCGCGGCCGTGCCCGGGTGCAGCGCGCCGCACCCGCTCAGCATCACGGCGGCGGCAGCCACCAGGGCCAGCTTGGTCCTGCGAACGATCACGTCGACTCCCCTGTTGCCTGCCGGTGTCAGCCCGCCGGTGCCCGGTCGATGACCGTGTCGATCACCTCGCGCGCCCACGCCAGCAGCTCTTCGTTCTGGATTGGCTTGCCGCCCACGACCTTCGGTGTGGGCCGCGGCACAAGCATCGTAGCCACGCCCGGCTTGACGACGCTCTTGGGGTAGACCCGGTCAAGCCGGACCTTCGCCGAGTCGGGCAGCCCGACGGGGGCGAAGCGGACGTACTTGCCCTGCAGCGTGACGTCGGTGAGCCTCGCCGCACGGGCACGGGCACGGAACCGTGCGACCTCGAGCAGGCTGGCGACGGGGGCGGGCGGCTCGCCGTACCTGTCCAGCAGCTCCTCCCGGATCAGGGCGACGTCCTCGTCGCTGCGGACCTCCGCCAGCCGCTTGTACATCTCCAGCCGCAGCCGCTCGCTGGGCACGTAGTCGTGCGGGAGGTGCGCGTCGACCGGGAGCTCGATCTTCACCTCCGGCTGTTCGGCCTCGAGGTCCCCGCGGTACTCCGCGACGGCCTCCCCGACGAGCCGGACGTACAGGTCGAACCCGACGTCGGCGATGTGCCCGGACTGCTCGCCGCCGAGCAGGTTGCCGGCCCCGCGGATCTCGAGGTCCTTCATCGCGATCGCCATCCCGCCGCCGAGGTCGGAGTGCTGCGCCAGGGTGGCCAGCCGCTCGTGCGCGGTCTCGGTGAGCGGCTTGTCCTGCGGGTAGAGGAAGTAGGCGTAGGCGCGCTCGCGGCCTCGGCCGACCCGGCCGCGCAGCTGGTGCAGCTGGGACAGGCCGAGCATGTCGGCGCGCTCGATGATCAGCGTGTTCGCGTTGGACACGTCCAGGCCGGACTCGACGATGGTGGTGCACACCAGGACGTCGAACCGCTTCTCCCAGAAGTCGACCATCACTTGCTCGAGCTGGTGCTCGCCCATCTGGCCGTGCGCGGTGGTGACCCGGGCCTCGGGCACCAGCTCGCGGATCCGGGCCGCCGCCTTCTCGATCGACTGGACCCGGTTGTGGATGTAGAACACCTGGCCCTCGCGGAGCAGCTCACGACGGATCGCGGCGGTGACCTGCCGGTCCTCGTAGCCGCCGACGTAGGTGAGCACCGGGTGCCGCTCCTCGGGCGGGGTGGTGATGGTCGACATCTCCCGGATCCCGGTGATCGCCATCTCCAGGGTCCGCGGGATCGGCGTGGCCGACATCGCCAGGACGTCGACGGAGGTGCGCAGCCTCTTCATCTGCTCCTTGTGCTCGACTCCGAACCGCTGCTCCTCGTCGACGATGATCAGCCCGAGGTCCTTCATCTTGATGTCGGGGTTGAGCAGCCGGTGGGTGCCGATGACGATGTCGACCTTGCCCTCGCGCAACCCCTCGACGACCTCGTTCGCCTCCTTGTCGGTCTGGAACCGGGAGAGTCCCTTGAGCAGGACCGGGAAGCCGGACATCCGCTCGGCGAAGGTGGAGTAGTGCTGCTGCACCAGCAGCGTCGTCGGCACCAGCACGGCCACCTGCTTGCCGTCCTGGACGGCCTTGAACGCCGCGCGGACAGCGATCTCGGTCTTGCCGTAGCCGACGTCGCCGCAGACCAGCCGGTCCATCGGGACCTGCTGCTCCATGTCGCGCTTGACCTCGTCGACGGTGGAGAGCTGGTCGGGGGTCTCCACGAACGGGAACGCGTCCTCGAGCTCGCGCTGCCAGGGGCTGTCGGCCCCGAACGCGTGCCCGCGGGTGGCCTGCCGCGCGGCGTAGAGCTTGATCAGCTCGGCGGCGATCTGCTTGACGGCCTTGCGGGCCCGGCTCTTGCGCTTGGCCCAGTCGGAGCCGCCGAGCCGGTCCAGGGTCGGCTGCTCCCCTCCGACGTACCGGGTGACCTGGTCGAGCTGGTCGGCGGGAACGTACAGCCGGTCGGGCGGGTGGCCCCGCTTGGAGGAGCCGTACTCCAGGACGAGGTACTCGCGGGTGGACCCCTGCACGGTGCGCTGGGCCATCTCGACGTACTGCCCGACGCCGTGCTGCTCGTGCACCACGTAGTCGCCGGGCTTGAGCTCGAGCGGGTCGATCTGCCGCTTGCGCCGGGCCGGCATCTTGCGCATGTCCTTGGTGGAGGACCGCTGGCCGGACAGGTCGTCGCCGGTGAGCACGGCGAGGCACTGCTTCTCGTCGACGAACCCGTGGTCGAGGCAGGCCGTGGTGACCGCGACGACCCCCTCGGGGACCGCCTCGGCGGTGTCGAGGGTGTCGACGAGCCGGACGGGAACGTCGTGCTCCTTGAGCACCTCGACCATCCGCTGCGCGGGGCCGTGACCCTCGTTCACCAGGACCACCCGGGACCCGTTGGTCAGCCAGGACTTCATGTCGGTGATCGCGCGCTCGAGGTCGCCGCGGTAGGCGTCGACCGCGTGCACCGCGACCGATCGCGACTCGACCGCGCCGGACTCGACGTCGACGCCTGAGCTGACCACCTCGCCGAGCTCGTCGCGCAGCGGCGTCTGGGCCAGCTCCGCCGCGTCGGGGTCGAGCCCGAACGGGGAGACGCTCCACCACGGCTTGTCCTGCCCGAGGCTGCGCGCGCGCACGTCGGCCAGCGACTTGTAGGAGGCGGCACCGAGGTCGATGGGGGCCTTCCCGCCACCGGCGGCCGCCGCCCAGGAGGCGTGCAGGAACTCCTCGCTGGTGGCGACCAGGTCGTGGGCGCGGCTGCGTGCCCGCTCGGGGTCGAGCACCAGCACGTGCGAGTCGGCCGGCATCAGGTCGACCAGCATCTCCATCTCGTCCACGAGCACCGGGGCCAGGGACTCCATCCCCTCGACGGCGTGACCCTCGGCCAGCCGCTCGGCGATCTCGGCCAGCTCGGGGTGGCTCTCCGCGAGCCCCTTGGCCCGGCCGCGGACCTCCTCGGTGAGCAGCAGCTCTCGGCACGGCGGCGCCCAGAGCCGGGTCGCTGGCTCCAGCGAGCGCTGGTCGGCCACGGAGAAGCTGCGGATCTCCTCCACCTCGTCGCCCCAGAACTCCACCCGCAGCGGGTGCTCCTCGGTGGGCGGGAAGACGTCGACGATGCCGCCGCGGACCGCGAACTCGCCCCGCTTCTCGACCAGGTCCACCCGGGTGTAGGCGGCCCCGGCCAGACTGCGCACGACGTCCTCGAGGTCGGCCTCGTCGCCGACGGCGAGCTCCACGGGCTCGAGGTCGGCCAGCCCCTTGACCTGCGGCTGCAGCAGGGACCGGACCGGTGCGACGACGACCTTCAGCGGACCGTTGGTCGGGTCGGAGCCGGGATGCCGGAGCCGGCGCAGCACGGCCAGCCGCCTGCCGACGGTGTCCGAGCGCGGGGAGAGCCGCTCGTGCGGCAGCGTCTCCCACGACGGGTAGTAGGCGACCAGGGACGGGTCGACCAGGTCCGCGAGGTAGGTGACCAGGTCCTCGGCCTCCCGGGCGGTCGCGGCCACCACCAGGACGCTCCGGCCGGCGTCGACCAGCCCCTTGACCACGAACGGGCGCAGCGCGTTGGGCGCGGTGATGTCGAGGGCACGGACGGTGCCGTCACGGGCGTCCTCGACCGCCGAGGCGAGGACCTCGTCGCGCAGGACCAGTTCGGCCAGACCCTGCAGGCTCACGCCGACACCTCTCCTCGTCACGGCAACACGAGCACCCCGTGTCGAGGGGACACGGGGGGATCCCCCGAGTCTACGGTGTGTCGCGCAGCCCCGGCCCCGCGCTACCCGAGGGTCCGCGTCGCACACCCCCAGGGTCGGCGGGTTGCACCCCTAAAGGTTTGTTGAACCGGCAAAGAAGCGCGCAACCCGGCCCCGGGCATGGCCCGCCGGGCCTACCGTGAACTGTCGGCGGGGGGCCGACGCCATGACACATCAGTACTAGGGGGCCGCATGTCTTCAGTCGTCGTCACCACACTCGGGAACATCCGCCTGGTCGCGTCCTACGTGTACCTCCGTGAGGACAGCGCCACCGAGCCGAAGATCGTCTTCCACGACGAGCAGCAGCAGCCGGTGGCCGCGCTGCCTGTCACGGTGCTCAAGGAGCTTCGGCGCACGCTCCCGCTGCGCCGGGACGACGCGGCCTGGGACCTCGGGCCGATCGAGGTGGCCCGGCTCAACAACCTCACGCGTCGCGGAGTCGCCACCCGGGCCTGACCGCTACGTTGGGATGATGGCAGCCTCGCGCAGCTCCACGCCGGCCGTCGAGCTCGAGGTCGGCGACCGCACCGTCCGGATCTCCAACCCCGACCGGGTGTACTTCCCGGCACGGGGTGAGACCAAGCTCGACCTGGCGCGCTACTACCTCGTCGTCGGCGACGGGATCGTGAACGCGCTGCGCGAGCGACCCTGCATGCTGCACCGGTTCCCCGAGGGTGTGTCCGGGGAGAAGGTGCACCAGAAGCGGGTCCCCGCCGGAGCACCGCCGTGGCTGGAGACGGTGCGCGTGGAGTTCCCGCGCTACAAGCGGCACGCCTACGAGCTGTGCGTCACCGAGCTGGCCAGCGTCATCTGGGCGGTGCAGATGTCCACCGTCGAGTTCCACCCCTGGAACTCGCGCCGCGCGGACACCGAGCGCCCCGACGAGTGGCGGATCGACCTCGACCCGATGCCCGGCTGCGACTTCGACACGGTGCGGCGCGTCGCCCACGTCGCGCACGAGGTGCTCGACGAGCTCGGCGCGGTCGGCTGGCCCAAGACCTCCGGCGGCAACGGTCTGCACGTCTACGTCCGGATCAAGCCCGAGCACGGTTTCTCCGACGTACGCCGGGCGGCGCTGGCGTTCGCACGTGAGGTGGAGCGTCGTACCCCCCACGACGTCACCACCACCTGGTGGCGCAAGGACCGTGACCCGGACAAGGTGTTCGTCGACTACAACCAGAACGCGCGCGACCACACGATCGCGGCCGCCTACTCGGTGCGGGGCAACCCGGAGGCGACGGTGTCCACGCCGATCCGGTGGGACGAGGTCGACGCCGTGCACCCGAGGGACTGCACGATCGCGACGGTGCCGGCACGGTTCGCCGAGCTGGGGGACCTGCACGCGGGCATCGACGACGCCGTGTTCTCACTCGCGCCGCTGCTGGACTGGGCGGACCGTGACGAGCGGGAGGGCGCGCAGGACCCGGGCGAGCCGGACTGAGCCGCGCTACACCCGGCACGCCCGCCGGGGTCAGGCGCGACTGCGGTAGAGGTCACGCAGCACCGAGATCTCGGCGCCGTGCGCGATGAGCTCACGGTTCATGTGCAGGACGAGGTGACCGAAGGGCGCCGACGCGTCGAGCTCGGTGGCCTGCGAGAGGCCGACCGTGAACACCTCGGCGTCGTCGAGGTCGGCGATGGCCGACTGCCACGCCCCCACCTGCGATGCGAGCGCCGCCACGGCCGAGGCCGCGGTGTCCGCGAACACCACGTCCTCACGGCGCCGAGCATGCTCGCCAAAGGTGTGCTCGTAGCGCTCGGAGAACGCCTCGGTGAGGTGGGCGACCAGCCATGCGATCGTGCGCACCCGGTTGTCGGAGCCGTCGTCCGCGGGCCATTCCATGACCAGCTCTCCCGCTCCCACGACGTGATGGGCTCGCTCCACCGCCTCGGCCCGTGGTCGCAGACTCCAGGCGCCCGGCGCGGGCTCCCACCTCCACTCGTCGTCGGTCAGGCCGTCGAGGGTGTCGGCGAGAACCATCCACGAGAAGCCGAGCTGCCCCCTCACCATGGCCATGGCGGTGGGCTGCTCGAGAATCGTCCAGTCGAAGTCCATGCCGCGCATCCTGCCAGCGCTCACGACGAGTCCCGCGGAGAAGAGGTGGCGCGCGTCAGACCGGCAGGGCGTGCGCGCGGAGCTGGTCGTGCAGCGCCGGCAGCCCCTGCTCGACGTGCCAGTGGACGGCGCGCAGCCCGACCGTCCGGGCGGCCTCGACGTTGCGGGTGCTGTCGTCGATGAAGAGCACCTCCTCGCCGGGCAGGGCGAGGCGCTCGAGGATCGTGGTGAAGTAGCTCGGGTCCGGCTTGGCGACGCCGAGCTCGTAGGACCAGAAGGCTCCGTCGAGGAGGCCGTCGTACCCGAGGTTCTCGGCCATGTAGCGGCCACGGTGCTCGCTCTGGTTGGTGGCCAGGTAGCAGCGCACGCCTTGTGCGCGCAGCGCGGTCACCAGGGCCCGGACGCCTTGGTGCGGCTCGATCGTGAGCCAGACCCGCAGGGCGTCGTCGTAGAGGTGCGCGATGCCCCACCGCTCCAGGAGACCGGGCAGCACGTCCGGCCAGTCCACCTCACCGGTCAGCGCGGGACGCTCGAGCTCGAACGCCTCGGCCAGGAACGCGGGGACGTCGTCGAGGTGACCGTCCACCACCGGGCGCATCGACGCCTCCCACCCGGTGGGCAGGTGCTGCAGGACGCCGTCGGCGTCCCACAGCACCGCGCGCACCGGCATGGTCAGGAGACCCCGTTGCGCCGCACGAACTCCACGATCTGCTCCGCCAGCTCGGGGCGGCAGACGATCAGGTCCGGCAGCAGCACGTCGTCCTGGTTGTAGACCAGCGGCGACCCGTCGATCCGGCTGGTGTACAGGCCGGCGGCCCGGGCGACGGCCACCGGGGCGGCCGAGTCCCACTCGTACTGACCGCCGGCGTGCACGTAGGCGTCGGTCACGTCGCGGGCCACCGAGATCACCTTCGCGCCCGCCGAGCCCATCGGCACCAGCTCGGCGTCGAGCTCCTCGGCGAGCGCCTTGACGAACTCCGGCGGGCGGGTGCGGCTGACCGCGATCCGGGGCCGGTCGGAGCTCCGGGGAGGTACGACGGGCGGCTCGCCGGTGTTGAACGTGGTGTCCAGGCCCGGCTGCGCCACGGCCCCGGCGACCAGGTCGCCGTCCTGCCACAGCGCCACGTGCACGGCCCAGTCGTCGCGGGGCGGCTCGGAGAACTCGCGGGTGCCGTCGAGCGGGTCCACGATCCAGACCCGGCGCGCACTCAGTCGAGCCTTGTCGGCGATGCTGCTGGCGCTCTCCTCGCTGAGGACCGCGTCACCGGGCCGGTGCTCGGCGAGGAGCCGCATCAGCAGCTCGTGGGCGGCGCGGTCGCCGGCGTCCTTGAGCTCCTTGCCCTCGAGGCCCTGGGTGCGGACCTCGGTCAGCAGCCGGCCGGCCACGGTCGCGGTCCACGCGGCGAGGACGTGGTCGTTCTCGGCGGCCTCGGCCGGTGGGGTCCCCGGGTCGAAGGAGGTGGTCTCGGTCATGGCACTCACCTAACTGTTGAATCGGCTCTGGGTCTTCTCGAGGCCCTCGGTCACCAGGGTCTCGACGGCGTCGGCGGCTCGGTCCACCTGGAACGGCAGGATCTTCCGCTCGACCGCGGAGTAGTCCGACAGCACGAAGTCCGCCGGCGACTGGCGTCCGGGCGGCCGGCCGATCCCGACCCGCACCCGGTAGAACTCCCCCGAGTCGAGGGACTTGCGCATCGAGCGCAGCCCGTTGTGCCCGTTGTCGCCGCCGCCGCGCTTGACGCGGAGCGTGTCGAACGGGATGTCGAGCTCGTCATGGACGGCGACGATCCGCTCGACGGGCACCTTGTAGAACTTGGCCAGCGTCGACACCGGGCCGCCGGTCTCGTTCATGTAGCAGCGCGGCCGGGCCAGCACGACCCGCTCGCCGCCGATGCCGCCGACTCCCCCGAGCCGGCCCTCGACGACGTCGGCGCGGCCGGACTTGTGCGCCCGGAACGAGCCGCCCATGCGCGAGGCGAGCTCCTCGTTGACGAGGTAGCCCACGTTGTGCCGGTTGCCGGCATAGGACGGGCCGGGGTTCCCCAGCCCGACGACCAACCACACGTCGTCTGCCACGGAACTCCCGGCCCTCCTACGAAACAGCTGTCCCAGACGCGCGAACCCGCTCGGGGTCCTGCCCGGGGATCGGGTCACGCGTTCTCGGTCGCCTCGGCGGACTCGGCCTCGCCGGCCTCCTCGGAGGTCTCCTCCGCGACAACCTCGGGCTCCTCGTGCTCGATGCCGGCCTCAGCCTCGGCCTCGGCCAGCTCGGCCTCGACCTCCTCGGCGGTGGGCGCGTTCGTCACGTTGACGATCAGCGCCTCCTCGTCGGTGTGCAGCGACGAGCCCTTGGGCAGGTCGAGGTCCTTGGCCAGCACCTGGGTGCCCGGCTCGGCGCCCTCGACGGAGACCTCGATGAACTCGGGGAGGTGGGTCGCCTCGGCCTCGAGGGAGATGACCGTGTGGTCGGTGACGACCAGGGTCTCGGGGGCGGCCTCGCCCACGACGTGAACCGGCACGTCGACGGTGACCTTCTCGCCCTTCTTCACCACGAGCAGGTCGACGTGCTCGAGGAAGCCCTTGATCGGGTCGCGCTGGACCTGCTTGGGCAGGGCGAGCTGCGACTTGCCCTCGAGCTCGATCGAGAGCAGCGCGTTCGCGCCACCGTGGTAGAGGGCCATCATCGTCTCGTGGCCGGGGAGCGTGATGTGGACCGGGTCCGTGCCGTGACCGTAGAGGACGGCAGGGACCTTGTCGGCGCGGCGGATGCGACGCGCGGCGCCCTTACCGAACTCGGTGCGGGACTCAGCCTGGATCTTGGTCTCAGACATCGCGGGGGTAACTCCTCAATCGAACTATCTACGAACGTGCGTGCAAGCTGTCATGGCTGCCGGCGAGGGACGGACCCGCGAGAGAGGACATCGGCCGGGCACTACCGCCGGGCCGGACCACCGCGTCGATCACGGAGCGAGAACGTCTCCCTCGCCGAGGCAACTTGCCAATCCTAGCGGCCGCACGCCCCGCCACGCGAATCGGTCCCTCCCACCTCGAGACCGCCAGCCACGTCGAGCGAGGAGAACGCCGCAGACGCGCGGTCCGGGCGGTCCCTTCTCAGGCGTGGCCGTCGAAGAGGGAGGTAACCGAGCCGTCCTCGAAGACCTCGCGGATCGCGCGGCTGATCAGCGGTGCGATGGACAGGCAGGTGAGCTTGTCGAACTGCCGCTCGGGCGGGATCGGCAGCGTGTTGGTGACGATCACCTCGGCTGCCGAGCAGTTCTTCAGCCGGTCCACCGCCGGGTCGGACAGGATCGCGTGGGTGGCCGCGATGATCACCCCGGCCGCGCCGTCGGCCATGAGCGCCTCCGCGGCCTTCACGATCGTGCCGCCGGTGTCGATCATGTCGTCGACCAGCACGCAGATCCGGCCCTCGACCTGGCCGACCACGCGGTTGGCGACCGACTCGTTGGGCCGGTTGATGTCCCGGGTCTTGTGGATGAACGCCAGCGGGGCGCCCCCGAGCTGGTTGGACCACTGCTCGGCCACCTTGATCCGGCCGGCGTCGGGCGAGACGACCGCGAGCTGCTCGTGGCCGTACTTGTCCTTGACGTACTGCGACAGGATCGGCAGCGCCATCAGGTGGTCGACGGGGCCGTCGAAGAAGCCCTGGATCTGCGCGGTGTGCAGGTCGACCGCGATCAGCCGGTCGGCGCCGGCGGTCTTGAACAGGTCGGCCATCAGCCGGGCGGAGATCGGCTCGCGGCCGCGGTGCTTCTTGTCCTGCCGGGCGTAGCCGTAGAACGGCATGACCACGGTGATTCGCTTGGCCGACGCCCGCTTGAGCGCGTCGACCATGATCAGGTGCTCCATGATCCACTCGTTGATCGGAGCCGTGTGGCTCTGGATCACGAAGGCGTCGCACCCGCGGACGGACTCCTCGAAGCGGACGTAGATCTCGGAGTTCGCGAACTCATAGGCCGAGGTCGGGACGAGGCCGGTGCCGAGCTGCTCGGCGACCTCCTCGGCCAGCTCGGGGTGGGCACGACCGCTGAAGACCATCAGGTTCTTCTCGGTCGTCCGCTTCATTCCGCTCACGCCTGCGTCTCCTCGCTCGCTGTCCGCTCGCCTAGTGGGATTGTGACTCAGCGTCGCCCTCGGGCGCGACCTGAGGGCCATCTTTGTGAGACGACGCACGGCTTTCCAGTGCCGCCTTCGCCGCCTCCGCCGCGGGCGTGCCCGCTCGCTTGGTGAGCACCCACTCCTCGATGTGGCGCTGCGGCCCGGTGGACACCGCCAGCGCGCCGGGCGGTACGTCCCGACGTACGACGGTCCCTCCCCCGGTCACCGCGCCGTCGCCGATCTCGATCGGCGCCACGAAGGTGTTGTTCGAGCCGGTCTTGGCGAACTTGCCGACCGTCGTGCGGTGCTTCTTCACCCCGTCGTAGTTGGCGAAGATCGTCCCGGCTCCGATGTTGGTGCCCTCACCGATCTCCGCGTCTCCCACGTAGGACAGGTGCGGGACCTTCGCGCCGTCGCCGATGTGCGCGTTCTTGGTCTCCACGAACGTGCCGATCTTGCCCTTCACCCCGAGCACGGTGCCCGGGCGCAGGTAGGCGAACGGGCCGACGGTGGCGCCGCCGCCGATGGTGGCCTCGGACCCGTGGGTGCGGACCACGGTGGCGGCCGGGCCGACGGAGACGTCGGTGAGCGTGGTGTCCGGGCCGATCACGGCGTCCTCGGCGACGCTGGTGAACCCGTGCAGCTGGGTGCCGGGCTTGATGGTCACGTCCGGGGCGAGCTGGACTGTGGCGTCGACCCAGGTGCTGGTCGGGTCCACGATCGTCACGCCGGCGCGCATCCACCGGGTGAGGATCCGCTGGTTCATCTCCGCGGCCAGGCCGGCGAGCTGCGCGCGGTCGTTGGCGCCCTCGGTCTGCATCACGTCGTCGATGGCGAACGCGCCGACGGTGCGGCCGGCCCGCCGGGCGATCTCGACCACGTCGGTGAGGTAGTACTCGCCCTTGGCGTTGTCATTGCCGACCTGGTGGATGGCCTCGGCGAGGAAGGCACCGTCGAAGGCGAAGATGCCGCTGTTGATCTCGCGGACCGCGGCCTGCTCGGGGGAGGCGTCCTTCTCCTCCACGATGGCGACCACGTCCCCGGCGTCGTCGCGGATGATCCGGCCGTACCCGAACGGGTCGTCGACCTCGGCGGTGAGGATGGTGATCGCCCGACCCGAGCCGCTGTGCTCCGCAACCAGGTCGGTGACCGTCCCCGCCTCGAGCAGTGGGGTGTCGCCGAACATGACGACGACCGTGCCGTCCGTCGTACCGACCTTGTCCTGCAGTGCGTCGACCGCGACCCGGACCGCGTGCCCGGTGCCGTCCTGGGTCTCCTGCACCGCGATCAGCGCGTCGGGGACCTGCTCGAGGATGTGCGGTTCGACCTGCTCGCGCTGGTTGCCCACGACCGCGACCAGGTGCTCCGGGCTCAGCGGGGTGGTGGCGGCGATGACGTGGCCGATCATGCTGCGCCCGCACACGGGGTGCAGCACCTTCATCAGCTTGGACTTCATCCGGGTGCCACTGCCGGCCGCGAGGAGGACCACCGCCAGGGGCCTGGGGGCAGCGCTGTCCGATCCGGTCACCAAGGGAGTACTCCCGTCGTAGTCGACTGCTGCGTCGCTCCCCGGGTAGGAGTCGAACCTACGTCGCTTTGTCCGCATTCAAAGTGCGGCGGGCCCTGCCGACAGACCAACCGGGGATGGTCAGGCAGAAGACTACGCAATCGGCAGGTGTTCGAAGAATCCGACGCGGGAACCCTGTACCTGGGGGAACAGAAGGCGACTTGGTTCGGATGGACTGGCAGGCTACGGTTGCGTAGGTTACGGTTGCGTAGGTAAGTCGCACCGACTGACACGACACGCTTTGCGAGGAACACGCCGATGACACCACCCCCTGCTGTCACCGAGACCCGCCCCGATCCCGCCCCCACCACCGACCCGGCCGAGCTGGGACAGGTCAGCGCGACCTGGGGTGGAGACGTGCAGTCTCGCAAGGAGCAGGTCGCGCTCGCGCTGTTCATCGTGGTCCCGTTCCTGGCGGTGGTCGCCGCGGTCCCCGTCGCGTGGGGCGGCTGGCTCGGCTGGACCGACGTGGTGATCTTCGTGGTGATGTACTGGCTCACCGGCCACGGCATCACCGTCGGCTTTCACCGGCTCTTCACGCACAAGTCCTACAAGCCCAACCGGGCGGTGAAGAACTTCTGGGCGATCGCGGGGTCGATGGCGGTCCAGGGCCCGGTGATCCGCTGGGTCGCCGACCACCGCAAGCACCACAAGTTCTCCGACCGCGACGGCGACCCGCACTCGCCGTGGCGCTACGGCACCGACCTCAAGGCGCTGGCCAAGGGCCTCTGGTACGCCCACATGATGTGGCTGTTCAACCCGGAGCAGACCCCGCAGCGCAAGTACGCCCCGGACCTGATGAAGGACCCGGACATCGTGAAGATCTCGCGGCAGTTCCCGCTGTGGGTCGCGGTGTCGCTGCTCGCCCCGGCGATCGCCGGCGGGCTCATCACCTGGTCCTGGCAGGGTGCACTGACCGCCTTCTTCTGGGGCTCCCTGGTCCGGGTCAGCCTGCTGCACCACGTCACGTGGTCGATCAACTCGATCTGCCACACCATCGGTGAGCGCCCGTTCCTCTCCCGGGACAAGTCCGCCAACGTGTGGTGGCTGGCCATCCCGTCCATGGGCGAGTCCTGGCACAACCTGCACCACGCCGACCCCACCTGCGCCCGGCACGGGGTGCTCAAGGGCCAGGTGGACACCTCCGCGAGGGTCATCCGCTGGATGGAGCAGCTCGGCTGGGTGCACGACGTCCGCTGGCCGGTCAAGGAGCGCATCGACGCCAAGCTGGTCAAGAACCAGGTCGCCGAGGCCGCCTGAGCGCGTCCGCGCCTCGGACCGACCGGAGCAAGACCGGGCAGGTGGCAGGATGAGCGCCGTGACCTCCGGCCCCCGCGACCTGTCCGAAGCCCCCGTGAGCGACGGCAGGCCCAAGAAGCCGTCCAAGCGGATGACCGCTGCGGAGCGGCGTGAGCAGCTGATCGACATCGCCCGGGGGCTGTTCGCCGAGCGCGGTTTCGACGGCACCTCGATCGAGGAGATCGCAGCCCGCGCCGGCGTGTCCAAGCCGGTCGTCTACGAGCACTTCGGCGGCAAGGAGGGGCTGTACGCCGTGGTGGTGGACCGCGAGGTCCGCCGACTGCTGGAGATGATGCAGACCGCGCTGACCGCGGGCAACCCCCGCACGCTGCTCGAGCAGGCGGCCCTCGCGCTGCTCGACTACATCGAGCAAGCGCCCGACGGGTTCCGGATCCTGGTCCGCGACTCCCCGGTCGGCTCGTCCACCGGCTCGTTCGTCTCCATCATCGGCGACATCGCCTCGCGGGTGGAGTACATCCTGGCCGCAGAGTTCAAGGCCCGCGGTTTCGACACGAAGATGTCGCCGTTGTACGCCCAGATGCTGGTCGGGATGGTCGGTACGACGGGCCAGTGGTGGCTCGACGCGCGCAAGCCGTCCAAGCACGTCGTCGCCGCGCACCTGGTCAACCTGGCCTGGAACGGCCTGTCCGGCATGGAGAAGAAACCCACCCTGCGGACCAAGCCGCAGGCCTAGCCGAGGTCGAAGCCGTCCACGACCTGCTTGGCGACCGTCTCCGGCGGCAGGTCGGTGTTGTCGATCCGCAGGTGTGCGCGCCCGCCGACGAGCTCGGCCAGGTCGTAGCTGTCGCCGGTGTTGAGCACCGACTGCTCGTCGGCGTCGCGCAGCCAGCCGTGGGACGCCTCGACGTCGCGCTTGGACCGCTTGGCGTCGAGCCGGTCCGGTGTCGCGTTGCGGGCGAGCCGCGCGGCCTGCGGCGCGTACAGCTCCACGAAGCGGACCGTCCCGCCGCGGGACTCCACGAGCGCGCTGTAGTGCTCGACCAGCTGCTTGTCACCCGGGTCGTCGAGGCCCCACACGAACGTGAACACCAGGCCGGGCAGGTCACTGTCCGCGGCCTCCTCGATGACCCGGGTCCGGAACTCCGAGACCAGCCGGGTGAACGGCGGGGAGCCGAACTCGAACAGCTCCAGCACCGGCTCCACGGTCATGTGGTTGTGGAAGAGCTTGTAGCCGGTGAGCCGGCAGACCTCGCGTCCGACGGTCATCTTGCCCACGGCCGGCGGGCCGAAGATCACGAGCAGGTCCATGCCGGTCATCGTCGCGGGCAGCGGTGCCCGGTGTCGACCGATTTGGCGGGCCGTCGGCGCCGTTTCTCACCACTCGCCCCGCCGTTGCTCACCACTCGCCCCGCCGTTGCTCACCACTCGACGGAGGTGTGGCAGGGGTCAGCCGCGGGCGGCGAGCCTCGCCTTGAGGGCGTCCCGCTTGTCCTCGAAACGCACGGCCTGCTTCTCCAGGTCGTCCAGGAACTCGGAGAGCTCGGTTCGGGCCTGCTCGCCCTCGGCGTCGAGACCCTCCATCTCGAAGACCTTCCAGAACCGCAGCACCGGCATCACCACGTCGTCGCGGTGCTGGCGCAGGTCGTACACGCCGGCGATCGCCATCTCCACCGCCTTGCGCTGGAAGCCGGTGATGTCGGTCCCGGGCATCGCGAACGTCTTCACCACGTCGGTGATCGCCCGCATGGTCTCGTTCGGCGACAGCTCGAGCGCCCCGCCGAGCAGGTTCCGGTAGAAGATCATGTGCAGGTTCTCGTCCGCCGCGACCCGGGCCAGCAGCTGGTCGGCGACCGGGTCGTCGGTGATCCTGCCGGTGTTGCGGTGCGAGACACGGGTGGCGAGCTCCTGGAAGGACACGTAGGCCAGCGAGCGCATCAGGTCCTGGCTGTGGGCCGACTCGTAGCCGGTGGACATGTGCTCCATCCGCAGCTGCTCGAGCTGCACCGGGTCCACGGCGCGGCTGGTCAGCAGGTAGTCGCGGATGGCGATGCCGTGCCGGCCCTCCTCCGCGGTCCAGCGGTGCACCCAGTCCCCCCAGGCGGCGTCACGCCCGAAGAGGATCGCGATCTCGTGGTGGTAGCTGGGCAGGTTGTCCTCGGTCAGCAGGTTCACGATCAGCGCGGACCGGGCGACGTCGGACATCTGGGAGTCGTCGGGGCTCCACGGGTCGCCGTCGAGCGGGCCGTCGAAGTTGCGACCGTCGCTCCACGGGACGTACTGGTGCGGGAACCACTCCTTCGCCACCTTCAGGTGCCGGTTCAGGTTCTCCTCGACGACCTGCTCGAGCTCGAGGAGCATCTCCGTCTGGGTCAGCGGCCTGGTGGTCATGGAACTCCCTCCGGCCGGACAAGGTGCCCGACCTACCTACGCCACCGTAACCTTCACCGACGCAGGCATCCAGGCCGGTCTACCTCTCGTCGACCCCGAACGTCGACCCGATCGTCGACCCGAGCACCTCGACCCGGTTGCCGTTGCCGTCGGCGGTGTAGAAGCGTCGGTAGCCGGGGAAGTCGTCGTCCCAGGTGACCGGGAAGCCATGCTCGCCGACCCGGTCCGCCGTACCGTCGATGTCCTCGACCAGGAACGCCGGATGAGCCTTGCGCGCCGCGGCGAACCCCTCCTCCACGCCGACGTGCACCTCCACGGACTCGCCGCGGAACCAGCAGCCGCCGCGCGCGGCGAGCACCGGCGGTTTGGCGACCTCGGGGATGCCGAGCGCGTCGGCGTAGAACCGCCGGGCGGCGTCCTCGCCGCCGGGCGGGCAGGACACCTGGACGTGGTGCAGTCTCATGCGCGTTCTCCTAGGTAGTACTTCATCCCGACGTGCGACGCGACGAAGCCGAGGTCGCGGTAGAACTCCTGGGCCCGGGTGCGTCGCGCGTTGGTGGTGAGCTCGACGCGGGCGGCGCCGCGCCGGCGTGCCTCGGCGACCACGTGCTCCATCAGCCGGCGGCCGAGGCCGCGACCTCGCAGGTCGGAGCGGACCCGGACCGACTCCACCCCGCACATGAGCCCGCCGGCGTAGGTCAGGTGCCGAACCCAGGTGAGCTGGGCGGTGGCCACCACCGTCCCGGACAGCTCGCCGACGAGGAGCTGTTGGTGGGCGTCGGCGGCGATCTCCTCGAAGGCCTCCGCGTAGGCCTCCGGCCCCAGCGCGCTCTCGTCGATCTCGCGGATCACGTCCTCGCGGAGCAGCGCGATGACCGCCGGCAGGTCCGCACGACGGGCCTCGCGGATCGTCAGCGCGCTCACGCCGGCACCCGCGCGACGGCGAACACCCGCCGGAACGGCAGCACGGTGCCGTGCGGCCCGGCCGGGTAGGCCGCGCGCAGCAGCTGCTTGTACTCGGCCTCGAGCTCACCCCGGAGCCCGTCGGGGAGGGCCTGGAGCACCGGCCTGGCGCCGGTCCCGCTGATCCAGGTGAACACCGGGTCCTCGCCACGCAGCAGGTGCAGGTAGGTGGTCTCCCATGCGTCGACCGTGCACCCCAGGTCCAGCAGCGCCTCCTGGTAGACCTCGGGCCCGTGGCCGGCGGGCCGGGCGACCCCGTCGACGTACCCGCGGAACCGGTCGTCGGCGGCCAGCCGGTGCAGCAGGGCGTGGCTCGGCTGGTCGAAGTTGCCCGGGACCTGGAAGGCGAACCAGCCGCCCGGCGCCACCTGCGCGACCAGCCGCGGCAGCAGATCGAGGTGGCCGGGCACCCACTGCAAGGTGGCGTTGGAGACGAGTACGTCGACGGGCTCGGCGGGCCGCCACGAACGCAGGTCGGCGACCTCGAACCGCACGCCCTCGATGCCCGCGCCCCGTGCCCGGCCGATCATCTCCGGCGAGGAGTCGAGCCCCTCCACCTCCGCCTCCGGCCACCGCGCCCGGAGCAGGGCGGTCAGGTTGCCCGGCCCGCAGCCGAGGTCGACCACGCGACGCGGCGCCGGGGCCTCGACCCGACCGAGCAGGTCGACGAACGGCCGTCCGCGCTCGTCGGCGTAGGTGAGGTACCGCTCGGGGTCCCAGCTGTGCTCGCGCATCCACCCTCCCAATATCTTGATGTCAAGATAAATCCTCCTCCCGCAATGTCTCGATGTCAAGAATCTCGACGGGATACGATGGGAGCATGCGCGATGAAGTGGACCGCCTCGTCGAGGCCTGGCAGCGGGAACGCTCCGACCTCGACCTGCGCCCCATGGAGGTGCTCAGCCGGGTCAGCCGGCTCAGCCACCACCTCGACCGGGCACGGCGGCAGGCGTTCACCGACCACGGCATCGAGTCCTGGGAGTTCGACGTGCTCGCCGCGCTCCGCCGTGCCGGCGACCCCTACGAGCTCTCCCCCGGCCGGCTCATCAAGGAGACGCTGGTGACCAGCGGGACGATGACCAACCGGGTGGACCGACTGGTCGCGCGGGGCCTCGTGGAACGGCTCCCCGACCCGCACGACCGGCGTGGGGTGCTGGTGCGGCTCACCGACGAGGGACGGACCCGGGTCGACGGCGCGCTGGAGGCTCTGCTGGCCCGGGAGCGCGACCTGCTCGCCGGGCTGAACCCGGCGGAGCACAAGAAACTGGCGTCCCTGCTGCGCAGCCTGGTCGCGCCGTTCGAGAAGGAGTGACGCGGCACGGCGCGAGGGGCCACCGAACGGGTTCGTGCCCGCTGTCGTCGGCCTGACCGTGGCCCTCGCCTCGCTCGCCGCCGACATCGGCAGCTACCTGCTGACCCGGCTCGGCTTCTGAGCTACTCCAGGAGCGAGGCGGCCTCGAGCCACTCCTCCTCCAGGGCCTCCTTCTCGGCCGTCAGCTCGCGCAGCCGGTCGTCGAGCTCGGCCAGCTTCTCGTAGTCGGCGGCGTGCTCGGCGAGCGCGGCGTGCAGCTCGGTCTCCCGGTTGCCCAGCTTGGTCAGTTGGCGGTCGATCCGGGCCATCGCCTTCCTCGCCTCCCGCTGCTCCGCGGGCGAGGCCACCGCGGGCTCCGAGGAGGCCGAGGACGCCGTGGACGCCGTGGACGCCGTGGACCCTGGCGGCGACGCCCCCGTCGGAGCGTTCGAGGCGGACGGCGCCGGGGCACCGGCGGCCGTGTCGAGCGCCAGCGCCGCCTCCCGCCGCTCCAGGTACTCGTCGACGCCGCGCGGGAGCATCTTGATCTGGCCGTCCCCGAGCAGCGCCCAGACCGAGTCGCAGACCCGCTCGAGGAAGTACCGGTCGTGCGAGACCACCACCAGCGTCCCCGGCCAGCGGTCGAGGAAGTCCTCGAGCACGGTGAGCGTCTCGATGTCGAGGTCGTTGGTGGGCTCGTCGAGGAGCAGCACGTTCGGCTCGGACAGCAGCAGCCGGAGCATCTGGAACCGGCGCCGCTCGCCACCGGAGAGGTCGCCGATCCGGGCGGTGAGCCGGTCCCCGGTGAAGCCGAACCGCTCGAGCATCGACGTCGCGGTGACCTCGCCGCCGGCGACCTTGGTGACCCGCTTGATCCGCTCCACCGACTGCAGCACCCGCTCCCCGGGGTCGAGGTCGTCCAGGGCCTGGGTCAGGTGCTCCAGGGCGACGGTCCTCCCGGTGCGGACCCGGCCCGCGGAGGGTGCCAGGGTGCCGGCGAGCAGTCGCAGCACCGAGGTCTTCCCGGCGCCGTTGACGCCGACCAGGCCCACCCGGTCCCCCGGCCCGAGCCGCCAGGTGGCGTGCTCGAGCAGGGTCCTGTCCCCGCGGGCCAGGGAGACGTCCTCGACATCGATGACGTCCTTGCCGAGCCGCTGGGTCGCGAACTGCTGCAGCTCCAGGGAGTCGCGGGGCGGCGGTTCGTCCTCGATCAGCGCGTTGGCCGCGTCGATCCGGAACTTCGGCTTCGAGGTCCGCGCCGGGGCTCCCCGGCGCAGCCAGGCGAGCTCCTTGCGCATCAGGTTCTGCCGGCGCGCCTCCGACGCCGCGGCCTGGCGCTGTCGCTCGGCCTTGGCCAGCACGAACGCGGCGTACCCGCCCTCGTAGACGTCGACCACCCCGTCGTGCACCTCCCACGTCGTGTCACAGACCTCGTCGAGGAACCACCGGTCGTGGGTCACCACGACCAGCGCGGAGGTACGTCGGACCAGGTGCCGGGCCAGCCAGGAGACGGCCTCGACGTCGAGGTGGTTGGTCGGCTCGTCGAGGACCACCAGGTCGTGGTCGCCGAGCAGCAGCCGGGCCAGCGAGCAGCGCCGGCGCTCGCCGCCGGAAAGCCCGCCGACGGTGCGGTCCAGCGAGATCCCGGCGAGGAGCACCTCGACGACCTCCCGGGTCCCGGCGACCGCGGCCCACTCGTGGTCGGCGCGGCCCTCGAGCACAGCGACCCGCACGGTCGCGGACGGGTCGAGGTCGTCGCCCTGGGTGAGGTAGCCCAGGTGCAGGCCACGGGACCGGGAGACCCGCCCCTCGTCGGGCTCCTCGAGGCCGCCGATCAGCCGGAGCAGGGTCGTCTTGCCGTCGCCGTTGCGGCCGACGACACCGATCCGCTCGCCGGCGCCCACGCCGAGGCTGACACCGTCCAGCAGCGGCCGGATCCCGTAGGCCTTGTGGACGCGTTCGAGGTTGACCAGGTTCGGTGCAGGGGTAGCCATCAGGGTGCTATCGGATCACATGCGCGCCGGGCACCGGCCCGGGGGCGAGCAGCAGCCCGGGCACCGAGCCCCCCAGCCACTCCCGGACCTGCGTCGCGTGGGCCTGGTTCTCCGCCAGGAACAGACAGGTGGGTCCGGAGCCGGACACGAGCGCGCCGTGCGCGGAGCCCTGGAGGCCGTACGCCAGCAGCTCCTCCAGCTCCGGCCGCAGCCGCAGCGCCGCGGGTTGCAGGTCGTTCGCCAGCGCCTTGCCGAGCAGCTCCGGGTCACCGTTGCGCAGCGCGGCCATCAGCTCGTCGGGGATCTCGGGGTCCGTCGGCGGTTCTGCGGCGTGCATCCGGTCGAACTCGCCGTAGACCTCGGCGGTGGACAGCCCGCCCGACGCCGGCGCGATCACCCACCAGTAGGTGCCCCGGCTCATCACCGGCACGACCAGCTCGCCGCGGCCGGTGCCGACCGCGGTCCCGCCGACCAGGCAGAACGGCACGTCACTGCCGAGCTCGGCGGCGACCGCCATCAGCTCCTCCCGCGGGGTGTTCGTGCCCCACAGCGCGTCGCAGGCGACCAGGGCGCCCGCGGCGTCGGTGCTGCCGCCGGCCATCCCGCCCGCGACCGGGATGCGCTTGAGGATGCTCAGCTGCACGCCGTCGTCGATGCCGTGCCGGGCGGCGAGCCTGCGCACCGCCCGCAGGGCGAGGTTCGAGCCGTCGGTGGGTACGTCGGCCACGTCGACGCCCTCGCCGACCACCGTGCAGCTGTCGTGCTCCGCACGCCGGACGGTGATCTCGTCGTGGATGCCGATGGCCTGGTACACGGTGGCCAGCGGGTGGAAGCCGTCCGGGCGGACCGCGCCCACCCCGAGCGAGAGGTTGATCTTCGCGGGCGCCGCGACCGTGACCTCGTCCCTCATCCGCGTGCCTCCGCGAGCCCCTCGGCGATCCGGGCGAAGTCCTCGATCCGCAGCGACTCCCCGCGCGCCATCGGGTCCACCCCGGCGTGCGCCAGCGCCGCCTCGGCGGCCGCCGCGGAACCGGCGAGCCCCTTCAGGGTGGAGCGCAGGGTCTTGCGCCGCTGCGCGAACGCGGCGTCCACCACCGCGAACACCTCCTCGCGGCTGACGTCGACCGCCGGCGGGTCGCGGTGCTCCCAGGCGACCAGCCCGGAGTCCACGTTGGGCGCCGGCCAGAACACGTTGCGGCCGATGGCGCCCGCCCGTCGTACCGACGCGAACCAGGCAGCCTTGACCGACGGCACCCCGTAGGTCCGGGAGCCCGGTTGCGCGGCGAGCCGGTCCGCGACCTCGGACTGGACCATGACCAGGCCGCGGCGCAGCGTCGGCAGCAGCGTCATCAGGTGCAGCAGCACGGGCACGGACACGTTGTAGGGCAGGTTCGCGACCAGCGCGGTGGGCTGCGGGTCGGGCACGGAGGTGACCCGGAGGGCGTCCGCCTCGACCACCGTGAAGGCGTCGGCCTGGGCCGGGGCGTAGGTGGCGATCGTGCCCGGCAGCGCTGCCGCGAGGACCGGGTCGACCTCGATCGCGACGACCCGGTGCCCCTCGGCCAGCAGCGCGAGGGTGAGCGAGCCGAGGCCGGGACCGACCTCGAGCACGACGTCGTCGGGGTCGAGGTCCGCCGCGCGGACGATACGACGGACGGTGTTCGCGTCGATGACGAAGTTCTGGCCCCGCTGCTTGGTCGGTCGGATGCCGAGGGAGGCGGCCAGCGAACGCACATCCGCCGGGCCAAGAAGTCTTGGCCCGGCGGATGTCAGATCATCGCTCACCATGCGGGTGAGCCTAGACCGTGGCTGGTCGGCTGCTCACCGCGGCGGTTGCTCCGACCGTTGCAGCAGATGTTGTACCGACCGTTACTGGGGCAGGCCCAGCTGCTGCGAGCAGTGCGGCCAGGCGCCGTAGCCACCGTTGGCGTCGCGCACCTTCTCGGCGATGGCGATCTGCTGCTCACGGCTGTTCTCGTGCGGGTAGCCCGAGCCGCCGTAGCTCTGCCAGGTCTCCAGGTTGAACTGGAGGCCGCCGTAGTAGCCGTTGCCGGTGTTGATCGCCCAGTTGCCGCCGGACTCGCACTCGGCGAGCTGGTCCCAGACGGTGTCGCCGCTGGCGTAGTTGGCGGCCGGCGCCGGCTCCTGCTTCGTGCCGACCTTGACCACGGCGTCCACGGGCTCGGAGAGCACGGTCGAGCGCAGCGCCTTGCGGTCCACGATCTTCCCGTTCTCGTAGGTGAGCTCGTAGAGCACCTTGCGGCTGCCCGGCTTGCCCTCGCGGACCGTGGACTCCTCGCCCTCCATCATGGAGGAGTCGGTCTTCTCCACGGTGCCGAAGTCGATGGACTCGGTGACCCGCTTCTCCACGGTGCGCACCTTGGTCACCACGATCTTGTCGCCGTCGTCGAGGGCGGCGTCCTGCTTGGGGCTGACCTTGTCGTCCTTGTCGACCTTGGCGTCGAGGTCGACCAGGGCCTCGCGCACGGTCATCGCGGGCACCTGCACCTTGCGGGCCTTCTTGGCGCCGTAGGCGAAGGTGATGTTCTTGGGGGTGACGACCTCGAGCTCGAGGCCCTCGCGGCCGATCGGTGCGCCACGGCTGGCGGACAGCTCTGCACCTGCATAACGCAGGCCGAGCTGGTCCAGGGCGCTGTCCACGTCGGTCGCGGTCACCCAGTAGCTCTTCTCGTCGCCGTCGACGCTGACCTGCAGCTCGCGCGCGTAGCGGATGGCGATCCGGGTGCCGTCGTTGATCTTACTGTCGAGGCCGGGGGCGACGACGTCACGCTCCCCCACGGAGATGCCCTCGCTCTCCAGGACGTCACCGACGGTGCTGTCCAGGGTGCTGACCTGGGTGGCCTCGCCGTCGACCGACAGGGTCACTGTCTTGCTCATCGCGGCGTAGCCCACCGTGGTGGCGCCGACGGCCAGGACGACGCCGCCGATCAGCGCGGCAAGGGCAACCTTGCTCTTGGTTAGTAGTGCGATAGTGCTCCGCACGATGCTCCAATGGTGGTGCTCCCCGGGCCGCGGGACGTGCAGCACCCTGCCGGCTCAGCGCGTGCGGGTTGCACACGAGCCCTGAACAGCACGGTGGCCCGCACGTATCTACGGCCGGAGCTGTCCGGCCGACCCGTGTGGGCCCCTGAGGCGCTGCCCGAAAGCTTCCCCACTCCCGGCCAACAATCACGGGACGATAACGGGCCTTTTGCCGACACGCCAAAGAAAGGGATCGTTTTTGTCCCGTTTTCGCATGGTTCGTCGTGGCGCGAATCACGCTCAGTGGCCCGATCGGACTAGTCCGATCGGGCTAGGACAAGCTCTCCCAGACCCCACCGAAGGCCGCGTCGGTGTTCGCCTCGAGGGCCTCGCACAGCCCGCGCAGGTCGGCGTCGAGCGTCTCGGCCATGGCCCGGACGGTGTGCGGCACCAGGTAGGAGGCGTTCGGGCGACCACGGTACGGGGTCGGGGTCAGGTACGGCGCATCGGTCTCCACCAGCACCCGGTCCCGCGGGGCGACCCGGAGCGCCTCGCGCAGCGGTTCGGCGTTCTTGAAGGTGACCGTTCCGGCGAAGGAGAGCCAGGCGCCGCGGTCCAGGCAGGCGCGCGCGAAGTCGGCGTCCCCGGAGAAGCAGTGCATCACCACCCGCTCCGGCACACCCTCCTCGTCGAGCAGCCGCAGCACGTCGTCGTGGGCGTCCCGGTCGTGGATGACCAGCGTCTTGCCCAGTCGCTTCGCGAGGTCGATGTGCCGCCGGAACGACTCGTGCTGCGCGGCGCGGCCGTCCTCCCCGGTCCGGAAGTAGTCCAGCCCGGTCTCCCCGACCGCGCGCACCCGGTCGTGGGTGGCGAGCCGCTCGATCTCGGCCAGCGCCTCGTCCAGCGCGCCGTCGGCCGCGAGCCGGGGCGCCTCGTTCGGGTGCAGGGCGACACCCGCCACCAGCGAGGGGTAGCGCTCCGCCGCCTGCACCGCCCAGCGGGCACCGGGCAGGTCGCAGCCGATCTGCACGATCCGCGGAACACCGACCTCTGCGGCCAGGCCCAGAGCCTCGTCCGTGGCCAGCCACGACCCGTCGGGGCCGTCGGCGATGTCGAGATGGCAATGGTTGTCGACCACCGGGTGTGGCAGCGGCTCGGGCAACGGCGGTCGGGCGCGGTCACGCGACCCGCCGCTCTCGTTGCCGGCCGCGCGCTCACGTGTGGGTGCGTCGGGTGCCATGCCGGGGACTCTACTTCTTGTGCACCGCGTCGTAGACGACCCGCTTGGGCAGGCCGGCCCGGCGCGCGACGTCGAGGATGGCGTCCTTGCGGGTGACGCCGATGGCCTCCTCCTCGGCGACGGCCGCGGCCAGCGACGCCGGGTCGGTGGGTACGTCGGTCCGGGCCGGCGCCCCCTCGACCACGACGGTCACCTCCCCGCGCACGCCCTCGGCGGCCCACCTGACCAGGTCGGCCAGCCCCGCCCGGCGTACCTCCTCGTGGGTCTTCGTGAGCTCGCGGCACACCGCGGCGCGACGGTCCGGCCCGAACGCCTCCGCCATCGCGGCGAGCGCTGCCTCGGTCCGGTGCGGGGCCTCGAAGAAAACCATCGTGCGCTGCTCGTCGGCCAGCGCGGCCAGCCGGCGCGCCCGCTCCCCGGCCTTGCGGGGCAGGAACCCCTCGAAGCAGAACCGGTCCACCGGCAGCCCCGACACGGCCAGCGCGGTGAGCACCGCCGACGGACCGGGGACGGCGGTGACCGGGATGTCCCGCTCGACGGCAGCGGCGACCAACCGGTACCCGGGGTCGGAGACGCTCGGCATCCCCGCGTCGGTGACCAGCAGCACCCGCTCGCCCGCCTCGAGCGCCTCGACCAGCGCGGGGGTGCGCGCGGACTCGTTGCCCTCGAAGTAGGAGACCGTCCGGCCGGTGAGCTCGACGCCCAGGTCGGTCGCGAGGCGCTTGAGCCGCCGGGTGTCCTCGGCCGCCACCACGTCGGCGGCGGCGAGCTCCGTCGCCAGCCGGGGCGGCGCGTCCTCGACCCGGCCGATGGGGGTCGCCGCCAGGACCAGCACGCCGCTGCTCGTCGATGCGTTCACCGGGCGATCATCGCAGCCCGGTCACGTCGGGTCGCACGCGGCGGCCGCGCGGCTCCGCCTACGATGCGCAGGTGACCACCACCCAGGAGCCGCCCCACCGCACGATGGGGCTCTCCGGGACCGCGACGGGCGGGGTGGTGCCGAGTGCGCGACGGCGGATGGTGCCCGCGGTGCGGCACCTGGACCAGTTCAGCGGCTGGGCCGCGACCCTGGCGGTGACCCTGGTCGCGGGCTTCCTGCGGCTGTGGCGGCTCGGGAACCCCGACGAGTTCCTCTTCGACGAGACCTACTACGCCAAGGACGCCTGGTCGCTGCTCCAGCACGGCTACACCCGCGGCTACGTCGAGGCGGCGAACGAGAAGATCCTCAGTGGCCGGACCGCCGGGATCTTCACCGACGACCCGAGCATGATCGTCCACCCCGAGGCCGGGAAGTGGCTGATCGCGCTCGGCGAGGCCGCGTTCGGCCTGGACTCGTTCGGGTGGCGGTTCGCCTCGGCGGTGGCCGGCACCCTCATGGTGCTGGTGATCATCCGCCTGGTCCGGCGGCTGACCGGGTCCACCGTGCTGGGCTGCACCGCGGGCATCCTGCTGTGCTTCGACGGCCTGCACTTCGTGATGTCGCGGCTCGCGCTGCTGGACATCTTCATGGCCCTGTTCCTGCTCAGCGCGGTGGCCTGTCTGGTCGCCGACCGGGACTGGGGACGGTTCCGGATGGCCCAGCGGGTCGCCGCCGACTTCCGGGCGGGCCCCGACGACTGGGGTCCGGTGCGCGGGCTCCGGTTCCGTCCGTGGCGACTGGCCGCGGGGGTGCTCTTCGGCCTGGCGCTGGCCACGAAGTGGAACGCACTGTTCCCGCTGGCCGCGTTCGGCCTGCTGGTGTGGGCCTGGGACTCCGGCGCCCGGCGGTCGCTGGGCGTGCGGCACGCCTGGCTGCGCTCGGCCGCGGTCGACGCCGTACCGGCGTTCTTCTACCTGGTCGTCGTCGCGCTCGTGGTCTACATGCTCACCTGGACCGGGTGGCTGCTGCACGCCGCGGAGTACGAGGAGGCGCTGTCCAACACGCAGTACGGCGCCTACTGGGGCGAGTACCTCGAGGACGACGCGAGCGGCGTCGGGGAGGTCACCCAGTCGCTGCGGTCGCTGTGGAACTACCACCAGGACGTCTTCACGTTCCACACGCGCTTCCTCAACGACGCCACCCACACCTACCAGTCGAAACCGCAGTGGTGGTTGATCCTCAACCGGCCGGTGGGCATGCAGGCGGACCTCGACATCAAGCCCGGCGAGCAGGGCTGCACCGCCCCGGAGGGCAGCACCTGCCTGCGCCAGGTGCTGCTGCTGGGCACCCCGGTCCTGTGGTGGGGCGGCGTGCTGGCGCTGCTCTACGCCGTCTACGG
>DATIBI010000185.1:0-3884 GCA_035457605.1 Nocardioidaceae bacterium
GTCTTCGCGGCCACGGTCGGCTGCCTGCTGGTGCTGCGCCTGGTCACCCCGATGACCGGGGCGGTTCCGCGCTGGGCGCTCATCGGCGCGGCCGGCACCCTGCTCGTGCTGATGGGCATCACCTGGGAGCGGCGGCTGCACGAGGCGCGCACCGTGATGGCGTACCTGCGGGCGCTGCGCTGACAGCCGGGCCGTCGACCCGGCCCGGCGGCGCACCCGGCCCGGCCGGCTCACCCGGCCGGCGCACCCGGCCGGCGCACCCGGCCGTCACATCCGGCGCACCCGGCGGTGGACAGACTGAAGGCCTAGCACCACCCTCGTCGATGCTAGGCCTTCGAACGCTTGTGAACCTTGGGTGTCAGGTAGGCCCCCCACGGACCCGGATGACCAAAGTCGCTAAACGTCCCCCCTTGGGGTCTGGACTCAGTCCAGATCGTCCCCGCGACGCTGCTCGGGAACCATCCCCGTGAGCAGATCGCGCACTTCGGACTCGCGATAGCGGCGATGTCCTCCAAGAGTCCTGATCGAGCTCAGCTTGCCGGCCTTGGCCCACCGCGTCACCGTCTTCGGGTCGACGCGGAACATTGCAGCCACCTCGGCAGGCGTGAGCAACGGCTCAGACTCAGGCGGTCGCGTATTCATGGCGAGCCTCCCTCACTGTCGTTACCTTGGCACAGATGTGGCGATATTCCCTCCCCCATCCATGCTTGCTTCATCCTGACACTTACGAGAGTAAGCAGCCCGGAAATTGGTGACAATGGCTCAGAAGAGCCACCAAGCGGTCTGGACTAGCCATAAGTGACAGCGATCCCTGGCCCAGGTCGCCCCCACCCAGCCCTCTTCCGTAGTCTGAGTCACATCGACCGCACCACCCCCCGCGGACGTGAACCAGAACCGCCCGCACACCCCGCGGGCCCGAGACGGAAAGGTCACCACCGTGACCGCATCGACACAGGCGATCTCAGGCGTGTTCGAGCGTGGAACCGGCCACGAACAGGTCGTGTTCTGCCACGACGAGCCCACCGGTCTGAAGGCGATCATCGCCATCTACTCCACCACCCTCGGACCCGCCCTCGGCGGGACCCGTTTCTACCCCTACGCCTCCGAGCAGGAGGCCCTCGCGGACGTGCTGAATCTGTCCCGCGGAATGGCCTACAAAGCTGCCCTCGCCGGTCTAGACCTCGGCGGCGGCAAGGCCGTGATCATCGGTGACCCGACCAAGATCAAGACCGAGGCGCTGCTCCGCGCCTACGGCCGGTTCGTGCAGTCGCTCAACGGCCGCTACTACACCGCCTGCGACGTCGGCACGTTCTCCGAGGACATGGACCACATCGCGCGCGAGTGCTCCTTCGTCACCGGCCGCACCGTCGCGCACGGCGGCGCCGGCGACTCCTCGGTGCTCACCGCCTACGGCGTCTTCCAGGGCATGCGTGCGGCGGCCGAGGTCACCTGGGGCGCCCCGACGCTGCACGGCCGCACCGTCGGCGTGGCCGGCGTCGGCAAGGTCGGCCGGCACCTGGTCCGGCACCTGGTGGAGGACGGCGCCAGCGTGGTCATCACCGACGTCGACGGGGCGGCGATCGCCCGGGTCCAGGCCGAGCACCCCGAGGTGCACGTCGTCGCCGACGCCGACGCGATGGTCTCCGGCGAGCTCGACGTCTACGCCCCTTGCGCGCTCGGTGGCGCGGTGGACGACGCCGTGGTCGAGAAGCTGAGCGCGCAGATCGTCTGCGGCGCCGCCAACAACCAGCTAGCGCACGAGGGCATCGAGAAGAGCCTGCAGGACCGCGGCGTGCTCTACGCGCCCGACTACATGGTCAACGCCGGGGGCCTGATCCAGGTCGCCGACGAGCTCGAGGGGTTCTCCTTCGACCGCGCCAAGCAGCGCGCCGAGAAGATCTTCGACACCACCAAGCGGGTCTTCGAGCTGGCCGCGGACGAGGGCGTGCCGCCGGCCGTCGCCGCCGACCGGCTCGCCGAGCGCCGGATGACCGAGGTCGGCCGGCTGCGCAGCATCTGGCTGGGCTGACCCCCGCAGCAGCACCCGCGCCCCGGCAGCACCGGACGGACGCACACGCAGAACCCGCGTCACCAGCCGACAGGCGGCTGGAGGCGCGGGTTCTGCACGTTCAGATGAATCGCTGGGTGAGCCCCGGGAGCATTGCGCGACAGGAGACGTCGCGCCGGAGGACTAGTCGCGGCGACCGGGCTCTGAGTAGTCAGCCCACTCGTCGTACTCGTCCGGCTCCGCGCTCTCGTCGGAGTTCGTTGGCTCGCCATGCAGCTCTCGTTGCAGCGCGTTGAAGTCCGTCTCGTGGGTGCGGTACTTCAGGTCGCGGGCAACCTTGGTCTGCTTGGCCTTCGCACGGCCGCGCCCCATAGGGTCGACCCCCTTGCACACTTGGCCGGAGTCACGAAAACCTCCGCCGCAACGAGTCGTCAACGAGCCGCTGCGAACGAAGATCCCGCGCGTCCGGTCTGTCGTTCGTCTTCTCCTGGGGACAACGGTACCTGCCCGGTGGGTGAGAACGCACATCCGGCTTCGGTTTTGGTCAATTTCTCACCTGGTCCCGCCGTGGGAGGGCGTCGCCGGCTACCAGCCGGGGTGCTGACCGACCAGCGTGACGCTTCCTCCGGCGGGTACGTCGACCGCGCCCGACGCCTCGGTGACCTCGCCAGCGACCCACGCGTCGACGCCGTGGCCGGCGAGCACCGCGACCGCGCGGTCGGCGTCCTCGGGGTCGGTCAGCGCGACCATGCCGACCCCGCAGTTCAGGGTCTTCTCCAGGTCCGGCTGGGCCACCGACCCCACCCGGCGTACGAGGTCGAAGATCGGCTGCGGGGTCCAGGTGCCACGGTCGACCGTGGCCGCCAGCTCCTCGGGCATGACCCGTTCCAGGTTCGCGGCCAGGCCACCGCCGGTGACGTGCGACATGGCGTGGGTCCGGGTGGTCCGGGCCAGCTCCAGGCAGGCCTTGGCGTAGATCCGGGTGGGCTCGAGCAGCTCCTCGCCCAGGGTGCGGCCGAGCTCGTCGACGTGGCGGTGCAGCGCGTCCGGCGAGGACAGCAGCACGTGCCGCACCAGGGAGTACCCGTTGGAGTGCAGCCCGCTCGAGGCCATCGCGATCACCACGTCGCCGGGGCGGACCCGGCCGGGACCGAGCAGGTCGGCTGCCTCCACGACGCCCGTGGTGGACCCTGCCACGTCGTACTCGTCGGGCCCGAGCAGGCCCGGGTGCTCCGCGGTCTCCCCGCCGATCAACGCGCAGCCCGCCTGCACGCAGGCCTCGGCGATGCCCTGGACGATCGCGGCGATCCGCTCCGGAACCACCCGGCCGGTCGCGATGTAGTCGGTGAGGAAGAGCGGCTCCGCGCCGCACACGACGAGGTCGTCGACGAGCATGCCCACCAGGTCGAATCCGATGGTGTGGTGCACGTCCATGGCCTGGGCCACCGCGACCTTGGTGCCCACGCCGTCCGCCGACGAGGCCAGCAGCGGCCGCTTGTAGGACTTCAGCGCGGTCGCGTCGAACAGCCCGGCGAACCCGCCGATGCCCCCGATCATCTCCGGCCGGCGGGCCTTGTCGACCCAGACCTTCATCAGCTCCACGGCCTTGTCGCCGGCCTCGATGGAGACCCCGGCGTCCTCGTAGGTGCTGCCGGTGGCGGGCTGGTCTGACATGCGGTCGTCCCTTCGTCCGGACACGGGTCCGTGGAGTCGGTGGGCGGCTACGGGCGGTCGAGGGCGTCGGTCGCGCCGGGCCCGGGCGTCAGGGACAGGCCGGTCGGGTCCGGGAGGTCGGTGACGACCTCGGCGCCACCCATGCCGGTGTCCAGCTCGAGCAGGTGCTTGCCGAGGTGCTCGGGCTCGGGCAGCTGCACCG
>DATIBI010000186.1:0-2927 GCA_035457605.1 Nocardioidaceae bacterium
GGCGAGCTGGTAGCGGGAGGCGTCGGCGATGACCCGGGTGTCGGGTTCGTGGCCGATGCGCAGGCCGTGGTCGGTGAGCAGCCCGGCGGCGTAGGCGTTGTAGGTGGCGACCGTGGGCTCCTCCGGCTCGTCGCCCTCTTCCTCCGGCTGCTCGCCGGACACACGCCGGGGGAGCCCCGCGGCGGGGAGGATGCCGGCGGAGCGAAGCCCGGCGCGGATCCGGCTGGCGAGCTCGTTGGCAGCCTTGGTCGTGAACGTCAGCCCGAGCACCTCCTCGGGCCGGACCTGGCCGGTCGCCACCAGCCACACCACGCGGGCCGCCATGACCGTGGTCTTGCCCGACCCCGCACCCGCGATCACGACGTGGGGCTCCAGCGGGGCCGTGACCACGGCGAACTGCTGGTCGCTGAAGCTGAAGTCCTCCTGCATCAGCACGCGGAGCTGCTCCGGTGTCTCCACGGGCCGGGGCCGGAACACGGGGCTCATGAGAGCACCGTCCCGGCGCCCTTGACGGGGCAGATCGAGTGGAAGCAGCAGTGGTCGCAGTGACCGCCCGCCCGGGCCTGGAACTCCTCGCCGCGAACCACGCGGACCGCCTCCATCATCTGTTTCTCCACGAGCAGGTGACCGTCCTCGTCGGGCTCTTGTGGAGCCTGCGGCTGGACCTTGGCCCCGCCCCTGACCTCCTTCCGGAGCTGGACCAGCTCCGCGCCCCCCGAGCGGACCGGCCCACCTGGGTGCGCGGGATGGTCGGCGAGGAGCTCGTCGACGGCGCCGTGGTCGACGGCGTACTGGTAGAGCCCGAGCTGGGCGTTGCTCGGCAGGTCCTTGTCGGCAGGCGGGTACTTCGAGGTCTTGAGGTCGATCACCACGACCCGGCCGTCCTCGTCGAGCTCGAGCCGGTCGGCGTACCCGTTGAGGCGCACCTGTGACCCGTCGGGCAGCGTGACCTCGGCGGACAGGTGCTGCTCGGTCGCGACCACCGTGCGTGCGCCGGGTCGCGAATGCCAGGCGACGAACCTGGCTAGCGCGTCCTGCACCTCCTGGCGCTCCCGTGACCGCGACCACGGGGTTCTGAAGCTGATCTGGCTCCACACCCGGTCGACGTAGGCCATCAGGTCGTCGGTGTCCGCGAGCTCCCCCTTGCCGATCCGGTCGGCCAGGGCGTGCACCACGAGACCGAAGCCCTGGGATGCCGTGGACGGGCTGGCGCCCCCGGCCTCCCGCTCGAGGAACCACTTGGCGGGGCAGGTGAGGATCGCCTCCAGCGCACTCGCGGACAGCTGCACGGGCTGGTCCACGGGGCGAACCGCCTCTGCGGCGAGGCTGCGCCCGCGTGTGCCCCACCAGTTCGCCGGGTCTGCCTGTGGCGCGATCGGACGGCCGTTGACGCCGGCGGTCGCGAGTCTCGCCAGGCGGCGGGCGGCCGCACGGCGCAGTGCGGGCGCGCTGTCCGGGTCCGAGCTGGTCCGCCGCAGCTCGGCGACCAGCCCGGCGAGGGACAGCGGCCTGGCGGGGCGTCCTCGGACACTCACCGGGGTCACGCCGAGCTCGTCGAGGAACCTCGACGGTTGGTCACCGTCCTCCTCAGGGGACTGCACCGCGGTGACCAGCAGGCGCTCGCTCGCGCGGGTGCACGCCACGTAGAACAGCCGGCGCTCCTCCGCGAGCAGCGTCGCCGTCGTGGTCGGGGGCAGCATCCCGTCTCTGCCGATCCGGTCGGCCTGGAGCAGGGTGCTGCGCCGCCGCAGGTCCGGCCACCCGCCGTCCTGGACCTGGGCGACCACCACGAACCGCCACTCGAGACCCTTCGAGCGGTGGGCCGTGAGCAGCCGCACCGCGTCACCGCGAACGCCCTGCTCGGCAAGGCTGTCCGCGGGGATCTGCTGGGCGGTGAGCGTGGCGAGGAAGTTCACGACGCCCTTGTGAGCGCGCTGCTCCTCCGTGCGCGCGGCCACGTCGAACAGTGCGCAGAGGGCGTCGAGGTCACGGTGGGCCATGCGCGCCCCCGCGCCGCCTTCGTCGACCATCGCACGCAGGCGAGCCGGCCACCGGGTGCCGCTCCACAGCGTCCAGAGCACCTCCTCGGCGGTTGCGCCGTCGTCGAGCTCCGCCCTCGCCGCGTGCAGGAGCCTGCCGAACCGCGCCGCCTTCCCCGCCGGCCTTCCCTCGAGACCCGCGAGCACCTCAGGGGACAGCACCGCCTGCCGGAGAAGCTCCGGCGAGGACAGGGGGCCACGGTCCTCGGTCGCAGCCGCCGTCTTCTCACGGGCCCGGAGGGCTCGCGCGAGCGCCCGGACCTCGGTGGCGTCGAGGCCGGCCAGCGGGGAGGCGAGCAGCGAGTCGATCCGGTCGGTGCCGATGTACTCGGGATCGCTGCGGTCGTCGTTGTCGAGGTTCACCACGACGCGGAGTGCCTCGAGCAGCACGCCGACAGCCGGCTCGCGGACCAGCGGCGTGTCGTCGCTGGCCACCTCGACGGGGACACCTGCGGACGAGAGGCTGCGCCGCAGCGACGGGATGGAGCTGCGCCCCGAGCGCACCAGCACCGCGATCTGCGACCAGGGGATCCCGTCCTCGAGGTGCGCGCGTCGCAGGAGGTCGGCCACGTGCTCGGTCTCGGCCCGCGAGGTGTCGAAGGTGCGGACCTCGACTCGACCGGGACCGTACGGGGTCTTGGTCGGCTGAGGGTTGCGGAAGGCCTGGAAGATCTCGGCGTCGATGGAGCCCTTGGTCGGGATCGCGCCCGCGACCGAACGGGAGGCTTCGAGCAGCACCGGCCCGAACCGTCTCGTCACCCGCAGAGCGACCGTGCGGGCACGACGTCCGTCCCTGCTGCGGAACTCGTCGGGGAAGTCGAGGATGCCGCGGACCTCCGCCCCCCGGAAGGCGTAGATCGACTGGTCGGGGTCGCCGAAGGCGACGAG
>DATIBI010000187.1:0-12239 GCA_035457605.1 Nocardioidaceae bacterium
CGGGCAGCAGCCGCTCGTCGTCGACGAGGACCCGGGTCGCGGCGGGCAGCGTCAGCTCCCACCCGTCCACCGGGCCCGGGCCCACGACCAGGTACGGGTGCGCGCCCTGGGCGAACGGAGCCGGCTCCGGGCTGAGGTTGGTGGCGGTCACGGTCACGGTGAGCCCGTCCGCGGACAGGTCGTGCAGCACGTGCAGGTCCAGCGTCCACGGGTAGCCGGGCTGGGCCATCAACCGGCATACCAGAGACACCGAGTGGTCGGTGCTCTCCTCCAGCGTCCATGCCGCCCAGCGGGTCAGCCCGTGGCTGGCGTTGCCGCGCGACAGCTCGTTCACCGGCAGCTGGTGCTCCCGGCCGCCGAACTCGTAGCGGCCGTCCTCGATCCGGTTCGGCCACGGCAGCAGCAGCTGCCCCCGCCCGGCCGAGGCGGGCCGGTCCACCGGGTAACCCTCGACCAGCGGGCGCCCGTCGTACGACAGCTCGCGCAGCCCGCCGCCGCACTCGGTCACCACCGCGCGGTACCCGCCCGCCTGCAGCTCGTACTGCTCGCCGCTGGGCGCAACCATGCTCGTCTCCTCACGATCCTTGGCCCGTCCGAGCCGGGGACCACCCTGCCACGCCGGGCGCGCACACCGCATGCGTCCGCGCGGGCCCACCCTGTCTCGGACCGTGGACGCGACGTTACGAGCGATGGGGCCGGCCGACGACGAGGCCTCCCTCGACGGGAACTCCGCCGACCTGACCGGGGCGCTGGGCGTCTACGCGCGGGCCGGGTTCGCGGGGGAGAGCCGGTGGACCGACTACTCCCTCACGGTGCCCGCGGGCGCTGGTTTACGCTGACCCTCGAGCCCGCCGCAGCGGCGGCGCCCGAGGGAAGGAGAGGACCGCGGACACCTCAGAGCACGCGTCCGTGCAGACGTCGCAGCAGGCGGCGCCGACACACATGGACCGTCATGCGTTCACGTACTCCGTCGTGGTCCCGGTCTTCAACAGCTCCGGCGTCGTCGGGCACACCGTGGACCGGATCGTCGAGACGTTCGAGCAGGCGGGGCTGGCCTACGAGCTGATCCTGGTCAACGACGGCAGCCGCGACGGCAGCTGGGAGATCATTGCGGACAAGGCACGCGCCAACCCGCGGATCGTGGCGCTGAACCTGCTGCAGAACTACGGGCAGCACAACGCCAACCTCGCCGGCCTCCGCGAGGCCACCGGCGACTACGTGATCACCATGGACGACGACGGCCAGAACCCGCCGGACCAGGCGCTGCTGCTCATCGACGAGGCGATGAAGGGCCGGGACGTGGTCTTCGGCAAGTTCGAGCGCAAGCAGCACGCCGGCTACCGGCAGATCGGCAGCAAGCTGATCGGCATGATCAACCGTCGGGTGTTCGCGCAGCCGCCGGACCTCGTCGTGTCGAACTTCCGGATCCTCCGCCGGGACGTGGTGGACCGGATCGCCGCCTCCCGCACGGCGCACCCGTACCTCACCGGCCAGGCCCTGATGTACTCCTCGAACCGCGCCAACGTGACGGTGCGTCACGAGTCGCGACAGGTCGGGAAGAGCTCCTACAACCTGGTCCGGATCCTCAAGCTGGTCTTCACGATCCTGTTCAGCTACTCGCTGTTCCCGCTGCGGATGGCGGCGCTCGCCGGGTTCGTGGTGGCCGGCCTGGCGTTCCTGCTCGGCGCCGCCTACTTCATCCGCGCGCTGTTCGTGGACACCCCGGTCCAGGGCTGGACGACCCTGGTGGTGCTGCTGGCGATCTTCAACGGGGTCACCATCGCGCTGCTGTCCATGCTCGGCGAGTACGTCGTGCGCACCCTCAACGCCGTCAGCGCCCACGACACCTACCACGTGCTCGAGCGGGTGCGCGGTTGAGCCGGCACTTCCTGGTCATCGGGGGACAGCGGTGCGGTACGACGTACCTGCACACCATGCTCGAGGCGCACCCCGACATCTGCATGGCCCGACCGGCCCGGCCGGAGCCGAAGGTGTTCCTCGACGCCGAGGCGAGCGCCCGGGGCCTGGAGTGGTACCGACGGACCTACTTCGCGCACGCCTCCGGCGAGAGCCGCTGGGGTGAGAAGAGCACCAGCTACATCGAGAGCGCCGAGGCCGCGACCCGCGCCGCCGACGTCCTCGGGGACGCCGACATCCTGGTGCTGCTGCGCGACCCGGTGCTGCGGGCGGTGTCCAACTGGCGGTTCAGCACCGACAACGGCTTCGAGACGCGCCCGCTCGCCGAGGCCCTGGAGACCAACCTTCGCGAGGCCCGCACCTGGGACGCCGGAGCCACGTCCGTGTCGCCGTTCGCCTACCTCGAACGCGGCCGGTTCGCCACCTACCTCGAGCCCTGGCTGGCCGCGTTCCCCGGGCGGGTCCGGCTGCACTTCCTGGCCGAGATCGTCTCCGACGAGAGGGCGCTGGCGCAGGTCTACGACGGGCTGGGCGTCGACCCCGACTTCCGTCCGGAGAGCCTCGGCGCGCCTGTGAACCAGAGCGAGGAACCCGCACCGGACCTCGACCCCGACCTGGTCCGGCGGGTGCGGGCCTACTTCGCGGACAGCGACCGCCGGCTCGCCTCCCTGGTGGGTCGCGCGCTGCCCTGGCCGTCCACCGCGTAGAGTCTGCGCGGCTCGTACGTAACAGGCAGGAGAAGCAGGATGAGCGCACAGGGCGCAGCGGCGGCGCGGGACGTGGTCCCGTTCAACGTGGCCGCGATCGAGGGCCGGGAGGCCGAGTACATCGCGGAGTCCCTGCGCGGCGGGCACACGTCCTCCTCGGGGCCGTTCTCCAAGCGCGCCGGGGCGATCCTGCAGGAGGAGACCGGCGCGGAGGAGGTGCTGCTGACCACCTCGTGCACCGCGGCCCTCGAGCTCACCGCGATGATGCTCGACCTCAAGCCCGGGGACACCGTGGTCGTGCCGTCGTTCACCTTCACCTCCAGCGCGCTGGCCTACGCCCGCCAGGGCGCGCAGCTGCTGTTCTGCGACATCGAGCCGACGACGCTGGGCCTGGACCCCGCGCACCTGGCGACCCTGCTCGACGACAGCGTGCGGGCCGTCGTCCCGGTGCACTACGCCGGCGTCGCCTGCGACATGGCCGGGATCGCCGACGTGCTCGCGGACCGCCCGGACGTGGTGGTCGTCGAGGACAACGCGCACGGGCTGTTCGGCCGCTACCAGGGCAAGCCCCTGGGCAGCCTCGGCCGGTACGCCGCGCAGAGCTTCCACGAGACCAAGAACTTCGTCTGCGGCGAGGGCGGGGCGCTCCTGGTCAACGACCCGCGCGACGTCGACCGCGCCCGGGTGCTCTACGACAAGGGCACGAACCGTCGGGCGTTCTTCATGGGCCAGGTGGACAAGTACTCCTGGAAGGACACCGGCTCCTCCTTCGGGATGTCCGACACCCTGGCGGCGTACCTGACCGCCCAGCTCGAGCAGCGGGAGACCATCCAGGGAAAGCGGAAGGCGCTGTGGGAGAAGTACTTCCACGCCCTCGCCCCGCACGCCGACCGGCTCGGCTTCGAGCTCGCCCGGATCCCCGGGGACCGCGAGCAGACCTACCACATGTTCTACGTCCTGCTGCCCGAGCGGGCGACCCGGGACGCGGTGCTGACCGGGCTGCGCGAGCAGGGGGTCCAGGCGACCTTCCACTACGTGCCGCTGCACACCTCCGACGGCGGCCGGTCGTTCGCGGCGCGGCCGACCGAGTGCCCGGTCACCGACGACATCAGCGGCCGGCTGCTGCGCCTGCCGTTCTGGAACAACCTCTCCGAGGCCGACTCCGACCGGGTCGTCGACACGTTCCTCAGCACGGTGGAGCGCCTGACCGGCTCCTGACGCTAGGGTGCCTGCATGGCCGATGCGCTGACCGGTTCTGCTTCCCTGACGCACCCCGACTACTGGTGGTACCGCGCGCGGACCGCCCTGCTGGAGACGGCCCTGGCGAGTTACATGGGCGACCCGGCGCGCTCGCTCGACGTCGGCAGCGCGGACGGCCCGAGCGTGGCATGGATGACGGGCGACCAGCGCCGGTTCACCCTCGACGTCGACCCCCGCGGTCTCGCGGCCGGTGAGGGTGTGTGCGGCTCGGCCGCCGCGCTGCCGTTCCGGGACGCCTCGTTCGACCTGGTCGGCGCCTTCGACGTCGTCGAGCACTGCGAGTCCGAGGCGCAGGCCATGGCCGAGCTCGCCCGGGTGCTCGCGCCCGGGGGAAGGCTTTTGCTCTCGGTGCCCGCCTACCAGTGGGCGTGGTCCGACCACGACGTGCGGGCGGGGCACTTCCGCCGCTACACCCGGCCTCGGATCGTGCGCGCGCTGCGCGGTGCCGGCCTCGAGGTGGACCGGGCGACGTACGCCTTCACGAGCGTCTTCCCGTTCTTCGTCGCCGAGCGCGCCGCGCGCCGGGTGCGGCAGCTGCGCGGGAGCCGCCCGCCGGCCGGGATCGGCCAGGTCTCACCCGCCGTCGACCGGATGCTGATGGCGCTCAGCCGGGTCGACCAGCGGCTGCTGCGCAGCCGTGACCTGCCGTTCGGGTCCTCGGTCTTCGTCGCTGCGCACAAGCCTGCGCACAAGCCTGCGCACGGGCCGGGATCCGGGCCCGGGGCCGCGTCCGGGCGCTGACCCGCGGCGCTGACCTGCCGCGCTGACCCGCGGTGCCACCCGCGGCGCCACCCTCGGCACGGTCAGCAGAAGACGACCGGCTGCTCGCTGGTGCCGGTGCCGTCGACGAGCACGTCCGCGCGGGCCTTGGTGCGCTCGCGGGCGTAGAGCCGGTCCTCGTCGGCCATCCACGCCATCCAGTGCTCGCGCACCTGCTCCCCGTCGCGGTCGATGCCGCGGCTGATCCGGGTCTCGCGGGGTGCCTCCACCCAGACCAGCGTGGTGATCAGGTCGTCGTAGACCGACGCGCCGGAGCCCACCCCCTCGAGCACGAGCACGTCGAGCGGGTCGACCGTGTGCCACTCGGCGAACTGCTTCTCGTGCCAGTCGTAGCGCCGGTAGCGTCCGGGCGTGCAGGCCGCTAGCGGGCGGAGCAGGTCGCGGTCGATCCGGGCCGACACGTCCCCCAGGCCCGACCAGCCCTCGTACATGTCGTCCATGTGCAGCAGCCGGGCGCTGCCGAGCTCCGCGGCGGCGACGACCAGCGCCCGAGCCAGGCTGGTCTTGCCGGAGCCTGCCGGACCGTCCACGCAGATCAGGCGGCCCCGGCCGAGCGTCGGCTCCTGGCCGCAGGCGCTCCACACCAGCAGCTCGGCGACCTCGGCGGTGCGGTGCCACCAGGTCCGGGTCACCGGGTCACCTCGAGCCCCCGGTAGGTCGGCACGGTGTCCACGATGGTGTCCCCGGCCAGCAGGTGCGCCTCCGGGATGTGCTCGGCGGGCTCGCCGGCCTTCGCGTGCCGGAACCACACCAGGTCACCGATGCACAGGGTGTCCGCCACCGGTCCGACCAGGGGCGTCTGCACCTCGCCGGCGCCTTCGAGCGGGGTCAGCCGCAACCCGGGAGGCGCCCAGGGCAGCGGTGCTCGGTCCGCGCCGACGGGGCCCGACGCGATCAGCCCGCCGCCCTCCACGGTCACCGTCGCGTGGCCCGGCCGGCGCACCACGGGCAGGCCGACGAACGCAGCCGGGCGCGCGGAGAAGGACCGGTAGTGGTCGAACAGGTGCGGGACGAGCAGCCCCGATCCGGCGCTGACCTCCGTCACCACGGGGTCGCCGGCCGAGGACTCGATGCTGCCGGTCCCGCCGGCGTTCCACAGCCGCAGCTCGGTGCGACCGGCCAGAACCGAGGCCAGCTCCTGCCGCCTCAGTCGCAGCTGCCGGACCGAGGCGGTCTTCATCCGGCGTACGGCGGACGAGCGCAGCGCCTCGCCCGGCACGTCGTCGGGAACCCCCGCCACCTGCCCCTCGTAGGTCATCACGCCGACCAGCTCGAACTCGGGTCGGTCGAGCACCTCCTCGACGAGGGCGAGCACCTGCGCGGTCTCGCGCAGGGGCGAGCGGCGCGGCCCCACGTGCGCCGGACCCACCCGCAGCCCGGCGTCGACGTCCAGTGCGACCCGGACCGGCGGTCCGACCTCGGGCCGGGCCCGCTCGACCAGGTCCAGGTGCTCGGGGGCGTCGACCATCAGCGTCACCGCCCGCAGCGCCGCCTCGTCGCGGGTGAGCCGAGCCAGCGCGACGGCGTCGACGGTGGGGTAGCCCATCAGCACGTCGTCGCAGATGCCGTTCGCCACCAGCCAGAGCGCCTCGCGCAGGGAGTAGGCGAGCACCCCGGCGAACCCGGGAGCCTCCAGCGCGCGGCGGACCAGGGCCGGGACCCGCAGCGACTTCGACGCCACCCGGACCGGTGTCCCGGCCGCGCGACGGACGAGGTCGGCGGCGTTGGCGTCGAAGGCGTCGAGATCGACCACCAGCAGGGGGGCCGACGGGCGTTCGGGCAGGCGGTCGACCGCGGTGTCGAGACGTGCCTGCAGCCGGTGCCGGGCGATGAGCGCGGCCAGGTCCCGCCGGCTCACGAGATGCCGTGCTTCCTCAGGATCGCCTCGATGTCGGCCATGTCGTCGTCGACCGGTGCCGCAGCCGCGGCCCGGTCGGAACGCTGGGCGGGCAGCCGGCCCGCCTGCGGCGGCGACGCCGGGCGGCCCTTCCTGCCCAGCCCGCGCCGCCGCATCTGGTGGGCGGTGAGGAAGAGCGCGGCGGAGGCTCCGCCCAGCCCGAGGCCGACCCAGACGAACGGGTTGAACACGAAGCTGACCGCCCAGGAGGAGACCGCGTCACCGATCTGCCAGAGCAGGGTGAGGGTGCCGGTCAGGTAGGCGGCCCCCGGCAGCAGCGACCAGGCCAGCCCGCGGACGCCCGAGGCAGCACCGCGGGTGCGCCACAGGATCCCGCTGACGACGATGCCGAGCACCGTCAGCACCACGACGTTGAGCAGCTGCCAGGTGTTGCTGTCGATCGAGCCCACGGAACCAGCCTGTCACACCCGGCCGGTCCCCGTCCGGATCCGCTTGGCACACTGGCCCGATGCGCACGATTCCCGACCCCGGCTTCGCCGACGACCAGGGTGCGGTCCCGCCGGAGGTGGCCGAGGCCCTGGCCGGCTACGCCGCCGACCCCGACGGCCGCCACGCCGCGACGCTGGCGGTGCTCCAGCACGCCCGTCTGCTGGTGCCGGTGATGGCGGTGCTGGGGGAGGTGGAGTACGACGACGCCGGGCTGGCCCACGACAAGACCTCGGACATGGCCACCGTGCTGATGCGGGGGAGGGACGGCCGGCTGGCCCTGCTCGCGTTCACCGGGACGACCTCCCTTCGGGCGTGGAACCCCGAGGCCCGGCCGGTGCCGGTGAGCGTGCGTCAGGCTGCCGAGGCCGCCCTGCACGACCAGGCCGAGGCGCTGGTGATCGACGTGGCCGGGCCGGTGGTGTTCGTCGTGCAGGGGGACGAGCTGCGCGCCCTGGCCGAGGGGTACACCCTCGCGGAGGTGGCCGGGACCCAGGCCTGGGTGCGCCCGGGCGGCTGAGCGCCGGGGGTCATTGCCGGGGGTCAGCGCCGGGGGTCAGATCCGCGGGTCAGCTCCGTGGGTCAGCTCCGTGGGTCAGCTCCGGGTGCGGGCGGGGTAGACCGGGCCGGTGAGCTTCTCTCCGGGCCCCTCACCGGGGGCGTCCTCGATCTCGGAGGCCTCACGGAACGCCAGCTGCAGGGATCGCAGCCCATCGCGCAGGGGCGCGGCGTGGTGGTGGCCCAGGCGCGGCGCGGCAGCCGTGACCAGCCCGGCCAGCGCCTCGATCAGCGTGCGCGCCTCGTCGAGGTCCACGTGCTCGGGCAGGTCCTCGGCCAGGCCCAGGTTCACCGCGGCCGAGCTCATCAGGTGCAGCGCGGCGGTGGAGACGATCTCCAGCGCCGGCACGTCGGCGATGTCGCGGGAGCTGGGGGTGTCCGGAACTGCGTCAGTCATGGCTTCAGGGTCCCATGAGGCGTTCGATGTGCGTTCGGCGGTCCGGGCTTGCTATCGTGGGGCCCGACCGATCTCTCTGATCGGCTGTCTGTGTGCTCCGGCCGGAATACTCCGGGGTGCGCCGATGGTTGACCCAGGGAGATCCGACAAGCGGAGATCATTCTCCCACCCGCATCGACCCCAGGTCGTCGGGTCCGGTCACGAGGGCGCTTCCTCGTTCCCGTCCCAGGACGGGCGCGACGCCCCTCGTCTGGCGCAGAGCGCGTCGTCGGGTGATTCCCGGCGGGGTGGTTCGGTGTCGAGGCTGGCTTCCGCTTGTGAGTGACGCGGGAGCCATTTTTGTTTTCCGGCCTCCGCCCGCTCGTCAGCCGCCACAGACCCATCCCAGGAGGACCCATCAGCACAGAGCTGCGTATCAATGACCGGATTCGGGTGCCCGAAGTCCGGCTCGTTGGACCCAACGGCGAGACCGTCGGCATCGTCCGCATCGACGACGCCCTGCGGCTGGCGCAGGAGGCCGACCTCGACCTGGTCGAGGTCGCACCGACCGCGCGCCCGCCCGTCTGCAAGCTCATGGACTACGGCAAGTTCAAGTACGAGAACGCGCAGAAGGCCCGTGAGGCACGTCGGAACCAGACGAACGTCATCATCAAGGAGATGAAGCTTCGTCCGAAGATCGACCAGCACGACTACGAGACCAAGAAGGGTCACGTCGTGCGGTTCCTTCGCCAGGGCGACAAGGTGAAGATCACGATCATGTTCCGTGGCCGTGAGCAGCACCGCCCCGAGCTCGGCTTCCGCCTCCTGCAGAAGCTCGCCGAGGACGTCTCCGACCTCGGCTTCGTCGAGTCGGCACCGAAGCAGGATGGTCGCAACATGATCATGGTGCTCGGCCCGCACAAGAAGAAGTCCGAGGCCAAGGCCGAGGTGAAGGCTGCCAAGGCGGAGAAGGCAGCCGAGCGCGAGGCCGAGCGTGCCGCCGAGCACGCCGAGCGCACCGCGGGGGCGACCGCCGAGCCGGTGGTCAAGAAGCAGCGTCGCCGGTCGGAGAACCTCGACCCCGACATGTGACGCCGCCTCCGGTGTGACACCCCGACTTGTGAAAGGGGCCGTCGTGACCACGACGGCCCGACACTGAAGAAGAAACAGAAGGACACCCCATGCCGAAGATGAAGACGCACTCCGGTGCGAGCAAGCGCTTCAAGGTCACCGGCTCGGGCAAGCTGCGTCGGCAGAAGGCCGGCCGCCGCCACCTGCTCGAGCACAAGCCGTCCACCCTCACCCGCCGCCTCGCCGGCACCGAGGACGTGGCCAAGGCTGACGTCAAGAAGGTCAAGAAGCTGCTCGGCAAGTGACCACCGGTCGCCGCAGTCCCCGAATTTGAGCATCAAGGAGTAAGAAGTGGCACGCGTCAAGCGGGCGGTCAACGCCCAGAAGAAGCGCCGGGTAACCCTCGAGCGCGCGTCCGGCTACCGCGGTCAGCGCTCGCGCCTCTACCGCAAGGCCAAGGAGCAGGTCACCCACTCGCTGGTCTACAGCTATCGTGACCGTCGCGCCAAGAAGGGCGAGTTCCGCAAGCTGTGGATCCAGCGCATCAACGCCGCGGCGCGCGCGAACGGCATGACCTACAACCGCTTCATCCAGGGCCTCAAGGCCGCGGGTGTCGAGGTCGACCGCAAGATCCTCGCCGACATCGCGGTCAACGACGCCGCCACCTTCACCTCGCTGGTGGAGCTGGCCAAGGCGAACATGCCGGCGGACGTGAACGCCGAGAAGGCCTCCGCCTGAGCTGACCGGCTCTGAACACGTCGATGGCGAGTCTCCCTGCTGACGCTGTGCTCTCCGCGAGGAGCGGCCGCGTGAAGACGGCACGGAGGCTCGCCAGACGTGTCTCTCGGGCCGAGCACCGGCTGTTCCTGGCCGAGGGGCCGCAAGCGGTCCGCGAGGCGCTTGCCGTGCCCGGCTGCGTGGCCGAGGTGTTCGCCCTCGCCACGACGGCCTCGTCGCACCCGGACCTGCACGAGCAGGCCGACCGCTCCGCCGTACCCTGGCACCTCGTCGACGACGCAGCGCTCGCCTCTCTCGCCGAGACCGTGCACCCGCAGGGCGTGGTCGCGGTGTGCCGGTTCCTGGACCGGCCGATGGCGGACGTGCTCGCTCCGACGCCCGACCTGGTCGCGGTCTGCGCCGACGTGCGCGACCCGGGGAACGCCGGGACGGTGATCCGGTGCGCGGACGCCGCGGGGGCAGGCGCCGTCGTGCTCACCGGCAGCTCCGTCGACCCCTACAACGGCAAGGCGGTGCGGGCCACGGTGGGCAGCCTGTTCCACGTCCCGCTGGCCATCGCTGCGGACACAGCCGCGGTGATCACCGCCCTGCGCGAGCGGGGCCTGACCGTGCTGGCGGCGGACGGCGGCGGTGAGGTCGACCTCGACGACGCGGCCGACGACGGGCTGCTCGCCCGGCCCACCGCCTGGCTCTTCGGCAACGAGGCCTGGGGCCTGCCCGAGGAGGTCGCCGCGCTGGCCGACCACCGGGTCCGGATCCCGATCCACGGCCGTGCGGAGAGCCTCAACCTGGCTACCGCCGCGGCGGTGTGCCTGTACTCGTCGGCCCGGTCGCAACGCCGCAGCAGGTGAGGTTTGCCCAACCCCGGCACCATTTCTGATGGTCCGCTGGGCGGAAGAACCTCGCACTCGATGGCCCGGACGCACTAGCCTGAGCGGGTGCCGTCGCCGACCCGAACCCCGGAGCAGGATCTGCTCGACTCCCTGCCCGACGGCGTGGTGCTCGCCGACGACTCCGGTGTCGTCACCCGGATGAACGTCGCCGCCAGCCGGATGCTCCAGGTCCCCGACGGCGTCGGCAAGCACCTGGCCGACGTGATGGCGCTGGCCGACCGGGCCGGCAACGACTGGTTCTCCTGCACCAACGTGTACGACGGTCCCGCGATCCGGTCCGGGCTGACCGAGAGTTCGTGGTTCCTCGCCGACGGCACCGAGCTGCTCGTCACTGCCCGGATCGTCCGGTCTGCCCCGCAGTCGCCGGCGGAGGGTGTCGTGGTCTCGCTGCGCACCTCCCGGGCACGCGAGCGCCTGGACCGGGAGCGGTCAGACCTCGTGGCGACCGTGGCGCACGAGCTACGCTCGCCGCTGACCGGCGTCAAGGGCTTCGTGGCCACGCTGCTGTCGCGCTGGGAGCGGCTCACCGACGACCAGAAGAAGCTCATGCTGGAGACCGTCAACTCCGACGCGGACCGGCTGACCCGGCTGATCGCCGAGCTGCTGGACGTCGCCCGGATCGACACCGGTCGGCTGTCCCTGCATCCCCGGCCGCTGGACTTCGTGCCGGCCGTGGACCGGGTGCTGGCGTCGGTGCGCGCCGGCACCGGCCGGGAGATCGTCTTCGACGTGACCGGTGACCTGCCGCGGATCATGGCCGACCCGGACAAGTTCGTGCAGGTGGTGACCAACCTTGTCGAGAACGCCGTGCGGCACGGCGAGGGGGTCGTCCGGCTCACCGCCTACCCGACCGACGGCACCGCGACGGTGGCCGGCGTGGTGCTGCACGTGGACGACGAGGGCGGCGGGATCAGCCCCGAGATCCGCGACCGGGTGTTCACCAAGTTCTGGAAGCACGGGTCCCGGGGCGGGTCGGGCCTCGGCATGTACATCGTGCACGGCCTGACCACCGCGCACGGGGGCACCGTGGAGATCGGCGACGCCCCCGGCGGGGGTGCCCGGATCACCGTCGTGTGGCCGGAGCAGGACCCGAGCCTGCGCTGAGTCCGGCAGACGTAACCGGTTCGCGAGCCGGTGCCACGACTTCCTAGACTTCACTCGTCACCCCATCTCGCGAAAGGCAGCCATGTCCGGCCCGAACACCGATTACGACCCCGTGGAGGTCACCCCTCTCCGGGCGGACGAGGTCGACGCGATGCGGGACGCCGCTCTCGCAGCGGTCGCCGGCGCGACGAGCCTGGAGGAGCTCAAGCAGGTCCGGCTCGAGCACGCCGCCGAGCGCTCGCCGCTGGCCCTGGCCAACCGCGAGATCGGCGCGCTGCCACCGCAGGCCCGCAAGGAGGCCGGCATGCGGGTCGGTCAGGCCCGGGGCGCGGTGAACAAGGCGCTTGCCGCACGGCAGGCCGAGCTCGAGGCGGAGCACGAGCAGCGGATCCTGGTCGAGGAGGCCGTCGACGTCACCCTGCCCTGGGACCGGGAGCCGCGCGGCGCCCGCCACCCGCTGACCACGATCCAGGACCTCGTCGCCGATGTGT
>DATIBI010000188.1:0-2121 GCA_035457605.1 Nocardioidaceae bacterium
ACACCGACCACGTGCACTTCTCGCTGAGCTGGGCGGGGGCACGGAAGAAGACGTCGTTCTGGAACCCCCGCAACTTCCCGAACAGCTCCGGCACCGCGCCGAAGCCGCCGCGGACGACGAAGCCCAAGCCGGCTCCCGAGCCGACGACGCCTCCCGCGGGACGGCACGACTACCCGCAGCCGAACCCCGACGGCGGGCGCAAGGCCCGGTCGTTCCCCGAGCCCCGGTCGCCGCAGACCCTGGCCCAGGCGGACCCGGTCGTGGCGGAGCGGCTGTCCGTGCCGACCTTCCGGCGGGCCGGAGCCCGCACCCGCAAGGCCCTCGTCGCGGGTCGTCGCTACCTGATCGAGGTCTCGGGGACCTACCGCTACCTGCGGAAGGCCGGGGCGGTGGCGGACGCCGAGTGCAGCACGCGACCGAGCGCGTCGTGGTGGCAGCGTGACCGGTCCCTTCGGGACGACCAGTGGTACGCCGACCACCTCGACCTGTACGTCGATGGCCACGACCTCCTGGCGCAGGCCGACGACGGCCAGAGCTGCGACAACGGGCACACCTACCGCTGGGTGTATGAGGCCCCGCGGAGCGGTCGGGTGCCCTTCGCCGTCTGGGACCCGACGAACTACAAGGACAACCGCGGCAGGCTGAACGTCCGGGTCCTCGACCTCGGCGCGGTCCGCGACTCGATGACCTGGAAGGTGCCGGCCAAGAGCACCGCCGGCGCGACCAGCCCCGGCCTGCTGCAGGGTGGCCGCGACTACCTCGTCACGGTCTCGGGCACCTGGCGCAACGGCGAGGGCGTCACCGCCGACGCCGAGTGCGCGGCGAGCTGGGGCGACTCCTGGCGGCGCGACGTCGACTCCTACGACATGGTCGCCGGGGACTGGTCGTACGACAGCCTCGTCCCGCAGGTCTCCGGGGTGCGGACCATGCCGGTGAGTGGAGGGTCGGACTGCGACCCCGAGCACACCTACACGTGGGTCCAGCACGCGGACCGGACCTCGCCGCTCAACGTCCGGGTCAGCGACCCCGACCGCCACGGCGACAACTCCGGGGCGCTCCGGGTCACCGTGAAGCCGTACGACGGCTCGTCGACCACCCCGGACCCGACGCCGGACCCGACACCGTTGCCGGCCCCCGACCTCACGTCGGAGCACCTGCAGGTCGACTCGAGGAACGCCACGTCCGTGCGCACCAAGCAGGAGTACCCCGCCGGGACGGACCTCCGGGTGACGGCCACCGGGACGTACTTCATGCGGGCGGAGGACAACTGGGTCGCCGCGGACGCGGAGTGCACCGCCACGTCCTCCGACCACTACTGGCGGTCGACGAGGTTCGACGGGTTGTGGGGAGGGAAGACCTCGCCGCTGGGCGACCTCGCCGTCAACGGCCAGATCATCACCTGGAAGTCCGGTGGTAGCAGCTCGTGTGACTGGGAGGACCACAGCTACACCTACGACCTGACCACCACCGAGGACGGACCGCTGAGCTTCGTGGTCGCCGACGACACCTACGGCAACAACCGGGGCGTGCTCGAGGTGCAGGTGGACCTGCGGTGAGCCAGACGCATCTCGGGGTGCGACCTCGCCGCGCGGCGCTGGTCCTGACTGCCGCAGCCCTCGTCCTGAGCGGCTGCGGCGGTCAGGGGCCGGCCGAGCCTCGGGTCACCACCGGGCACGGGAGACCGGCTGCGGCTTCATCGCCGACGCCGGCCGAGAAGCCTGCGAGCAAGCCGGCTCCGGCCGCGGCCGCGTCGCAGGAGCCGTCGCTGCCTCCGGGCGACCCCGGGCTCGACGCGCCCTCGGTGCCCGACCCGGGTGTCGGCTCGGGCGAGCACGCGGGACATCACGAGGGACGTCGTACCGTCCCGCTGTCGGCGATGCTGACCTCGGGCACGGTGCGCATGGTCGCGGGCGGCGGCTGGGAGCGGCGGCGCGGTGGTGGCGACGAGTGCCTTCGACCGGAAGGCGCTCGCGGTCTGCGCACCATGACGTACGGCGGCACCGACGCCGGCGTCGTGGTCGAGTCCGTGGCCACCTACCGGGACGACAAGGCTGCCGACTCGGCGACGGCGGCCATGGCCGAGTCCGCGGCCGGGTGCGGTTGGGAGGCCGCTCCCGACCC
>DATIBI010000189.1:0-13237 GCA_035457605.1 Nocardioidaceae bacterium
CAAGGTCGTCTCCGGCACGTTCAAGACCGCGGCGAAGCGGCTCGACGCGGTCGCCGCGATGGGCTTCGACGTGCTCTACCTCCCGCCCATCCACCCGATCGGCAAGGTCAACCGCAAGGGCCCCAACAACACCCTCGTGACCGAGGAGGGCGACCCCGGGTCGCCGTGGGCGATCGGCTCCGACGAGGGCGGCCACGACGCGGTCCACCCCGACCTCGGTTCGCTGGAGGACTTCGACGACTTCGTGGCCCGCGCGAACGAGCTCGGTATCGAGGTCGCGCTCGACCTCGCCCTGCAGGCCGCGCCCGACCACCCGTGGGTCAAGGCCCACCCGGAGTGGTTCACCACCCGCGCCGACGGCACCATCGCCTACGCGGAGAACCCGCCGAAGAAGTACCAGGACATCTACCCGATCAACTTCGACAACGACCCCAAGGGCATCTACGCCGAGGTGCTCCGGATCGTCCGGTACTGGATGTCGCACGGGGTCCGGGTGTTCCGCGTGGACAACCCGCACACCAAGCCGGTGGAGTTCTGGGAGTGGCTGCTCGGCGAGGTCCGCAAGACCGACCCGGACGTGATCTTCCTGTCCGAGGCGTTCACCAAGCCGGCGATGATGCGCACCCTGGCCACGGTCGGCTTCCACCAGTCCTACACGTACTTCACCTGGCGCAACGCCAAGTGGGAGCTCGAGCAGTACCTCACCGAGCTGTCCCACGAGACCAGCCACGTGATGCGGCCGAACCTGTTCGTGAACACCCCGGACATCCTGCACGCCTACCTGCAGTACGGCGGACCGGCCGCGTTCGCGATCCGCGCCACGATCGCCGCCACCGCCTCGCCGACCTGGGGCGTCTACGCGGGCTTCGAGCTGTTCGAGCACGTCGCGGTCAAGCCGGGCAGCGAGGAGTACCTCGACTCGGAGAAGTACCAGGTCCGGATCCGTGACTGGGACGCCGCCGCGAAGAGCGGGCGCACGCTGGCGCCGTACATCACCCAGCTCAACCAGATCCGGCGCGAGCACCCGGCGCTGCAGCAGCTGCGCAACCTCACCGTCCACCACAGCGACGACGAGTCGGTCCTGGTGTTCTCCAAGGCGGCCACCACCGTCGACGAGCACGGGCACCCGCACGAGGACCTGATGATCGTCGTGGTCAACGTCGACCCGCACGCCACGCGGGAGACGACGGTGCACTTGAACATGCCGGCTCTGGGTATGGACTGGCATGACACCTTCGCCGCGCACGACGAGCTCAGCAAGGAGACCTGGACCTGGGGCGAGCACAACTACGTCCGCCTCGACCCGCACACCCAGCCCGCCCACATCCTGACCGTTCGGAGGCCGAACCTGTGACCCAGTCCAAGACCGAGGGGGACATGCCGGAGACGGCCGAAGGACTTCCCGCCCACGAGCCCGACTGGTTCAAGAAGGCGGTCTTCTACGAGGTCCTGGTCCGATCGTTCAAGGACTCCAACGGCGACGGGGTGGGCGACTTCAAGGGCCTCACCGAGAAGCTGGACTACCTCCACTGGCTCGGCGTGGACTGCCTGTGGGTGCCACCGTTCTTCACCTCGCCGTTGCGCGACGGCGGCTACGACGTGGCCGACTACACCAACATCCTGCCCGAGTGCGGGACGGTCGACGACTTCCACGAGTTCCTCGACGCCGCGCACGCCCGCGGGATCCGGGTGATCATCGACTACGTCATGAACCACACCTCGGACCAGCACCCGTGGTTCCAGGAGTCGCGGCGTGACCCGGACGGCCCCTACGGCGACTTCTACGTCTGGTCCGACACCGACGAGCTCTACGAGGACGCGCGGATCATCTTCGTCGACACCGAGCCGTCGAACTGGACCTGGGACCCGGTGCGCCAGCAGTACTTCTGGCACCGCTTCTACAGCCACCAGCCGGACCTGAACTTCGACAACCCCAAGGTCCACGACGCGATGCTCGACGCGCTGAAGTTCTGGCTGGACATGGGCATCGACGGGTTCCGGCTCGACGCGGTCCCCTACCTCTACGAGCGGCCGGGCACCAACGGCGAGAACCTCAAGGAGACCCACGAGTTCCTCAAGAAGGTCCGCAAGTACGTCGACGAGCACTACCCGGACCGGATCCTGCTCGCCGAGGCCAACCAGTGGCCGGCGGACGTGGTCGACTACTTCGGCGACTTCGAGTCCGGTGGCGACGAGTGCCACATGTGCTTCCACTTCCCGGTGATGCCGCGCATCTTCATGGCGGTGCGGCGCGAGTCGCGCTTCCCGATCTCCGAGATCCTGGAGCAGACCCCGGAGATCCCCTCGAACTGTCAGTGGGGCATCTTCCTGCGCAACCACGACGAGCTGACCCTGGAGATGGTCACCGACGAGGACCGCGACTACATGTGGGGCGAGTACGCCAAGGACCCCCGCATGAAGGCCAACATCGGCATCCGGCGCCGGCTCGCCCCGCTGCTGGAGAACGACGTGAACCAGATGGAGCTGTTCACGGCGCTGCTGCTGTCGCTGCCCGGCTCCCCCGTCCTCTACTACGGCGACGAGATCGGGATGGGCGACAACATCTGGCTCGGTGACCGCGACGGGGTGCGCACCCCGATGCAGTGGACGCCGGACCGCAACGCCGGCTTCTCGGTGTCCACGCCGGGCCGGCTGCACCTGCCGGTGATCCAGGACCCGGTCTTCGGCTACCAGCGGGTGAACGTCGAGACCGAGCTGGAGAACGCCTCCTCGCTGCTGCACTGGACCCGGCGGATGATCAACGCCCGCAAGAAGCACCCGGCGTTCGGCCTGGGCAGCTTCACCGACCTCGGCGGGTCCAACCCGAGCGTGCTCAGCTACGTGCGCGAGCACGTCGACGAGGACGGCAGCGTCGACTCGGTGCTGTGCGTGCACAACCTGTCCCGCTTCCCGCAGCCGGTCGAGCTCGACCTGCGCCGCTGGGAAGGCATCGAGCCCATCGAGCTGCTCGGCGGGGTCCGGTTCCCGCAGATCGGTGAGCTGCCGTACCTGCTCACCCTGGGCGCCTACGGCTTCTACTGGTTCCGGCTGCCACATCCCGTGCTGCCGGAGGAGGAGGGAGGCACCCTGTCGTGACGGACGCCCAGGACACGCAGGTCTTCGAGGCTCTTCAGGAGTTCATCTCGCACGCGCGCTGGTTCGGGGGCAAGGGCCGCGGCCTGCAGGTCCGCGACGTCCGTCGGCTGGGCTGGCTCAACGACCTGGTCAAGGGCGAGACCGACGCGCCCCGCACCCGGATCGAGCTGGTCACCCTCGCCTACGACGAGCCCGCCGGCGCCACCGAGATCTACCAGCTGCCGCTGGCGTACTACCCCGAGCCGCAGGAGCGGCTCGAGCACGCCTTCGTGGGCGCGTGGACCGACCCCGACCTCGGCAAGGTCCACGTCTACGACGCCCTGCACGACCGGCACGCCACGCACCTGTGGCTGTCCGCCTTCGAGCAGCGCTGCAGTGACGACGAGGTGGTGTTCCACCGGTTGGAGGGGCACGACCTGGACCTCACCACCCACTCGTCGCTGTTCTCCGGCGAGCAGAGCAACTCCTCGGTCGCCTTCGGTGAGGACAGCCTGATGAAGGTGTTCCGCAAGGTGACCCCGGGCCGGAACCCCGACATCGAGATCCACGAGGCGCTCACGCTCGCGGAGAGCGAGCACGTCGCGGCGCTGTACGGCTGGCTGGAGGCACCCGCCCACGGCCACGACGAGCCGATGCAGCTGGCCATGCTGCAGCAGTTCCTGCGCACCGCCTCCGACGGCTGGGAGCTCGCGCTGGCCAGCGTGCGCGACCTGTTCGCCGAAGCCGACCTGCACGCGGACGAGGTCGGCGGGGACTTCGCCGCGGAGTCCTACCGCCTCGGCGTGGCCACCGCGGAGGTGCACGACGACCTCGCCACGGCGTTCCCCACCGATCGGTGGGACGCGCAGGACCTGGGCCGGCTCGCCGAGGCGATGAAGCGCCGGCTCGGCGACGCGGTGTCCGTCGTACCCGCCCTCGCGCCGCACGCCGACGCGCTCCGGACGACCTTCGACACGCTCACCACGATCTCCGACACCGTGGTGGTGCAGCGCGTGCACGGCGACCTGCACCTGGGGCAGACCCTGCGCACGGTCCGCGGCTGGAAGATCGTCGACTTCGAGGGCGAGCCGGCCAAGCCGCTCCAGGAGCGGATGCGGCCGGACTCCGGCTGGCGCGACGTGGCCGGCATGCTGCGCTCCTTCGACTACGCCGCGCACGCGGTGGAGGCCGACGTCGAGGAGGGCGCGCAGATCGCCTACCGCGCCGCGGAGTGGGCCGAACGCAACCGGACGGCGTTCCTCCAGGGGTACGTCGAGTCCAGCGGCCGCACCGTCGGCGAGACCCTCTCCACCGAGCAGCTGTTGCTGCTCCGCGCCTACGAGGTCGACAAGGCCGTCTACGAGACGGTGTACGAAGCACGCAACCGGCCCGGGTGGATCTCCATCCCGCTCGCGGCGATCGAGCGGCTGACCAAGCAGCCGACGACCAGCGACGACCAGGAGGCAGGCACCGCATGAGCAAGCCGCTGCAGCTCGACACCCACATTCTCGACCTGCTCGTGCGGGGTGAGCACGGCGACCCGCACTCGGTGCTCGGCGCGCACCCGCACGACGGCGCCGTCACGGTCCGGGTGCTCCGGCCGCTCGCGGAGTCGGTGACCGTCGTGCACGAGGGCGGCCGGGTCCCGCTCGAGCACGAGCACGAGGGGATCTGGGTCGGCGTGGTCGACGTCCCCGCCGTGCCGGACTACCGGCTCGAGGTGAAGTACGCCGGCGGCGAGCCGCGGGTCGTCGACGACGCCTACCGCTACCTGCCGACCGTCGGTGAGGTCGACATCCACCTGATCAACGAGGGCCGGCACGAGCAGCTGTGGGAGGTCCTCGGCGCGCACGTGCGCCGCTACGACACCGGGCAGGGCCCGGTCACGGGCACCTCGTTCGCGGTGTGGGCGCCGCACGCGCGCGGCATCCGGGTCAAGGGCGACTTCAACTCCTGGGACGGCCGGGAGCACCCGATGCGCCAGCTCGGCACGTCCGGGGTCTGGGAGCTGTTCGTGCCCGACGTGGCCAGCTACACCCGCTACAAGTACGTCGTGCTCGGCGCCGACGGCCAGTGGCGCGAGAAGGCCGACCCGATGGCCTTCCACACCGAGACTCCCCCGGCGACCTCGTCGGTGGTGTTCGAGTCCGGCTACGCCTGGGGCGACGAGGAGTGGATGCGGGCGCGGGCGAACCGCACCGACGCGCACGAGCGGCCGATGTCGATCTACGAGATGCACCTGGGCTCGTGGAAGAAGCACTTCGGCGGCGGCACCTACAGCTACGCCGAGATCGCCGACCAGCTCGTCGACTACCTGACCGACCTCGGCTTCACCCACGTGGAGTTCCTGCCCGTCATGGAGCACCCGTTCGGCGGCTCCTGGGGCTACCAGGTCACCTCCTACTTCGCGCCCACCGCCCGGTTCGGCAACCCCGACGACTTCCGCTACCTCGTGGACCGGCTGCACCAGGCCGGTATCGGCGTGATCGTGGACTGGGTGCCCGCGCACTTCCCCAAGGACGAGTTCGCGCTCGCCCGGTTCGACGGCACCCCGCTCTACGAGGACCCGAACCCCAGCCGCGGCGAGCACCCGGACTGGGGCACCTACGTGTTCAACTTCGGCCGCAAGGAGGTCCGCAACTTCCTGGTCTCCAACGCGCTGTACTGGCTGGAGGAGTACCACATCGACGGCCTGCGCGTGGACGCGGTCGCCTCGATGCTCTACCTGGACTACTCCCGTGAGGACGGCGAGTGGACGCCCAACGTCTACGGCGGCCGGGAGAACCTCGAGGCGGTGCAGTTCCTGCAGGAGATGAACGCCACCTGCTACAAGCGGGTCCCCGGCGCGATCACCATCGCCGAGGAGTCCACCTCCTGGCCGGGCGTCACCCGGGCGACCCACCTCGGCGGGCTCGGCTTCGGGTTCAAGTGGAACATGGGCTGGATGCACGACAGCCTCGGCTACGTGCAGAACGACCCGGTGCACCGGCAGTACCACCACCACCAGATGACGTTCTCGATGGTCTACGCCTACTCGGAGAACTACATCCTGCCGATCAGCCACGACGAGGTCGTGCACGGCAAGGGGTCGCTGCTGCGGAAGATGCCCGGCGACCGCTGGCGCCAGCTGGCGAACCTGCGCACCTACCTGGCCTACATGTGGGCACACCCGGGCAAGCAGCTGCTGTTCATGGGCTCGGAGTTCGCCCAGGAGTCGGAGTGGGCCGAGAGCCGCGAGCTGGACTGGTGGCTGCTCGAGCACGTCGAGCACCGCGGCGTGCAGTCGCTGGTGCGCGACATGAACCGGCTCTACGCGGACACACCAGCCCTGTGGTCGCTGGACATCGAGGAGTCCGGCTTCGGCTGGATCGACGCCAACGACGCCAACAACAACGTGTTCAGCTTCCTGCGCCGCGGCAAGGACGGCTCGATGATGGCGTGCGTGGCGAACTTCGCCGCCGTGCCCCACCACGGCTACCGGCTCGGGCTGCCCGCCCGCGGCGTGTGGACGGAGGTGCTCAACACCGACGCCGACACCTACTACGGCTCCGGGGTGGGCAACCTCGGCGCGGTCGTGGCCCGCGGCGAGGAGTGGCACGGCCAGCCGGCCTCGACGACCCTCTCGCTGCCGCCGCTGGGGACCCTGTGGCTAAGGTTCGAGGGTGAGCAGTGAGCACCCCGGTCCCGACCTGACCGACGGCACCGTCGTCCTCGAGCCCCGCCACGCCGACCCCGGGACGCACCTGTTCGCGGTGGTCCACGACGGCCAGGCGGCCGGCGCGGTCTGCGTGCACGAGGGCGCGGACGGCGTGGGACGGCTGACCTGGGAGCTCTCCCCCGGCTTCACCGGCCGGGGGCTGGCCACCCGGTCGGTGAACCTGCTGGTCGACTGGGCGTTCCGGGCCCGCCGGCTGGCCCGGGTGGAGGCGTTCGTCGACCCCGCGAACGACCGCGCGATGCGCGTGGCGACCCGTTCCGGCCTGCGCCGGGAGGGCGTCGTCCGCGGTCACGGGGCGGGTCCCGGCGGCCGCACCGACCGGGTCCTGTTCGCCCGGCTGGCCACCGACCCGCCGATCTCCGAGCCGGGCGGCTTCCGCGAGCTGCTGAATTCCTTCCTGCCCCGCAAGCGGGCCATCGCGCAGATGCTGGTCCGCTCCGCCGACGACCGGGTGCTGCTGTGCCAGCTCACCTACAAGAAGGACTGGGACCTGCCCGGCGGCGTGGTCGAGGTCGGCGAGTCGCCGATGCTGGCGGTCTCCCGCGAGGTCGAGGAGGAGCTCGGCCTCGACATCAAGGCCGGGGCGCTGCTGCTCACCGACTGGCTGCCGGCCTGGGGCGGCTGGGACGACGCGCTGTGCCTGGTCTTCGACGGCGGTGTGCACGACCAGGAGCTGACCGAGCACACCGTCCTGCAGCCGCGGGAGATCCGGTCTGTCCGGTTCTGCACGCTCGAGGAGGTCCGCGAGAACTGCGCGGACTTCACCGCCCGGAGGATCGAGGCCGCCCTGCGGCACGTGGACGAGCCCGGCGGCTACACCGAGTCCGGCCGCTGAGCCGGCCCCAGGTCCCGGCGCCACGGGCCGAACTCCCCTGTCCCCGCCCGGGACCACGCTGGCACGGTGGCGGCAGGACCGGAGGTGGGCGATGCGTGCACGCGAGTACGTCGCGACGGGGTCGGTGCTGCTCGGCGCGGCGGCCCTGCTGCACCACGTGGGCAGGACCTGGGGCGCGTCACCGGCCGAGCGCCGGATGCCTCTGCCCGGCGACGGGATCGTTCCGCACCCGTTCGGATCGACCACGCACGCGGTGGACGTGGACGCGCCCCCGGAGCGGGTGTGGCCGTGGATCGTGCAGATGGGCTACCACCGCGCCGGGTGGTACACCCCGGACTGGGTCGACCACTGGATCTGGCGCATCGACAACCCGAGCGCGGACCGGGTTGTCCCCGAGCTGCAGCACCTCGCGGTCGGCGACATCGTGCCCGACGGCGAGCCCGGCACCGCGTTCTACACGGTGGCGCAGCTCGAGCCGGCCCGGGTGCTGGTGCTCAGGTCGGACAGCCACGTGCCGGTGCCGCTGCGACCGGTGATGCGGGTGCTGTGGACCTGGGCGTTCGTGCTCCAGCCTCGGGAGGAGGGCCGCCGTACCCGCCTGCTGCTGCGGGCCCGGGCGACCGGCTCCCTCACCGCGGGGCTGATGTGGCACCTGATGGTCGTGCCCAGCGACTTCGTGATGGCACGGAGCATGCTGCACGGCATCCGGGACCGCGCCCAGCGGACGGGCTGACCCGCGATCCGCCGACCGGGGCTGCGCCCGGTCGACCCTCAGAACAGCGCGGAGGCCAGGTTCTGCCGACCCTTGAGCACCCGCGGGTCGTCGTTGCCGACGGCGGCGAACAGCCCGAGCAGGTGCGCGCGGGCCTGGTCGCGCTCGTCACCGGAGGACCGCCGGACCAGCTCCACGAGCCTCGCGAAGGCGTCCTCGACGTGGCCGCCGAGCAGGTCGAGGTCCGCCACCAGCGTCTGGGCGTCGACGTCGTCGGGGCGCTCGGCGGCGGCCGTCCGGGCGGCCTGGGCGGCGGTCGCGTCCAGCGAGGCGGTCCGCTGCAGCACCTGCGCCATCGCCAGCCCGCCGGCAGCCTCGGCGTCGGCCGGGTTGGCGTCCACGAGCTTCTGGTACTCCGCGACCGCGCGGTCGATGTCGCCGGCGGCGAGCGCGTCCTGGGCCGGGGCGTAGCGCGGGTCGACCTGCTCCTCCTCGACGTCGGCGGGGGCGGCGCCGCGCGGCTGGACCCGGCCGGTCAGGCCCTGGGACGCGGCGGCCTGGAGCACCTGGCCGAGCAGCTGGCGCAGCTCCTCCCGCGGCGGGGCGTCCTGCAGCAGCGGCGCGAGCTGGCCGCCCATGGCCAGCGCGACCAGCGGCACGGACGGGATCTGCAGCGCCTGGGCGATGCCCGGGGCGGCGTCCACGTCGACCTTGCCGAGCAGGAACCGGCCCTCGAACTCGTCGGCGAGGGCGTCGAGGTCAGTGGCGAGGGTGACGCTGGCAGGCATCTGCGCGGAGTAGAACACCAGCACCACGGGGACGTTGGCGGCACCTTGCATCTCGGCCTGGAAGTTCTGCTCGTCCAGGTCCACCGAGTAGGACCCGCCCCCACCGGCGGCCGGGGCGGCGCCGCTGCCCTGCGCGGCACCGGCGGGTGCCGCGGGGCGCTTGAGGGCGGACAGGTCGACGGCGCCGGGGCGCGAGAACGATGGCGTGCTCATGGCCCCTATCTTTGCCGATCCGGGCAACCGCCGCGCGACCCGGGTCGCCGTGTCCGTCAGCGGCGCTCGAGCTTGTAGTGCAGCCGCACGACCCGGGCCGACCACAGCCGTAGCTCGTGGTCGGTGCGCAGGACGCCCTCCGCGTCGACGTACACCCGGAAGGCCTCGTGGATCGGTGCCCGCGCGGCATGGGTCCGCCCGTGGTCGGTCACCACGACGTACGCGCCGTCGGTGCCGAACGGCCCCGCAGGCGAGGTGAGCCGTAGCGATCCGTCGGGGTCCGCGGAGGGACGCAGGAACACCTGGACGTTGCCCGCCTCGAGCGGGAAGGCGACGTGCACGCTGGGCCGGTCGGCGCCGGGCAGGGTGCGCGTGGAGTAGCAGCCGCTGTAGACGAACTCGCCGGTCGAGCGCAGCGTCCGGACCCAGCCGGCGGCGTGCTGCTCCCCGTCGGCGTCGAGAATCGCGGCCACCCGGCTGTCCATGCCGTGCGCCACGTCGAGCGGACGGGTGGGCAGGGCGAGCTGCTGGACCCGGCGCCCGAACAGCCGGGAGACCAGCTCGCCGCCGGGCTGGAACACCAGGTTCCAGCCGGCCCAGACCTCCATCCGCCACGCCGAGGTGTGCTCGTAGAAGTGCCGGACCTCCGGGTGCAGCCGACCCGCGTCGAAGCCCGGGCCGTCGAGCGCGGAGACGTCGGCGAGCAGCCCGGCCCCCGGGTCGCCCTCCACCACGGTCCCGCCGACCTCCCGGGCGGCTGCGGCCAGCCAGCCGTCACCGATCAGCGGCTCCTGGTGCATGGGCGCGGCGAGCCAGGCGTGCTCACCGGCGAGGTCGACCGGGCGGCCGACCGTGCGCCAGAACGTGCGGGTCACGCGGTCGAGCCGCGGCATCAGCGAGGACACGGACGAAGCCTGCCAGACCCCGGCACGGGAGGACGGTCAGAACCGCGCGGGCTCCCGGTACTCGCCCCACTCCGCGCGCAGGGCGTCGCAGATCTCGCCGAGCGTGGCCTCGACCCGGCACGCCTCGAGCATCGCCGGGATCATGTTCTCCTCGGTCCGCGAGACGTCCACCATCTTCGCCAGCGCGGCGTCGACCGCGGCCTGGTCGCGCGCACCCTTGCGCTCGGCCAGCGCCCGCACCTGCTCCACCTCGACCTCGTGCGAGACCCGCAGGATCTCCAGGCCGTGGGTGACCGACTCCTCGTGGCAGTTCACCCCGACGATCTTCTTGTCGCCCTTCTCCAGGGCGGTCTGGTACTGGAACGCGGCCTCGGCGATCTCGGACATGAACCAGCCCTCCTCGATGCCGCGGAGGATGCCCTTGGTGATCGGCCAGTCACCGGTCTTCGGGTCGCCGGTGCTCGCGCGCATCGTCGCCGCCAGCGCCTCGGTGTCCTTGCTGGTCAGCTCCGAGCCGCCCATGGCGAGGATCCTGTCGAAGATCGCCTCGGCCTCGGCCTCGAGCTTGTCGGTGAGCGCCTCGACGTACCACGAGCCGCCGAGCGGGTCGGCGACGTTGACCACGCCGGTCTCCTCCATGATCACCTGCTGGGTGCGCAGGGCGATCTCGGCGGCCTGCTCGCTGGGCAGCGCCAGGGTCTCGTCGAGGGCGTTGGTGTGCAGCGAGTTCGTGCCGCCGAGCACCGCCGCGAGCGCCTCGATGCCGGTGCGGACCACGTTGTTGTAGGGCTGCTGCGCGGTCAGCGAGACACCGGCGGTCTGCGTGTGGAAGCGCAGCCACTGCGCCTTCTCCGTCTTCGCGCCGTAGACGTCGCGCAGCCACTTGGCCCAGATCCGACGGGCGGCGCGGAACTTCGCGATCTCCTCGAAGAAGTCGACGTGGCTGTCGAAGAAGAACGACAGACCGGGCGCGAACACGTCCACGTCCAGGCCGCGGGAGAGCCCGAGCTCCACGTAGCCGAACCCGTCCGCGAGCGTGTAGGCGAGCTCCTGCGCGGCCGTCGAGCCGGCCTCGCGGATGTGGTAGCCGGAGACCGACAGCGGCTTGTAGTCCGGGATCCGCTCGGCGCAGTACTCCATCAGGTCGCCGATCAGGCGCAGGTGCGGCTCGGGCGCGAACAGCCACTCCTTCTGCGCGATGTACTCCTTGAAGATGTCGGTCTGCAGGGTGCCGTTGAGCACCCCGGTGTCGACGCCCTGCCGCTCCGCGGCCACGAGGTACATGCAGAAGACGGGCACGGCGGGTCCGGAGATCGTCATCGACGTGGTCACGTCGCCGAGCGGGATCCGGTCGAACAGCACGTCCATGTCGGCGGCGGTGTCGATGGCCACGCCGCAGTGGCCCACCTCGCCCAGGCTCTTGGGGTCGTCGGAGTCGCGGCCCATCAGCGTGGGCATGTCGAACGCCACCGAGAGCCCGCCGCCGCCACGGCCGAGGATCATCTTGTAGCGCTCGTTGGTCTGCTGGGCGTTGCCGAAGCCGGCGAACTGGCGGATCGTCCAGGTCCGGCCGCGGTAACCGGTGGGGTAGAGACCGCGCGTGAACGGGAACTCGCCCGGCCAGCCGATGTTCTCGAAGTTCGGGTACGTCGACTCGTCGGCCGGCCCGTACGCGGGTTCGACCTCCATGCCGGACAGCGTGGTGAAGTCGGCCTCCCGGACCCGGGACTTCGCGTAGCGCTCCTGCCATCGCAGACGAGCGGCGTTCTCGGTCATGACTTCCTCCACCAGCGATCGCACGGCGGCCGGACGTGGCCTGCCTCACCCGAAATAGTAGGACGTCCAACTATCTGGTGTCGACTCGGCGGTCGGTTTCCCATGGGATGTTGTGATCCCTGCACTTCCCACGAGGTATTTGGCGTGGGAAGTGCCGTTTTCACGACATACCTTGGGAAAACTCCCCCCGCTCAGAAGTCGCCGGCCTGCTGGCGCACCGGCTTCAGCAGCGCGGACAGCCGCGCCAGGTCCTCGGGGCTCATGTCCGCGATCGCGAACCGGGCATCGACGAGGTCCGCCGTGGCCGCCTCCACGACGGCCCGCCCCTGCGGCGTGATCTCGGCCAGCACCGCGCGCCCGTCCTCGGGGTGCCGGCGGCGTACGACGAGCCCGGCTGACTCGAGCCGGTCGATGATCGAGGTGATCGAGGTCGGGTGCACCTGCAGCCGCTCTCCCATCTTGCCCAGCGGCAGCGACCCGGCCCGCGAGAAGACCAGCAGCACCAGCGCCTCGTAGCGGGCGAAGGTCAGGCCGTGCGGCTTGAGGATCTCGTCGAGCTGGGCGAGCACGAGCTGCTGCACCCGCATCAGCGAGGTGACCGCGTGCATCTGGTCGACGGCGCCCCAGCGCAGACCCCACTGCCGGGCCGCCTCGTCGATCGGGTCGAACGCGAGCTTCTTGCCCGGCTTACCCTTCTTCGCCACGGAGGGACCCTAGTTGACGCGCGGAGCGCCGCGCAGACCGGCGCGCTGGACGACCCGCTGGATGACGAGGTCGCGCTGGTCGGGCCGTCCGACGTACCTGATGACCCGCAGCCCCTGCTCCTGGGCGGCGGACTCGAAGACGAAGTGGCCGTAGTTGAGCACGCGGCCGCTGATCGGCTTCTCGACGGTGATGTCGAGGATGCGGCCCAGGGGCATGGTGGCCAGCCGTTGCGCGAGCACTCCCCTGACCCGGAAGACGCGCATGTTGGTGACCACGAACCGGTCCATGTGCTCGTTGAGCGCACGCCAGCCTGCGTAGGCGAGCACCGCCAGCCCGAGCGTCAACGGCACCCAGGCCACGTCGACCGGCGAGAGCAGGAACAGGTAGAGCAGCGCCACGCCCCCGGCGGCCTGGAGCGCGGGCACGATGTAGACGACCCAGTGGTGCGGCACCTCGTCGACGACGACCTCACCCTCGTCGCGCAGCAGGTGCTTGCCGATCTTCGGGTCG
>DATIBI010000190.1:0-3182 GCA_035457605.1 Nocardioidaceae bacterium
GGTCGCCTCGAGCTCGGCGGCCAGCGCGTCGCGGAGCTCGATGAGCACCTCCACGTCGAGCGCGGCGTACTCCAGCCAGGGCTCGGGCAGCGGACGGGTGGACCAGTCCACCGCCGAGTGCTCCTTGCGCATCCGGCGGCCGATGATCGTCTCCACCAGGGTGGCCAGGCCGACGCGGGGGTAGCCCAGCAGCCGGCCAGCCAGCTCGGTGTCGAACAGCGACGCGGGCCGCAGCCCGAGCTCGGTGAGGCACGGCAGGTCCTGGGTGGCCGCGTGCAGGATCCACTCGGCGTCCCCGATCGCGGCGTCGAGCCCGGACATGTCGTCGAACGGCAGCGGGTCCACGAGCGCGGTGCCGGCACCCTCGCGCCGCAGCTGGATCAGGTAGGCACGGGCGGAGTAGCGGTAGCCGGAGGCGCGCTCGGCGTCGATGGCCACCGGCCCGGTCCCGGAGCGGATCAGCTCGACGGTCTCGGCGAGCGCCTTGTCGGTCTCGACGACCGCGGGGAGCCCGTCCCGCAGCTCGAGCAGGGGTGCAGGGGGTGTCTCCTCGGCGGCCTCGGCCGTGGGCTGTTCAGGTGTGCTCTGCTCGGGTTGGTGCATCAGGTGCGGCCACGCTGTCCTCGGCGGCTGGGCATGGCGGCCACCCCCTCGGGCACCGGCGGGAGTCCGGCAGCGGTGCACAGCAGCTCGCCCCAGGCCTCGACGTGCGCGGCGACCTCACCGACCGGGGTCCACGACGCGCGGATCTCGAGCTGGGCGGTGGCCTCCTCCCCGGACATGGTGCCGAAGCTCTCCGAGGCGACCTTGGTGACCGTGCCGGACGGCGCGAGGTAGTCGGCGCCGTGCGCCTCGAGGGCCTCGGTGAGCCAGGACCAGCCGACCTCGCCGAGCAGCGGGTCGTTGGCCATCTCCGGGTCGATCTCCGCTCGGGCGTAGGCGACGCACCGGAAGGTGCCGCCCCACGCGTCGTTGCCGTTCGGGTCGTGCAGCAGGACGATCCGCCCGGTCCCGACGTCCTCACCCTCGACCGTGACGTCGGCGGACAGCGCCGAGGCGTACGGCGCGATGCGCTGCGGAGCCGGCATCTCCTCGCAGAAGATCTCCGGTCGCAGCCGCGCGGCATGCATCTGCGCGACGGCAGCGAGGAACTCCTGCGGTGTCGCCGGCGCCTCCACGCGCGGATCGTGTGCTGCGGCCATGGGGTCATGCTAAGCCCGGCCACCTCGTACCGGCCGATCGACTCGCCGCCCTGACCTGGGAGGATGGACCCGTGCCAGCAGCCCCTGAGAACACCTCCGCGCCCGAACCGGCCGTCCACCCCGTCGTCCGCGACTCCGTCTTCCTGCGTGCCGCGCGCGGGGAGGAGGTCCCATACACCCCCGTCTGGTACATGCGCCAGGCCGGCCGCTCCCTCCCGGAGTACCGCAAGATCCGCGAGGGCGTGCCGATGCTCGAGTCGTGCATGCGCCCCGAGATGGTCGTGGAGATCACCATGCAGCCGGTGCGCCGGTACGGCGTGGACGCCGCGATCTTCTTCTCCGACATCGTGCTGCCGCTCAAGGCGGTCGGGGTGGACCTCGACATCGCGCCGGGGATCGGTCCGGTGGTGGCCCGCCCGGTCGCCACCCTCGAGGACGTCGCGGCGATCCCCGACCTGACCGCCGAGCACGTCCCGTTCATCACCGAGTCGGTGCGGACGCTGGTCGGCGAGCTCGGGGCCACCCCGCTGATCGGTTTCGCGGGTGCGCCGTTCACCGTCGCGTCGTACCTCGTCGAGGGCGGCCCCTCCAAGGAGCACGCCAAGACCAAGGCGCTCATGTTCGGCGAGCCCGAGGTCTGGGACGCGCTGATGACCAAGATCGCCGGGATCTCCGCGGCCTACCTCGAGGTGCAGGTCGCCGCCGGCGCCTCGGCGGTGCAGCTGTTCGACTCCTGGGCCGGGGCGATGTCGCCGGAGGACTACCGCCGCTACGTGATGCCGTACTCCGCGGGCGTGCTCGAGCGCGCCGGTGCGCTCGGGGTGCCGCGGATCCACTTCGGTGTCGGCACCGGGGAGCTGCTCGGGCTGATGGGCGAGGCCGGCGCCGACGTGGTCGGGGTGGACTGGCGGGTGCCGCTCGACGAGGGGGTACGACGGGTCGGCGGCCGTGTCGTGCAGGGCAACCTGGACCCGTCGCTGGTGTTCGCGCCGACCGAGGTGATGCTCGAGCGCGCAGCCGACGTGCTCGCCCGCGGGAAGTCCGCGCCCGGCCACATCTTCAACCTGGGCCACGGAGTGATGCCGTCCACCGACCCCGACCAGCTCGCCCGGCTGACCGACTTCGTGCACGAGCACTCGGCCCGCTGAGGGCCCGCCGTCCGCGACAAGGCAGCCCGCTGAAGCAAACAAGACAGCCCGCTGTAGCAGGACGGTCGGCCCCAGCGGCCCCGGCCGACCGTCCTGCTACGAGTCGCGGCCGCTACTGGCTGTCCGAGGCCGGGGGAGCGTCCGGCTCCGTGCCGCCCGCGGGGGCAGGCCGCAGAGCGGCACGGCGGTGGGCCGAAGCCCGGACCAGCAGCCAGACGGGAACTCCGAGGACAAGGAGGGCCACGGCGAACGGGACCAGCGCACCGAGGACGGTGGCTGTGCCGATCAGGAGGACCTTCATCGCGTTCCAGCCGCTGCGCAGGCCGGCCAGGAAGCCTGCGTCCTCGAGCCGGCTCGGCGGCTCGACGATCACGTCGGGCGTGGACAGGTGCAGCGTGATGGTGGCCAGCGAGGTCTGGTCGGCGAGGTACTTCTGCTGGGCCTTCAGCGACTCCAGCTCGGCCTGACGCCGGGCGATCTCCGACTCCAGCTGGATCACGTCGTCGATGTCGACCGCCCTGCCCAGGAACGACTCGAGCCGCCTGAGGCTGGCCTCCTGGGTGGACACCCGGCTCTCGATGTCGATCACCTGCGTGGTCACGTCCTCGGAGTCACGGGTGGCCTCCTCGAGCCGGCCGAGACCCTTGAGCTCGGACATCGTCTCGTCGAACGCCGGCTCGGGCACGCGCAGCTGCAGCGTCGAGCTCTCCGGCCGGCCACGGGCGTCGCTGTCGGACTGCTCCTGGGAGATGTAGCCGTCGAGCCGCACCAGCATCCGATCCACTTTCGCGCGGGCCTCGGCGAGGTCCTTGGTGACCACGAAGACGCTGCC
>DATIBI010000191.1:0-10627 GCA_035457605.1 Nocardioidaceae bacterium
GAGCTCGTCGGCTCCTACTTCAACGGCCACCCCGCCCAGCAGACCGCGACGGTCGAGGTCGAGAGCCGTGGCAACGCGTCCACCCGCGGCCTGCCGACGGAGTGGGTCCGCTTCGACGAGTGGTACAACTTCCGCGGCAACCCCCGCGGGAAGGTGCACGTGCTCGCCACCCTCGACGAGAGCACCTACGACGCCGGCAGCACCGCCATGGGCGAGGACCACCCGATCGCGTGGTGCCACGCCTTCGACGGCGGCCGCTCCTGGTACACCGGGATGGGCCACACCGTGGAGTCCTACTCGGAGACCCGTTTCCTGCGGCACCTGCGCGGTGGCATCGAGCAGGCCGCCGGTGCGGTCCCGTTCCACTGCGACACCGACGCGCAGGAGCAGCGGTGACCGGACGGGTCGGCGTCTGGTTCGTCGGCGCGCGCGGCTCGGTCGCGGTGACCTCCACGATCGGCGCGCTCGCGCTCCGGGCCGGCCTGGCCGGCGACACCGGACTGGTGAGCAGGCTCCCCGAGGTCGCGGCGGCGGGTCTCGACGACGTCGCCGACCTGGTCTTCGGCGGCCACGACGTGGCCGTCGAGCCGATGACCAAGCGGGCCGAGGCGCTCGCGCACTCCGGGGTGGTCCCGGAGATGCTGCTCGCCGCGGTCCAGGCCGAGCTGCACGAGGTCGACGCCCGGGTCCGCGCGGGCCTCGGCGACGACGGCGTGCCGCAGCGGGACGCGATCACGCGGCTGGTCCGCGACCTCGAGGAGTTCCGCACCGCGCACGGCCTCGACCGGGTCGTCGTCGTGGACGTCTCCAGCACCGAGCCGCCCGCGCCCGAGCACCCCGCGTGCGCGTCGCTGGCCGACCTGGAGGCCGCGCTGGACCGGGGGGAGTCGCCGCTGCCGACCAGCTCGGCCTACGCCTACGCCGCGTTCCGCGCCGGCTGCGGCCTGGTGGCGTTCACGCCGAGCCCCGGACCGACCCTGCCGGCGGTCCAGGAGCTCGCCCGCGACCAGGGGCTGCCCTGGGCCGGCTGCGACGGCAAGACCGGGGAGACCCTGGTGAAGTCGGTGCTCGCGCCGATGTTCGCCACCCGCGCGCTGCGGGTCCGGTCCTGGTCCTCGCTCAACCTGCTCGGCGGCGGCGACGGGCAGACCCTCGCCGACCCGCACGCTGCGCAGAGCAAGATCACGACCAAGGCCGAAGGGCTGGAGTCGATGCTCGGCCACCCGGTCGACGGGCCGCTGCACATCGACTACGTGCCCGACCTCGGTGACTGGAAGACCGCCTGGGACCACGTCTCGTTCGAGGGGTTCCTCGGTGTCCGGATGTCGCTGCAGTTCACCTGGCAGGGCTGCGACTCCGCGCTGGCCGCGCCGCTGGTGCTCGACCTGGCCCGGCTGGTCGCGCGGGCGCAGGAGGCGGGGTACGCCGGACCGCTCGACCGGCTCGGGTTCTTCTTCAAGTCCCCGGCGGGCAGCACCGAGCACCGGCTCGCCGCCCAGTGGGAGCAGCTCACCGCCTTCTGCGCCGAGCTGAGGGACGCCTGATGCGCCTGCGGGACGCCGCCGAGCTGGTGCGGCTGCCGGCGGCGCTGACCGTGCCCGGGGACGTGCTCGCCGGCACCGTCGCCGCGGGGGCGCCGCTGGGCCGCCGCGGCTGGGCGCTGCCCGCGGCCTCGGTCGCGTTCTACACCGCCGGCATGGCGCTCAACGACTACGCCGACCGGGACCTGGACCGGGTGGAACGACCGGAGCGGCCGATCCCCTCGGGCCGGGTCGTGCCGGGGCAGGCGTTGGGTCTGGCAGCCGCGCTCACCGCCGCAGGACTCGGCCTGGCCGCGGCATGCGGAGGACGGTCGACGCTAAGGGTCGCGGTGCCGCTCGCGGCGACCGCGTGGGCCTACGACCTGCGGCTCAAGGACACCGCCTTCGGGCCGGCGGCGATGGCAGCCGCGCGCGGCCTCGACGTGCTCATGGGCTCAGGCGGCAGCCGGCGTGCGCTGGCCGCGGCAGTGCTGCCCGCGGCGGCCCTGGCTGCGCACACCGGCGGGGTCACCACGCTCAGCAGGGGCGAGGTGCACGGCACCGAGCCCGCCGTCGCCCGCGCCGTCACCGCGTCCACCACCGCGGTCGCGCTCGGCGTCGCGGCGGGTGCGCTCCGGCGCGGTGAGGGCCGGCTGGCGCGGGCCACGTCGCTCGGGCTCGCCACACTCTTCGCCGGCACCGTCGGACGCGCGCAGGCCGCTGCCGCCACCAACCCCGATGCCGCTACCGTGCGCACCGCGACCGGCGCCGGGATCCGCGGGATGATCCCGCTCCAGGCCGCCCTGCTCGCCAGGAGCGGGTCACCGGCCCTCGCTGCCGGCGTCCTCGCGGCCGCGCCGGTGGCCAGGCTCGCCTCCCGGGTGGTGTCGCCGACATGAGCCTGCGCCTGGGGTACGGCACCAACGGGTTCGGCAGCCACCGGCTCGAGGACGCGCTCGCGGTGATCGCCGGACTCGGCTACGACGGGGTCGCGCTCACGCTCGACCAGCCGCACCTCGACCCCTTCGACGCCGACCTGGCCCGACGTGTCTCCGCGGTCGCCACCCGGCTCGACGAGCTCGGCCTGGCGGTCATGGTGGAGACCGGCGCCCGCTACGTGCTGGACCCGTGGCGCAAGCACGAGCCCACGCTGGTCTCCGACGAGGGTCGCGAGCGGCGGGTCGACCTGCTGCGACGGGCGGTGGAGGTCGGCTGCGACCTCGGCGCCGAGGCGGTCTCGTTCTGGTCGGGCACCCTCCCGGACGGCGCCTCCACCGACGAGGGGTGGGACCGGCTCACCGACGGCGTCGCCGAGGTGCTCGAGTCGGCCCGGACCCACGACGTGATGTGCGCGTTCGAGCCCGAGCCCGGCATGTTCGTGGACCGGCTCGACGGCGTGCTCGAGCTGCGCCGTCGGCTCGGAGAACCCGACCTGCTCGGCGTCACCCTCGACATCGGCCACATCGTCTGCAACGAGGACGACTCGATCACCGACGTCGTCGAGCGGGCCGGCGACCTGCTCGCCAACGTGCAGCTCGACGACATGCGCCGCGGCGTGCACGAGCACCTGGCGTTCGGCGACGGCGAGGTCGACCTCGCCGAGGCGATGGCGGCGCTGGAGGCGGTCGGCTTCGCGGGGCTGGCCTCGGTGGAGCTGCCGCGGCACGGCCACGCCGCCCCCGAGGTGGCCCGCCGGTCGCTGGCGGCGCTGCGTGCTGCCCTGCCCACGCACGAGGAGGTGCCGGTCTGATGTCGCGACCCGAGGTCGTCGCCGGTACGTCGGACCTGGCCGGTGTCCTGAGCCGGGAGGCAGCGGCGCGGCTGGGGTCGATGACGTCCGCCGTACGCGCCGAGCCCCACCGGATCGCGGACCTGTTCCCGGCCGCGGCGCGCGAGGTGGCACGCGGCCCGGCCGACCCCGCCGACCCGCGGGGCCTGCTCGCGCCGACCCTGGACGACGCCGTCCGCGGTGCGCTCCTCGACGCCTACGCCGACGCCACGGAGGGCGAGGAGGACGTGCGGCTACGGGAGGTGGTCGCGCTCTACCGCTACGGCGACGCCGACGAGAAGCGCGCCGTGCTGCGTGCGCTGCACCGCCTGCGGCTCGGTGCCGGCGCGCTGCCGCTGGTCCACGACGCCCTGCGCACCAACGACACCCGGCTGGTCGCCGCGGCGCTCGGGCCCTACGCCGCCGAGCACCTCGACCCCGAGGCCTGGCGGCAGGGCGTCCTGAAGTGCCTGTTCGTCGGGGTGCCGGTCGCCGCCGTGGCCGGCCTCGACCGGCGCGCCGACGCCGACCTGCACCGGATGGCCACGGCCTACGCCGAGGAGCGTCGCGCCGCCGGCCGCGACGTGCCGCCCGACGTGCACACCGTGCTCGCCGCCTCCGCCACCGCATCCGCACCCGACGCGTCCGCAACCCCTTGGGAGGAGAACTGATGCGCATCTTCGACCCGCACATCCACATGACCTCGCGTACCACCGACGACTACGAGGCGATGCACGCCGCCGGGGTCCGCGCCCTGGTCGAGCCGGCGTTCTGGCTGGGCCAGCCGCGCACCAGCGTCGACTCGTTCGTGGACTACTTCGACGGTCTGCTCGGCTGGGAGCGGTTCCGGGCCTCGCAGTTCGGGATCGCGCACCACGCGACGATCGCGCTCAACCCCAAGGAGGCCAACGACCCGCGCTGCACGCCGGTGCTGGACCTGCTGCCGCGCTACCTCGCCAAGGACGGGGTGGTCGCGGTCGGCGAGATCGGGTTCGACTCGATGACCGCGGAGGAGGAGAAGGCGTTCGCGCGGCAGCTGGAGCTGGCCGGGGAGCACGACCTGCCGGTGCTGGTGCACACCCCGCACCGCGACAAGGCCGCCGGCACCCGGCGCACCCTCGAGCTGACCGCCGCCTCGGGCCTGCCCCCGGAGCGGGTGCTGGTGGACCACCTCAACGAGGTGACCGTGGACCAGGTCGACGACGCCGGCTGCTGGATGGGCTTCTCGATCTACCCCGACACCAAGATGGACCCGCACCGGATGGTGGCGATCCTCGAGCGCCGGGGGCTGGACCGGGTGCTGGTGAACTCCGCCGCGGACTGGGGGAGGAGCGACCCGCTGACGACGCTCCGCACCGGCGAGGCGATGCTCGCCGCCGGGTTCTCCGAGGACGACGTGGACCGGGTGCTGTGGCGCAACCCGGTGGAGTTCTACGGGCAGAGCGGCCGGCTGCTGCTCGACGTACCCACCGCCGAGGCGACCGCGACCTACGAGGGCAACTCGCTGCTGCGCGGCGAGCAGGTCACCGCGGGGGAGGCCTGAGATGCGCTTTCGGCACCGCGACGGCAGCATCGTGCACGTCGCCTACGGCACCAACGTGCACCCCGAGGAGAGCGTCGACGGGCTCGTCGACCAGGTCAGGCGGTACGGCGGCGGGGTCCGCTCCGCGCTCGGCGTGGACCTGCTCGGCCTCGGACTGTGGCTACCCGCCGCGGCCGCCGCGGAGCTGGCCGCCCGTCCCGACGAGGTCGACCGGATGCGGCGGGTGCTCGCCCTGCACGGCCTGGAGATCGTGACCGTCAACGCGTTCCCCTACGCCCGGTTCCACGCGCCGGTCGTCAAGCGCGCGGTGTACCGGCCGGACTGGGCCGACCAGGCGCGGCTCGGCTACACCTTGGACTGCGCCAAGGTCCTGGCGATGCTGCTGCCCGACGACGCCGCCCGCGGCAGCATCTCCACGCTGCCGCTGGGCTGGCGCTCCCCGTGGTACGCCGACCGGGACCAGGCCGCCCGCGAGCACCTCGACCGGCTCGCCGAGGGCCTGGCCAAGGTCGCCGCCGAGGTGGGCCGGCCGGTCCGCGTCGGCCTGGAGCCCGAGCCGGGCTGCGTGGTGGAGACCACCGAGGACGCGGTGCGCCGGCTGTCCGGCGTGGACACCGAGTTCGTCGGGGTGTGCGTGGACACCTGCCACCTCGCCACCGGGTTCGAGGACGCCGAGGAGGCGCTGGCCCGCCTGGAGCAGGCCGGCCTGCCGGTGGTGAAGGCGCAGCCGTCGGCGGCCCTGCACGCCGAGGACCCGTCCGAGCCGCGGGCCCGGGAGGCGCTCACCGGCTACGCCGAGGACCGGTTCCTGCACCAGGTCCGCGAGCCGCGCGGCAACCGGGTCACCGGCCGCGACGACCTCGGCGAGGCGCTGCACGGGGACCGGCCGCTGCCGGCCCGGCGCCCGTGGCGGGTGCACTTCCACGTGCCGGTGCACGCCGAGCTGGAGGCGCCGCTGTCCAGCACCCGCACCGAGCTCGTCGCCGCCCTCGACGGACTGATCGGCGGCGAGCACCCGCGCACCGACCACCTCGAGGTAGAGACCTACACCTGGAGCGTGCTGCCGCCGGAGCAGCGGCCGCGCGACGACGCCGGCCTGGTCGCCGGGCTCGCCGCCGAGCTCCGCTGGGTCGGTGACCGGCTCACCGAGCTCGGGCTGGAGGCGGCATGACCGGCTCGCGCGGCACCGATGGCGTGCTCGTGGTCGACGTCGTCGGGCTCACCCCGCGGCTGCTGGAGCACATGCCGGCGCTGCGCCGGGTCGCCGAGACCGGGTTCCGCGCCGGGCTCGGGACGGTGCTGCCGGCGGTGACCTGCTCGGTGCAGTCGACGTTCCTCACCGGGCTCACCCCCGCCGAGCACGGCATCGTCGGGAACGGCTGGTTCTTCCGCGACCTGGGGGAGGTGCTGCTCTGGCGCCAGCACAACCGGCTGGTGCAGGGCGAGAAGGTGTGGGAGACCGCCCGGCGTACCCGCCCCGACTACCGGGTCGCCAACGTGTGCTGGTGGTACGCCATGGGGTCGACCACCGACACCACCGTCACCCCGCGGCCGGTCTACCACGCCGACGGGCGCAAGGCCCCGGACTGCTGGACCTGGCCGCCGGAGCTGCACGACCGGCTGACCGCGGAGCTCGGGCCGTTCCCGCTGTTCCAGTACTGGGGGCCGACCGCGTCCATCGCGAGCACCGAGTGGATCGTCGCGGCCACCCGCCGGCTGATGCCCGAGCACGACCTGACCCTGTCCTACCTGCCGCACCTGGACTACGACCTGCAGCGGTTCGGCCCGGACAGCCCCGAGGCGGTGCGCGCCGCGCAGGAGGTCGACCGCGCGGTCGCGCCGCTGCTGGACGACGCCCGCGCGCAGGGGGTGACCGTGGTCGTGCTCAGCGAGTACGGCATCACCGCCGCCGACCGGCCGGTGGACGTGAACCGGATGCTGCGCCGCGAGGGGCTGCTGCACGTGCACACCAACCCCACCGGCGAGCTGCTCGACCCGTGGACGTCGCGGGCATTCGCGGTCGCGGACCACCAGGTGGCGCACGTGTACGTGAAGGACCCGGCCGACGTACCCCTGGTCGCGGACCTGGCCCGGTCCCTGCCGGGCGTCGACCTGGTGCTCGACCGGGACGCGCAGGCCGCCTACGGCCTCGACCACGAGCGGTCCGGCGAGCTGGTGCTGGTCGCCGAGCGGGACGCCTGGTTCACCTACTACTACTGGCTCGACGACGCGCTCGCCCCGGACTTCGCCCGCGCCGTCGAGATCCACAAGAAGCCTGGCTACGACCCCGCCGAGCTGTTCCTCGACCCCGAGGACCGGTGGGTGAAGCTGCGCGCCGCCGCCGGTCTGGTGCGCAAGAAGGTCGGGCTGCGCTACGCGATGAACGTAGTCCCGCTCGACCCGTCCCCGGTCAGGGGCAGCCACGGCCGGTTGCCGGCGCGCCCCGAGGACGGGCCGGTGCTGCTCTGCTCGCGCTCGGACGCCGCCCGCCCGTACCTGGAGGCGACCGAGGTCCGCGACCTGCTGCTCGAGCTCGCCGGGGTGACGGCCCCGGCACCCGCCTACGCCACCCGAGAGATGAAGTGAGGACACCGATGGCACGACCGATCACGCTGTTCACCGGCCAGTGGGCCGACCTGCCGTTCGAGGAGGTGGCCCGCCTGGCGTCGGAGTGGGGGTACGACGGCCTCGAGGTGGCCTGCTGGGGCGACCACCTCGACGTCTGGCAGGCGGCCGAGGACGACTCCTACGTGCAGGCCAAGCTCGACCTGCTCGAGAAGCACAACCTGAAGCTGTTCGCGATCTCCAACCACCTCAAGGGGCAGGCGGTCTGCGACGACCCGATCGACGAGCGGCACCGGGCGATCCTGCCCGACCGGATCTGGGGCGACGGCGAGCCCGAGGGCGTGCGCCAGCGGGCAGCGGAGGAGATGAAGACGACCGCGCGCGCGGCGCAGCGGCTCGGCGTGAACACCGTGGTCGGGTTCACCGGCTCGTCGGTGTGGAAGTACGTCGCGATGTTCCCGCCGGTCTCGCAGGAGATGGTCGACGCCGGCTACCGCGACTTCGCCGACCGGTGGAACCCGATCCTCGACGTGTTCGACGAGTGCGGGGTCCGGTTCGCGCACGAGGTGCACCCCTCGGAGATCGCCTACGACTACTGGACGACGGTGCGCACGATGGAGGCGATCGGGCACCGCGAGGCCTTCGGCCTGAACTGGGACCCCAGCCACTTCGTGTGGCAGGACCTCGACCCGGTCGGCTTCCTGTGGGACTTCAAGGACCGGATCTACCACGTCGACTGCAAGGACGCGAAGCGGCAGGTCGGCAACGGCCGCAACGGCCGGCTCGGCTCGCACCTGGCGTGGGCGGACCCGCGCCGCGGCTGGGACTTCGTCTCCACCGGGCACGGCGACGTGCCGTGGGAGGCGTGCTTCCGGATGCTCAACACGATCGGCTACGACGGGCCGATCTCCATCGAGTGGGAGGACGCCGGCATGGACCGCCTGGTCGGCGCCCCCGAGGCACTCGAGTTCGTCCGGCGGTTCGCCTTCGACGCACCGGAGGCCGCGTTCGACGCGGCGTTCAGCACGAAGGACTGAGCCCCCGCACTCACCAGCACCCCAACGCACCCGAACAACTCATCTCGGAAAGGAAGCACCCACATGTGTTACGGATACGACGGCGAGCGCGCGCTCGACCAGTCCCTCGCGGCACGCGGCACCTCACGCCGCTCGCTGCTGCGCGCCATGTTCGCCGGCGCCGCCGGAGTCGGTCTCGCCGCCTCCGGTCTCGCCGGGGCGCCGGCCCAGGCCGTGCAGAGCGCCAAGCCGTGGAAGCGGGTTCCGCCCGGCATGGTCAGCATCCAGCTCTGGACGGTCCGCGACGCCCTGTGGGGCTCGCCGGGCTTCGACGCGACGCTGCGCGCCATCGCCGACATGGGCTACCCGAGGGTCGAGCAGGCGCTGGGCTACTTCGGTCGCACCGCCGCCGAGCTGCGCGACTTCTACGACGGCATCGGCATCCAGGCCACCTCCAGCCACGACGGGATCAGTACCTCCCCCGAGGGGCTGACCGAGAAGCTGGAGAACGCGGTCACCCTCGGGCAGAGCTACATCAACGTCCCCTACCTGGCGTCGAGCAACATCGACGACTGGCAGCGGTGGGCCGAGCAGATGAACACCGAGGCGGCCGCGGCGCGTGGCTACGGGCTGCGCTACGGCTACCACAACCACGCGCACGAGTTCACCACCGACCTCGGGGGCGGCCTCACGCCGTGGGAGGTGCTCACCACCGAGCTCGACCCGTCGCTGGTGCACCTGGAGGTGGACCTCTACTGGGCGGTGCGCGGCGGCATCGAGACCGGGGCGAGGGACCCCGAGGGCTTCGCGATCGAGGTGATCCAGGCGGCGCCGCAGGAGGTGCTGCAGTACCACGTCAAGGACCGGGACCCGTCCACGGGCGACATGGCCGACCTCGGCACGGGCATGATCGACTTCGCCAAGATCTTCCGCGCGCACGCGGTGCGGGAGTACATCGTCGAGAACGACACCCCGGACGTGACCCCGCTGCAGACGGCCGAGGTGGGTTACAAGTACCTGCAGAACCTGCGCTTCTGACCTGCAGCACCGGATCCCGCTCCCCGGCACAGCGCCGGAGGGCGGGGTCCGGTGTGTCGGGTTTCTTTACATTTGTCGGCAAAGCGCCAACAAGCGCGTTTTCGCTGTGGAATAGTCGCCGGTGTACGAGCCAGGGTCTGCCCCACCAGCGCGACTCCCAGGAGCTACGCCCGACATGAGAGCAACCGCGGCCCTGCCGCAGCTGGTAGCGCGCGAGCCGTCCGGACCGGGCGACACGCCGCTGATCCGCGTCCCCGCGCTGCTCGCCGCCTTCACGGTGGTGGTCCTCGTCCTCGGCGCCTGGTCGGTCGCCTACGCCGCCGGCGGCTCGCAGACCGTGTTCCCGCACCTGTTCTACGCCGCGATCGTCTTCGCCTCGTTCCGGTTCGGGCTGGTCGGGGCCATCCCCACCGCGCTGATGGCCGGGGTGTTCGCCGGGCCGGTGCTGCCCGCCGACGTGGCGAGCGGGGAGGCCCAGGAGCCGGTGTCGTGGCTGCTGCGCACGAGCATCTTCCTCGGCTGCGGGCTGCTCGTTGCCTGGCTGACCGGGCACACCTCGACCCCGCTGGGACAGGCGGTGCGCGACCGTCGTACCTCCAGCCGCCTGCGCGCGGCGATCCGGCACGACGAGATCGTCGTGCACTACCAGCCGATCGTGTCGCTGAGCACCGCCGAGGTGATGGGGGTGGAGGCGCTCGCGCGCTGGGACCGGCCGGGTCGCGGCCTGCTGCCGCCCTCGGAGTTCATCCCGGCCGCGGAGCGCACCGGGGAGATCGCGGACCTCGACAAGCACGTGCTGCGCACCGCGACGCAGCAGCTCGCGGCCTGGGAGTGGGCCGCGGAGTCGATGTGGGTGGCGGTGAACGTCTCCGCGTCCCGGCTCGTGGCCGAGGACCTGGTCGACGACGTCCGTGGCGCGCTGGACGAGTCCGGGCTGTCGCCGCAGCGGCTGCACCTGGAGATCACCGAGACCGCGATCATCCGGGACGTGCCGGCGGCCGCGAAGCAGATCCGCGCGCTGCGGGAGATGCGGGTGCGGGTCGCGATCGACGACTTCGGCGCGGGGCAGACCTCGCTGGCGAACCTGCACGACCTCGCGGTGGACGTGGTGAAGATCGACCGCGCGCTGGTGAGCCGCACCGTGAGCAGCGGGCGGGCGGCGCGGCTGGTGGCCGGG
>DATIBI010000192.1:0-3162 GCA_035457605.1 Nocardioidaceae bacterium
GCACCGACACGGTCGTCGCAGGCCTGAGGAGCGCCACCTCGGCGTGACGACCGCCCTGCCCGTCGTACCCATCCCGCCGGTAGGTCAGAGATGCGCGGTATGACGAATACTTCACGTATGTGCGCCTTGCACCGTTGAGGAGCGGCTCTCCGGGGCACCGGCGCGGGTGGGAACGCCGACCGGCGTTCGGAGGGAAGTAGTCTCATGAAGTTCTTCTCGCATGACTCCACCCGGGTGAAGCTGGCCGTCGCTGGCACGACCGCGTGCGCGGTGGGCGCGCTCGTGCTCCCGGCAGCCTCGGCGGCCCCGGCCCCCAGCTCGACCGCCACGCAGGCTGCGGTCGCGAGCAGTGCGGTGTCCGCGAAGGCGGCGGCACCCGGCAGCATCGACTCGCGAGTCCGGGGCACGTTCGGGCGCAACGGCACGGTGCGCGGCACGTTCGTGCCGGACCGGTTCTTCGTGCGCAAGGGCGAGTCCTACGCCAACGGCGTGCTCCGCGCGAAGCTGCGTCGGGGCAACGGCGAGCTGGTCGGGACCGTGACCCGTCGGGTCTCGATCCCCGTCCGGACCGGCTCGGTGCCGACGCTGGGCCGCGCCGGGAACGCGGTCGGGACGGCGGCCGGTGCCGAGTGCGACGTGCTCAACCTGGTTCTCGGTCCCCTCGACCTGAACCTCCTCGGGCTCGAGGTCCGGCTCAACCGGGTGGTCCTCGACATCGTCGCCGTCCCGGGCGCCGGGAACCTGCTGGGTAACCTGCTCTGCGCGGTGGCCGGTCTGCTCGACGGCACCGGGCTGCTCAACGAGCTCCGGCTCTCCAACCTGCTCAACCGGGTGCTCGCCGTGCTCCGGCTCGGATGACGGCGACGCCCTGACGGGTCCGGCGCCGGGCCGGTCGGCGCGAGCCGGCCCGGCGTCGTCAGGTGATGATCGCTGTCGCGACCGCGAAGTAGATGACCAGCGACAGCAGGTCCTGTACGACGGTCGCGAGCGGACCGCTCCCGAAGGCGGGGTCGCGTCCCAGCCGCGACATCAGCCACGGCAGCGACATCGCCACGACCGTGGCCACGGCACACGCGGCGGCGAGGGACACCCCCACGGTGACGGCCAGCTCCCGGGAGCCCAGCACGAACCACACGGCCGGGACGGTGACCGCCGCCAGCACGAGCCCGACCAGCAGGCCGGTGACGGCCTCCAGACGGAACACCCGACGGATCGAGACCCCGACGGAGAGGCCGCGGATCACCAGTGCCTCGGTCTGCGTGCCGACCGCGTCCGCCATGTAGACGATGCCGGGGATGAAGAACGCCAGCCGTACGTCGGACGCCAGGTCGGCCTCGAAGCCGCGGACCAGCACGGCCGCCCCGGCGGACCCGAGCAGGCCGAGCACGAGCCAGGGCAGCCGGTGCCACAGACGGGCAACGATCGGCTCGTCCATGGCGTGGCGGGCCGACGAGGCCGAGCTCAGGAACCCGCCCAGCCGGGCCAGGTCCTCGTCGTGCTCGCGGAGCAGCACGGGGAGCAGCCGTCCGGGTGGGACCAGGCCGCGGAAGATCCCCTCGGCGTCCACGACGGCCAGGCTGGACTCGCCGTGCCGGGCGGCCTTCCACGCAGCCTCTTCCTGGTTCCGGCCCGGCGCGACCACCGGTGGGTCGGGGTCCATCAGGTCGCGGGCGGTCGCGCCCGGCTCCGCGCCCAGGGCCTTCTCGATCGGGATCAGGCCGAGCAGCCGGTGGGCGGACGACCCGTCGTGCGTCTCGCAGACCGCGACGTCGACGGCCGACTCGTACCGGCGTCCGACCAGCAGGGCTTGAAGCACACCCGCGGTGGTCTCCGGGCCGCACAGCGGGACCTCGGTGACAAGGTAGCTGTCCACCGAGCCGGGGAGCAGCGGCTCACGCGGTGAGGGCAACGGTTCAAGGGGCACTGTCACGTGGTCATGGTCCCAGTGCTCGAGCGGCCACGCGCCGCTTCGAGCAGGCCGGGACGCCAGGCCGGAGATCACGGTGCCGGGGTGGCGGTCGCCGAGGCCGTCGGGGACCTTGGCCTCTACTCCGTGGTTCACCGGGGCTCACAGGCTGGTGGTGAGGGGAGATGAGCAGCCGTGACCACTCACCCCGGCCGGCCAAGGGTCGACGCCGTGACGGGAACCGCTTCCGTGCGGAGGCCCCTGCTCTGGCTCGCGGCGGGCGCGGTGTTGTTCTTCCTGCTCCCGTGGCTCGGCACCGACCGGCTCGGGCTCCAGCCGGACCTGTTCTACCTGTGCTACTTCACGGTGGCGGTGGTCTTCTTCACGGCCTTCGTGCTCGTGCACGCCTCCGCGCTTCGCGTCCTGTGGACCGAGCACCTGTGGCAGAGCCTGGTCACCGGCGCCCTCGTGGGCGGGGTCTTGGCGATCGGCATCTTCCAGCAGCCGGCGACACCGCATCCCGAAGGTTGGCGGTTCGGCTTCGAGATCGCGTGGCGCGGCCTGGTCTACGGCACCGTGGACGCGCTCACCCTGTTCGTGTTCCCGGCCGCGGTCGCCTACCTGCTGATGCGCGGCGACCGGCAGGGGGTGAGACGCAAGGTGGGCTTCGCCGTCCTCGCCCTGGTCCTGTCGATGTTCGTCACCCTGACCTACCACCTGGGGTACGCCGAGTACCGCGGCGAGCTGATGCGCTACCCCGAGATCGGCGCTGTCACGGCCAACATCCCCACCGCGCTGACCGGGAACCCCGTGGGCGCCGTGGTGACCCACAGCACGATGCACGTGGCGGCGGTCGTCCACCAGAACGAGGGTGGAGCCGCGCACATGCTCCCGCCGAAGGTCACCGCCGACTACCCCAGCCACGGCAGCAGCGACCTGGCGGCGGGGCTCGCCGCCGCCTGGCTGCTGGCGACGGGCGGTGCACTCCTTCTGCTGGTACGCCGGCACCGGAGCGGCTGACCTCCGAGCGCGGAGGGGTGTGCCGAAGAACGGGCCGCCCCCACCGCACGGGGGCTTGGCGGTGGGGGCGGGCAAGGCTGCGCCCCGGCTGTCTCGGGTCAGCCAGGGCGCAGGACGAGTATGCGGCTCGCGATGGTGCGGCGTACTCGTTTTGTCGAAGCTGGGGGGGCGGAACTGCGAGGCGGGAGGCCTACCAGGACGGTCCGTCGTCATCACCCGGAGCGAAGGTGAGCCGT
>DATIBI010000193.1:0-3655 GCA_035457605.1 Nocardioidaceae bacterium
CATGTTCGTGGCGACGGTGACCGCGCCCTTGTGCCCGGCCTGCGCGACGATCTTCGCCTCGTCGGCGTGCTGCTTGGCGTTCAGCACCGAGTGCGGGATCCCCCGGCGCTTGAGCAGCTCCGAGAGCCGCTCGGACTTCTCCACCGAGGTGGTGCCCACGAGCACCGGCTGGCCCTTGCCGTGGCGCTCGGCGATGTCCTCGGCCACGGCCTCGAACTTGGCGTCCTCGGTGCGGTAGACGAGGTCGGGCTGGTCCATGCGCATCATCGGCTTGTTGGTGCGGATCGGCACCACGCCGAGCTTGTAGATCTTGTCGAACTCGGCGGCCTCGGTCATGGCCGTACCGGTCATCCCGCCGAGCTTCTCGTAGAGGCGGAAGTAGTTCTGCAGCGTGACCGTCGCGAGGGTCTGGTACTCCTCGCGGACCTCGACGCCTTCCTTGGCCTCGATCGCCTGGTGCAGACCCTCGTTGTAGCGCCGGCCGGCGAGCATGCGGCCGGTGTGCTCGTCGACGATGAGCACCTCGCCGTTCATGACGACGTACTCCTTGTCGCGCCGGAACAGCTCCTTGGCCTTGATGGAGTTGTTCAGGAAGGAGATCAGCGGGGTGTTCACCGAGTCGTAGAGGTTCTCGATGCCCAGGTAGTCCTCGACCTTGGTGATCCCGGGCTCGAGGATGGAGATGGTCCGCTTCTTCTCGTCGACCTCGTAGTCGTGGTCCTTGACCAGGGTGCGAGCGATCTTGGAGAACTCGCCGTACCACTTGACCTCGTCCTGGGTGGGCCCGGAGATGATCAGCGGGGTACGCGCCTCGTCGATCAGGATCGAGTCCACCTCGTCGACGATCGCGAAGTAGTGGCCGCGCTGCACGCAGTCCTCGATCGAGTTCGCCATGTTGTCGCGCAGGTAGTCGAAGCCGAACTCGTTGTTGGTGCCGTAGGTGACGTCGGCGGCGTAGGACTCGCGGCGCTGGTCGGGCCGCATCTCGGGCAGGATCATCCCGGTGTTGAGACCGAGGAACTGGTAGACGCGACCCATCCACTCCGCGTGGTAGCGGGCGAGGTAGTCGTTGACGGTGACGACGTGGACGCCCTTGCCGGCGAGCGCGTTGAGGTACGTCGGCAGCGTGGCGACCAGCGTCTTGCCCTCACCGGTCTTCATCTCGGCGATGTTGCCCAGGTGGAGCGCGGCCCCACCCATGATCTGCACGTCGTAGTGCCGCTGGCCGAGGATGCGCTTGGCCGCCTCACGCACGGTGGCGAACGCCTCGGGCATCAGGTCGTCCAGGGTCTCCCCGTCGGCGAGGCGCTGCTTGAACAACGCCGTCTGGCCCTGGAGCTCCTCGTCGGTCATCGCGACGTAGTCGTCCTCGATGGCGTTGACGGCTCGTGCGATCGCCTCCAGCTGCCGGAGGATCTTGCCCTCGCCGATGCGAAGGATCTTGTCGATGATGGCAGGCACGAGCGTTGACTCCTGTTGTGTGACACGTGGTTCGGTTGTCGAGACGGACGCTGACCCTGCGGTCAGGACGCCAGAAGACAGTCGGCGACGCACACGTCGCCCTGCCATGTTAGCGAGAGCACAAACCTGGCGTCTCGGTCAGGGGCGGGTGGCGCAGCCCGCCCTCGCGATCTCGCCGGAGACCTCCGCCACGGGCGAGGCGCGGCCCGAACGCTCCCAGCTGCGCAGGTAACGGTACGGCGGCACCGTACCGCGCCGGATCCACCAGTCGCGCCCAGCCCCGCACACCGGGCTGATCCCGAAGTGCAGGTGGCAGGGGGTCGGGCGGGCGCTTCCGGAGCGGCCGACCCGACCGATCGGCTCCCCGGCCCGCACGGTGGATCCCCGGTCCAGGTCGCGCTCGACCCGGGCGAGGTGGCTGCTGTAGTAGAGCACGCCGTCCCGCCCGCGCAGGGACACGAACTTCCCGCCGCGGTCCCTCCCCCGGTCGGTCCTCGGGTCCCACCGGTCCACCCGCCCCACCTCGAGCACCAGCCCGCTCACCGGCGCCACCGCGGGGCTGCCGCAGTCGGCGAAGATGTCGGTGGCCGGGTAGTCGTGGTGGACGCTGGCGTAGTCGGCCGGCGCGTCGACCGGGAACTCCCGTGGCCCGTCCGCACCGGGCGCGGCGGCCGGGAACACCGAGACCGCCCAGCCGAGACCCGCGTGGAGGATCTGCTGCCAGAGGCCGGGATCACTCACCGACGCACTCCTTGACCGCCACGGTCAGCTCGGGGGCGAGGTCGCCGCGGTCCTCGACCAGCACGGAGTCCAGCCCCAGCCAGCCCGCCAGCGACACCAGCTCCTCGGCGAGCTCGGTGGCGGTGTGGTCGGGCGCACCCGGCTCGGTGTAGGCGCCCTTGACCACCAGCACGCCGGCCCTGCGGTCCGCCTTGAGGTCGACCCGTCCGACCAGGTGCTCGCCGAGCAGGAACGGGAGCACGTAGTAGCCGTGCACGCGCATCGACTCGGGGACGTAGATCTCGATCCGGTAGTGGAAACCGAAGAGCTGCTCGGTGCGGTCCCGCTCCCACACGACCGGGTCGAAAGGGCTGAGCAGCGCCCGGGCGGCCACCCTGCGCGGCAGCCGGGCGTCCCGGTGGAGGTACGCCGGGCGGCCCCAGCCCTCGACGGAGACCGGCTCGAGCTCGCCGGCCTCGACCAGCGTGGTGATCGCGGCACGCGTGTCCGCGCCGCTCATCCGGTAGTAGTCCCGCAGGCACACCTCGGTCGCGACCCCGTGCGAGACCGCCGCCCGGCGCACCAGCTCCAGGTGCGCCTCGGCGGGGGTCGGCGTGGGCAGCGCGAGGATCTCGGCCGGGATCACCCGCTCCGGCACGTCGTAGAGCCGCTCGAACTGGGCGTTCCGGCCGTGGGCGGTCACCTCGCCGGCGTAGAACAGGAACTCCAGCGCGTGCTTGGTCTCCGACCAGTTCCAGCCCCAGTTCTCCTTGGGGCCGCGGGGCAGGTCCCCCTCGATCCCCCGAGCGCTGATCGGTCCGCGCTCGCGCACCTCCTCCAGCACCCAGGCGACCAGGTCGGGGCGCCGTTCGGCGATGCTGCGCGGCCCGCCCCACGCCTGCGAGTGCGCCCGCGCCATCCGGTGCTGCATGTGCGGCCACAGGTCGACCGGCATGAAGGCGGCCGCGTGGGCCCAGTACTCGACCAGCCTGCGCGGGTGTCGCGACGAGGCCCGGTGCAACAGCTCCCGGTCGTAGGGGCCCATCCGGCTGAACAGCGGCATGTAGTGGGCACGGACCAGCACGTTGACCGAGTCGATCTGCAGCACGCCGGTGCGCTGCAGCGTGCGGCTGAGCGTGCGCATCGTCGGCGGCTCGTGCCGGCGGTCGAGGAAGCCCTGGGCGGCCAGGGCGATGCGCCGCGCCTGCGACGAGCTGAGCGTGCGGTCCCGAGATGGTGTCAGCGTCACGGAATGTCGAGCAGCTTCTCTCGCACGGCGTACATCACGGCCTCCATCCGGGAGTGCAGCTGCAGCTTCTCCAGGATGTTGCGCACGTGGTTCTTCACGGTGTTCTCGCTGATGAACAGCCGCTTGGCGATCTCGCGGTTGTTCAGCCCCTGCGCGACGAGCTTGAGTACCTCGAGCTCACGGTCGGTGAGCCTGGGGCTGGGCACCTGCTGCCGGTCCGAGCGG
>DATIBI010000194.1:0-12054 GCA_035457605.1 Nocardioidaceae bacterium
GACCGCCTGCAGCGCGGTGCCGGCCGACACGGGCAGCACGGCTGCCTCCTCGAAGGTCAGGCTCGCCGGCTTGGCGCGGAGCTTGTCCTCCTTCGCCACGGCGTACTCGGCGAACGAGCCGGGGGCGATCCCGAAGACCGCATCGCCGGCGGAGAACCGCTTCACCGCGGGGCCGACGGCGACCACGGTCCCGGCGACGTCCCGCCCGGGGACCGGGTTCCGCGGCCGGCGCACCCCGAAGGCGAGGCGGAGCAGGTACGGACGGCCGGTCATCAGGTGCTCGGTGCCACGGTCCAGGCCGGCGGCGTGCACGCGGACCAGGACCTGGTCGCCGGCGATCTCGGGGGCCGGGACCCGGTCGAGCCGCAGCACGTCGTCGAGGCCGTAGCGATCCTGCACGACCGCCCGCATCGTGCCTCGGGCCGCCGTTGCTGGGTCCGGGTCGGTGGCCGGTCGCCCGTGCCGCGGTGTGGTGGTCATGGCTGCTCCCTCGCAGGTCTCCCGTACTTAGTAAGGCAGGCTACCGTACTAAGTACGGGCGGTGCTAGGGTCCAGGCGAGATGTCAGGACCAGCCACCGAAGGCGCCCCTCACCGCCCTCCCCTGAGCCGGGAGAGGGTGCTGCGCACGGCGCTCGCCGTCGCCGACGCGGGTGGGATCGGCTCGCTCACGATGCGCTCGCTGGCGCAAGAGCTCGGGGTCAAGCCGATGTCGCTCTACCACCACGTCCGCAACAAGGACGAGATCCTCGACGCGCTCGTGGACCTCGTCTTCGCCGAGATCCACCTGCCGGCCCCGGACCGTGGCTGGCGCCAGGAGATGCGCCGTCGGGCGGTCTCCGCACGACTGGTGCTCGGACGTCACCGGTGGGCGATCGGGCTGCTGGAGTCGCGTTCCACCCCCGGCCCGGCGACGCTGCGCCACCACGACGCCGTCCTCGGGACGCTGCGCGCCGCGGGGTTCTCGGTGCCGATGACCGGCCACGCCTACGCCCTGCTCGACAGCTACGTCTACGGCTTCGCGCTCCAGGAGGCCTCGCTGCCCTTCGACGGCCCGGGGAGCGTGGCCGAGGTGGCCGGGCCGATCATGGAGCTGGCGCGGGCCGAGGAGTACCCACACTTCGCCGAGTTCGCCGTCGAGCACGCGCTTCGACCCGGTTACGACTTCGGCGAGGAGTTCGAGTTCGGGCTCGACCTGATCCTCGACGCACTGCAACGCCGACTCGACGCCGACGCCTGAGCAGGGACCGCCGTGGGCTACGGCGCCCGGGTGGGTGCCGGCTCCTCGACGCACGCGTCACCGGGCACGAACATCTGCACCAGGTCCCCCACCTGCGAGTGGTCGGGTTCCCCGCACGACTCGGTGGCCTTCGTCAAGATGACCTGCCCGATGACCCACAGGACCGGGATCGCCACCAGGACACAGGTGATGACCAGGCGCGGCTCGAGCCGGGTGCGGCGGTCGCTCATCGCTGCTCCACAGGGTGCGGGGACTCCCTCAAGAGTAGCTAGCGGCCGATGAAGGCCGACTCCATCGGCCGGGCGTTGAACAGGCGCAGGGACGCGGTGCCGTCCTCGAACCAGGAGATCACGGTGACCGAGGCGGGGGCCATCTCCATCCGGTAGACCGCCTCCAGCGGCGCCCCCAGGGCCATCCGCACCAGCAGCTTGATCGGGGTGACGTGGGTGACGGCGAGCACCGCCTGGCCCGGGTAGCCGGCCAGCAGGAGGTCCCGGGCCCGTCGTACCCGCCGGTCCATCTCGGTGAAGGAGTCCCCTCCTCCGCCCGGGGCGACGTCCATGGACCCCAGCCAGGCGTCGAGGTCGTCGGGGTACTGCTGCTGCACCTCGTGGAAGGTGAGCCCGTCCCAGGTGCCGAACGCGGCCTCGGCCAGGCCCTCCTCGAGGACGACCTGCTTGCCCAGCGTCTCGGCGATGATGTCCGCGGTCTCCCGGGTCCGCCGCAGCGGCGAGCTGACCACCGCGTCGAGCTCGTCGGCCAGCGGCGCCAGCCAGTCCGCGACCGCCCGGACCTGCGCCAGGCCGTCAGCGTTCAGGCCGGGGTCGTCACCGCCGCGACCGCTGAACTTCTTGGCGTGGGTGTGGTCGGTGGCGCCGTGCCGGACCAGCACGAGCGTGGTCGGGCTGCCCAGGTCCTTGCTCCACCCGACCAGCTTGGCCTGGTCCGCCGGCTGCTCCTCGACCGGCACCTCGGCCTCGCGGGTGCGGCGCACCGGCCGGCCGGCCGCGGTGTCGAGCGCCACGTTGAGGATCCGGTCCGCGTGCTTGTTCTCCTCGCGCGGGATCCAGGTGTAGGTGGTGCCGAACGGCGCGAGCCGGTTGGCGGCCATGGCCAGCGGCCTCATGTCGGGGTGCTTGATCTTCCAGTTGCCCGACATCTGCTCGACGACCAGCTTGGAGTCCATCCGCACCTCGAGGTCGGCCTCCGGCGTGTGCTCGTTGAACAGCTCCAGGCCGGCGATCAGGCCGCGGTACTCGGCGACGTTGTTGGTGGCCACCCCGATGCACTCGGCGCGCTCGGCGATCACCTCGCCGGTGACGGCGTCCTTGAGCACCGCGCCGTAGGCGGCGTCTCCGGGGTTGCCCCGGGAGCCCCCGTCGGCCTCGATGACCACGGAGGTGTGCCGCGCGGTCATCAGATCCCGGACTCCGAGGTGCGGACCAGGATCCGGCTGCACTCCTCGCAGCGGACCACCTCGTCCCTCGGCGTCTTGGCGATCACGCCGAGGTCGGCTGCGTTCAGCTCGAGGCTGCACCCGCCGCAGCGGCGGGCCCGCAGCGCCGCGGCGCCGACCCCGCCCTTGTGGTCGCGCAGCTTGGTGTAGAGCGCCATCAGGTCCTCGGGCATGTCCGAGGCGGTCTGCCCGCGCTGCGTGGCGACCTCGGCCAGCTCCTTGTCGATCCGGGCCGCGGTCTCGTCGCGGGAGGCGTTCACCTCGGCGACCCGCCGGTCCACCTCGGCGAGCTCGGCGGTGCGCTGGTCCAGCTCGCGCTGGGCGTCCTCGAGCTGCTCCATCACCTCGAGCTCGGCGTCCTCCAGCTCGGAGATGCGCCGTTCCAGGGAGACCAGCTCGTGCTGCATCCGCTCCAGGTCCTTGGGGTTGGTCACCACGCCCTGGTCGATCCGCTGCTGGTCACGGGTACGCCGCGTCTTGACCTGCTCCACGTCCGCGTCGGCCTTCTTCTGCGCGCGGGTCAGGTCGTCGACCGCGATCCGGGCGTCGCGGACCTGCGCGGACAGCTCGCTGTGCCGCTTCAGCAGGTCGTTGAGCTCGGCGATCTGCGGCATGGTGGCGAGCTGGTGCCGCAGCTGGTCCAGCCGGGAGTCCAGCTGCTGCACGTCCAGCAGCTTCAGCTGGGCGAAGGGGTCGGCTTTCACTCGGCTCCTCTTGGAGAGTTGTCAGAGACGGAAGGTCCACGGGTCGGTGCACGTGGTGCTCACGCGAGTGTCCACCGTATCCCCTCGCTCGGCGAGACCCTGCACCAGTTTCCGCTCCACCACCGGCAGCCAGGTCCACTCCGCGGCCCAGTGCGCCACGTCGACCAGGGCGGGCCCCTCGTGCTCGAGGAACTCCCCCGCCCGGTGGTGCCGCAGGTCGGAGGTCACATACACGTCCGCGTCGGTGCCGAGCACGGTCTCGAGCAGGAAGTCCCCGGCGCCGCTGGTCACCGCGACGGTCCGCACCGACCGGTCCGGGTCACCGGCGACCCGGACCCCGTGCGCGGTCCCGGGCAGCGCCTCGCGAACCTGCTCGGCGAACTCACGCAGGCTCGTCCGACGCTCCAGGCCCCCGATCCGGCCGCTGCCCCGGCTCGCCCGGCCCTCCGGCGGCTCGGCCAGCTCGACCAGGTCGAAGGCGGGCTCCTCGTAGGGGTGCACGTCGCGCAGGGCACGGACCACCTCCCGACGCAGCGGTCGCGGGAGGACGCACTCGATGCGCGCCTCGGCGACCACCTCGACCTCGCCGACCCGGCCGATCGCGGGCGAGGCGCCGTCGCGGGGACGGAACCGGCCCTCCCCCTCGCCCGTGAACGAGCAGCTGTCGTAGTCCCCGATCCGGCCGGCCCCGGCCCGGGCCAGCGCGTCGCGGACCCGCTCGGCGTCCTCGTGCGGGACGAAGGTGACCAGCTTGTCCACGCCGTCGACGTCACCGGTGATGACGCGCGCGTCGACCAGGCCGAGTGCTGCGGCCAGCGCCTCGTTCACGCCCTCGGCAGGAGCGTCGGCGTTGGTGTGCGCGGTGAACAGCGCGCAGCCGCCGCGCACGAGCCGGTGCAGGGTGCGTCCCTTCGGGGTGTCCGCCGCGACCCCGTGCACCCCCTTGAGCAGCAGCGGGTGGTGTACGACGAGGAGGTCGGCGCCCCAGTCCAATGCCTCGTCCACGACGACCGGGGCGGGGTCGACCGCGAACATCACGCGCTGCACCTGCTGCCGGGGGTCGCCGCAGACCAGGCCGACGGCGTCCCAGGAGTCGGCGTACGACGGCGGGTACATCGCGTCGAGCGCGGCGGTCACGTCCCGGAGCAGCACTGGCATGATCCCGAGCCTAGCGAGGGTGGGTGCCCCTACCCTGGGGAACATGAGAGCTCTCTCATCGTGCTCTCACCCATCTCCCACAATGGGCCGGCATCGTCAGGATCGTGAGTGTGTTCTGGAAGGTGATTGTCGGGCTGCTGCTGACGCTGCCCCTGGGTGCCTACATCACCGGCACCCTGGTCGCGTCCCAGGCCGACATGCCCTCCGAGCGTGCGCCCGTGGTGCTCGACGCCACCCCCTCCGACGTCGGCTCCGCGACTCCCCCGCCGGCCTCCGAGCCGGCGACGCCCCGCCCGTCGACGACCCGCTCCCCCGACGACGACGGCGACGACGATGACGACGGCAGGGGACGCGGCCGAGGACGCGGAGGCGACGACGAGGTCGAGCCGGTCCGCCCGACGCCGCGCGACGTCGACGACGACGGGGACGACCGCGGGGACGACCACGGCGGCGACGACCGGGACACCGACGACCACGGCGAAGGGGACGATGACGACTGACCGTCCGTCGGCGTCGCGGTTGGCCGGCCTGTCGGTCCGGGCCAGGCTCACCATCGGCGTCGCCCTGCTGACCGGACTCGCCCTCGCCGGGGCGGGTCTCGTCGTCTACGCCCTGGAGTCGGCACGGCTGGACCGGTCCGTGCAGGACCACGTCGAGCAGGAGCTCGCCGAGTTCGCCGGCCTGCAGACCGGCAACAACCCCGACACCGCCGAGCCGTTCGACGACGTGCGGGACCTGATCGAGATCTACCTGTCCCGCAACGTGCCCAACGACAACGAGCTGTTCGTCGGCTACTGGGACGGTGCGCCACAGAAGTTCCAGGGCGACACCCACGACGAGATCGTCAACGATACCGACTTCCGCGCCCTGATCACCCGGCGCGAGACCAGAGGCGGCTCGGAGACCCTGCAGACCGCCTGGGGCGAGGCCACGGTCACCGTGCAGCCGGCCCGCGACCAGCTCCGCGCGGGCGGTCTGGTGATCGTCACGTTCCTGCGGGACGAGCAGGCCGAGCTGCGCGAGGTGATGCAGACCTACACCATCGTGGCGCTCCTCTCGCTCGGTCTGATCACCGCGGCCGCGGCCTGGCAGTCGGGACGACTGCTGCGTCCCCTGCGCACCTTGCAGAACACCGCTCAGGAGATCAGCGAGACCGACCTCTCCCGGCGGATCCCCGAGACCGGGCACGACGACATCACCGCGCTCACCCGTACCTTCAACGAGATGGTGGCCAGGCTGGACCGGGCGTTCTCGGACCAACGGCAGTTCCTCGACGACGCCGGGCACGAGCTGAAGACGCCGCTGACGGTGCTGCGCGGGCACATGGAGCTGCTCGACAGCGACGACCCCGCCGAGGTCGAGCTCACCCGGGAGCTGCTGCTCGACGAGATCGACCGGATGGCCCGGCTGGTCAACGACCTGATCATGCTCGCCAAGGCGGACCGGCCCGACTTCGTCCGGACCGCGACCGTCGACGTGGCGCCGTTCACCCAGACGATGCTGGAGAAGTGCCGTGCGCTCGGTGACCGACGGTGGGTGCTGGACGGCGAGGCCGAGCTGCTCGCCGCGATCGACGAGCAGCGGGTCACGCAGGCGGTGCTGCAGCTCGCGCAGAACGCGGTCAAGCACACCGGGGTCGGTGACGAGATCGGGATCGGGTCGGCGGCCGCGGCCGACCACGCGGTCCGGTTCTGGGTGCGCGACACCGGTCCCGGGGTCTCGGACGCGGACAAGCAGCTGGTGTTCGAGCGGTTCGCCCGGTCCGCCGTACCGGACGGAGACGAGGGCTTCGGGCTGGGCCTGTCGATCGTGCGGGCGATCGCCGGCGCGCACGGCGGCTCGGTCTCGGTGGAGGACGCCGAGCCGTGCGGCGCGAGGTTCGTGCTCACCTTGCCGGTACGACGGACGGAGGACTGAGGATGGCGCGGATCCTGATCGTCGAGGACGAGGCGAGGATCTCCTCGTTCATCGCCAAGGGTCTGACCGCGGACGGGTACACCACCGCGACCGTCGAGGACGGGCACACCGGTCTCGACTACGCGCTCACCGGCGACTTCGACCTGGTGATCCTCGACATCGGCCTGCCCGGCATGGACGGCTACCAGGTGCTCGAGCAGATGCGCGCGGCCGGGAGCACCCTGCCGGTGATCGTGCTGACCGCGCGGGACTCGGTCACTGACACCGTCTCCGCGCTCGAGGGCGGCGCGGACGACTACATGCCCAAGCCGTTCCGGTTCGCCGAGCTGCTGGCGCGGGTCCGGCTCCGGCTGCGCCAGGCGAACGACCAACCGGCAGCGCGGCAGGACACGCTCGAGGTCGGCCCGATCCGGCTGGACCTGCGCACGCGGCAGGCCTCCGACGGTGGCAGGGCGATCGACCTGTCGGCACGGGAGTTCAAGCTGGCGGAGATCTTCATGCTCAACGCCGGGCAGGTGCTGTCCCGGGAGCAGCTGCTCTCCCACGTCTGGGGCTACGACTTCGACCCGGGGTCGAACGTCGTGGACGTCTACGTCGGCTACCTGCGCAAGAAGTTCGGGGCGGCCTGGATCAGCACGGTCCGCGGGATGGGCTACCGGTTCAACACCAAGGTCTGACCGCGCGACGGGTCAGCGGACCTTGAAGCCGGCCAGCCGGCCGCGGGGCACCCGCTCCAGCGCCGGCTCGAGCGCCTCGGCCAGCTCGTGCGGCAGCGGCCGGTCCTCGGGCCGCGGCTCCAGGCAGGCGTAGATCACCTTCGCCACGTCGTGCGGCACGCGGTCGGGCAGCGAGTAGGGCAGCTCGGCGACCTGGGGGAACTGCTCCTCCAGGCGCTCGGCGTCACGGGGTGCCTCGTCGAACGCCTTGTACCCCGCGATCGCCTCGAACAGGGTGGCGCCCAGCCCCCACACGTCGCTGGCGTGGCCGGGGACACCGGTCTCGGGTGGCCGGCACTGCTCCGGCGCCATGTAGGCGTCGGTGCCGATCGGGTAGGTCAGCTGCTGCGCCACCTCCAGCGGGCGCGCGACGCTGAGGTCGATGAGCCGGGCCGGGGCGCCCATGATGATGTTGCTGGGCTTGACGTCGAGGTGCACGTAGCCGACGTGGCGCAGGTAGTGCAGGGCCGAGGCGACCTCGATCGCCAGCGGCAGGTACTGCTGCTCCTGCAACGGCCCGTAGCGACGGACCAGCGACGACAGCCGGGGGCCGTCGAGGTGCTCGAGAACCAGGTGCGGCCGCTCGCCGTCGACCACCGAGCGCAGCCCCCGGACCACCACCGGGTGGTTGACCCGGGCCAGGGCCTCCACCTCCCGGCGGAGGCCCCGCAGGCTCGACTCGTCCTGGACCTGGCCGGGCCGGACGACCTTCACCACCACGGGTGCGTAGGTGAGGTCGTCGAACGCCAGGTAGGCCTCGTAGGCCTCTCCCCCGCCGAGCAGCCTGATCGCCGTCAGCGCGTCGGTGATGGCGTCACCCTCGGCGAACCGCCAGGAGTCTCGAACCCTGCCCATGTCATCTCCTCGAAAGGCCGGTGGCCCGGTCAGCGACGGCCGCGGGTGTCGTTGCGGGAACGGTCGTTGGTCTTGTCGGCCGACCAGTCGCGGGTGCGGCTCCCGCCGTCACGGGTCCAGTCCTTCGTCTTGTCGCTGCGGCTCTGGTCCCGGTCCCGGCTGACCTTGGTGAAGTTGCTGCGCGTGTTGTCGTTCGTGGAGCGGCTGAGCCCGGTGTTCCGCGACCGGGTCCGGGTCTGCGTGCCGGTGCCGTTGGTGTCGTCGTTGTCGTCGTCGTCGACCAAGACGAGCTCGGTGACGCTGTCGTCGCGCTTGGTCACGGTCTCGTCGCCGAGGTTGGCAGCGACGGTGCTGGTCGGCAGCGACATCAGGCCGATGCCGACGAGTCCGGCAAGTCCGAGAGTTCCGAACGGGAGAAGCTTCTTCATGGTCCTGACCACCTTTCGCGGGCCATCCGGTGCGACCCATCCGTTGTTGTGACGGGTCAACCGTGACGGCCGGTGGTGAGACGGTGATGAGGCGTCGATGAGACCGTTCTTAGGCTGCGCGTGCGGCGTTCCGCAGCACGTACCGGCGGGCCACCACGCCCTGGCGCAGGCGCAGGCACCGCCGGCAGGGCGCGAACGGGTCACAGCACCGCGCGTCGCGCGCCTCGGCGGCGAGCTGGTCGGCCTCGGCGACCAGGTAGGTCAGGTTCAGCATCGCGGTGCCTCCCGAGAGAGAGTGAGACGCCCTGTCGTGCAGAGCATCACCACGTCCGTCGTACCGCAAACGAGGCCGACCGCAAAGAGCCGGTACGACGGTCCGTCGGGAATCGACCACTAGGTACCGCGAACCTTTACGACGGCACCGGGCTGCGAGTGAATCGACTCGAGGGGCACCGGAGGACCCGGACAGGGGCAGGAGGGTGGGCGCAGCAGGGATCGAACCTGCGACCACCTGCTTGTAAGGCAGGTGCTCTACCGCTGAGCTATACGCCCCACGAGCGCGGCACAGCCTACGGCAGAGGCGTCGGCGTCGACAAAGTGCCGGAAAATGCGTACGACCGCCGGCGTCTCGGGTCACCAGCGGTCGTAGCAATAACTATTGAACTCGGCGGAACCGACGCTGTCACCGGAATCGCAGAAAAGTGTCCGGCGACACAGGGTTTCTTTACTTTGCGGCGTCGATCTCCTTCAGGACCCGGGTGTACTCCTCCAGGTCCCGGGCCTCCGGCATGGCGTTGTGCACGCTCCAGCGCAGGAAGCCCTGCTTGTCGATGATGAAGGTGGACCGGGCGGAGCAGCCCCGCTCCTCGTCGAAGACCTCGTAGGCACGCGCGACCTCACCGTGCGGCCAGAAGTCCGACAGCAGCGGGAACTCCAGGCCGTCCTGGTCGGCGAAGGCGCGCAGCGAGAACATCGGGTCGCACGAGATCGCGAGCAGCTGCACGTCGTCGGAGACGAAGCTCGGCAGGTTGTCGCGGATCTCGCACAGCTCGCCGGTGCACACGCCGCTGAACGCGTAGGGGTAGAAGACCAGCACCACGGCCTTCTCGCCGGCGAACGACGACAGCGAGACCTCCTGGCCGTGCTGGTCGCGCAGAGCGAAGTCGGGTGCGGGCTTGCCGGGTTCCAGGCTCATCGGGACTCCTTCGTGGGTGCGGGTCTCGTCAGTCGGCTGTGGCGAGGTCGCGTTTGAGGATCTTGCCCGTGGCGTTCCGCGGCAGCTCGTCGAGGAAGACGATGTCGCGCGGCACCTTGTAGCGAGCGAGGTTGGCCTTCACGTAGTCCTTCAGCTGGTCCTCGTCCGCAGCCTCTGGGGACGAGAGTACGACGAACGCCCTGAGCCGCTTGCCGAAGTCCTCGTCGTCCACCCCGATCGCGGCCACGTCGACCACGGCCTCGTGCCGGGCCAGGCAGTTCTCGACCTCCTGCGGGAAGACGTTCTCCCCGCCGGAGACGATCATCTCGTCGTCGCGGCCCTCGACCATGAGCCGGCCGGAGTCGTCGAGGCGTCCCACGTCGCCAGTCGCCATCAACCCGTCGATGGTGTCCTTGGAGCCGCCGCCGGTGTAGCCCTCGAACAGCATCGAGTTCCCGACGAAGATCCGCCCCGGCTCCCCGGGGGCGACCTCCCGACCCTCGTCGTCGAAAAGCTTGACCACGGTCGCGTGCGGGGCGCGGCCGGCGGTGCCCGGGGCCGCGCGCAGGTCCTCCGGCTGCGCGATCGTCGCCCACGCGACCTCGGTGGAGCCGTAGATGTTGTAGAGGGTGTCCCCGAAGTGGTCCATCCACCGCGTGCCCAGGTCGCCCGGCAGCGCCGATCCGGACGCGGCGACCACCTGCACCCGCGACAGGTCGTACCGGGCGAGCGTCTCCTCGGGCAGCTGCAGGATCCGCTGGAGCATCACGGGGATGACCACGAGCGAGTCGCACTCCTGCTCGGTCACGACCTTCAGGCACTCCTCGGGGTCGAACCGGCGCCGGAGCACGAGCGTGGTGCCGAGCAGCATGGCCAGCGCGAGGTGTGCCCAGCCCCAGGTGTGGAACATCGGTGCGGCGACGTGGCAGCGCCAGCCCCGCCTGAGCGGCAGCCGCGACAGCAGCGCCACGCCCGCCTCGAACGACCCCTCGCTGCGCGGTGCGCCCTTCGGGGCCCCCGTGGTGCCGGAGGTGAGGATGACCGACCGCGACCGGCGGCCGGGCGGGGTCCGGTCCCCGGGCGACCCGGAGGCGATCAGCGCGTCCACGGTCGGCAGCCCGGTGTCGTGGCCGCTCCCGGTGTTGTGGCCGCTCCCGGTGTCGTTTCCGGTGTCGGTCCAGGCGAGGATCCTGGTGGCCGTGACCCCGGCCTCGTCGACCAGCCCGGCGAACTCCTCGTCGTAGACCACCGCCGCGGGGCGCTCCCGCTCACACACCTCGGCGAGCTGCGGGGCGGCGAACGCGGTGTTGAGGTAGAGCAGGTCGGCACCGAGCTTGGCGACCCCGACCGTCGCCTCGACGAACCCTCGGTGGTTGCGGCACAACAGGGCGACGCTGTCTCCCTCGCCCACACCGAGACGGCCCAGCGAGTCCGCGAGCGCGTTGCTGCGGCGGTGCAGCTCGCCGAAGGTCAGCGACCCGCGCTCGTCGACGATGCCGACCTGGTCGGGCGCGCGCTGCGCCAGGGTGGTGAAGCCGCCGGCCGGCCCCCGCCCCCACCGGCGCAAGGTGCGGACGAGCCCGACCAGGACGTGAGGCGGGTAGGGCCGGATCACTCCGGCGGAGGTGAGCACCTTCAGGGTGGTCGCTTCCTTGGCCAGCGTTCCGGACGCCTTCGCCCACATGTCGTCGGTTCTCCTCGCAGTTCGGGTCCGACAAAGGTAACGAGCGGTTACACGTGGAGTGACGCCACCGTGCCACTTCGACGCCAGGGACGCCGGCGGCCGGGACTACGCGGGTTGGGGACCGCTCAGCGCGGTGACTTTGGGGCCACCAGCCGGGTCGCCGCCCAGTCCTTGCTCACCGCGGCGGTGGTGGTCGTGGCGAGTCCCGCGACCGGGGCCGCCTCGGCGATGTCCGCGGGGTCCACGGAGCTCGGGCGGCCCACCTTCGGCGTGAGCAGCCAGATCACCCCGCCCCCGACGAGGTCCGTGAGCGAGTCGACGAGCGCGTCCACCAGGTCGCCGTCCTCGTCGCGCCACCACAGGAGCACGGAGTCGACCACGTTGCCGTACTCACCGTCGACCATGTCCGCGTCGATGGCGTCTTCGATCTGCATGCGGAGCTCGTCGTCGACGTCCTCGTCCCATCCGAGCTCCTGGACGACCATTCCGGACTTGAACCCGAGCCGGTCACCGGCACTTCGGGTGTCCGCGCCACCCGCGGTCGCGCTCACCTGACATCCTCCCACTGATGTTCTCCGAGCACGGTCGGCGTGCTCCTGCTCTGCCGCGTAGTCCACCGGAAGTCCGCTCCCTGCGCAACCCCGCGACACCGAGGAGCCTAACGGTCCCCAGTGCTCTCAGGCGCACAACGCAACGCATCTCG
>DATIBI010000195.1:0-3727 GCA_035457605.1 Nocardioidaceae bacterium
CCAGCGCGAGCCGTCGCCGTTGGCCGCCGCCACCTCCTCCATCTTGTAGGCGCCTTGCGTCGAGTGCACGTAGGTCAGCCCGAGCTCGGCCGCCGCGCGGGCGCTGGCGAGGTCGCCGTCCGGATGCGCGAGCGTCTGCACGCCGACCGGCGCGAAGAGGACCGGCGCAGGCATGCGCGTCCCCAAGATGGTGGTGGAGAGATCAACCTTCGACGGCTTGCGGCCCGTGCGCCGCTTGACCTTCCAACGCCGGAACGACGCGGCGTTGGCGCGCGTGGTGTCGCGGTCCCCTGCCCCGGCGCGGATGTACGCGAGGGCCTCGGGGCTCAGGTTCTTGGTGGCTTCCGCCTCCAGCTGCGAGAGGTCGCCGGGGATAGCCAGTTCCTTCATCGTCACGTCAGGCAAACGAGCCGTCCCGCCGTCTGGCTACGGGTTCGGTCTGAACGTTCGCTCGTCCGCACGGTTGCACCGATCGGTTGAGCATGAAGCGCTCCCGTCGCTGGCTGGAACTCAGGTCGGAGGTTGTGTCGACCGAGTTCGAGGTTGCGCTGGACCAGGGCGGGAGTCTGGACGACCTCTCCGCCGTGGATGCCGAGGTCGAGGCAGTGATGATTGCCGCGATGAACGACCGGGGCTGGTTGATGCGGAGGGCGTGGGTGCACCGGCGGTACTTGCGGAGCCTTCGTCGTGGTTCAGGCGGCGTGACGCCCTCATCGCAAAGGCACTCGACAGCCTGGATGACGCCGACGACTGACGTCCGACCATCGGCTGCTTGTTTCATTGCCTCAGGACCGTGGCCCGGCCAGGCTTCGGTTCAGGCGCCCGGGCTGTCGCTCTCATTTCGGCTGCCCACGCTGGTCGTGTGGCTCTCATTTGGCCTGCGTAGCCCGGGCGTCGCCAGGGCCAGGAGAGGCTCAAGAAGGGTTTGTCGCACTCGAAGCAGCGTTGCCCTCCCGGCTCGACAACCAGCAGTGGATCGAGCATCGGAGGACTCTATGAGCTCCACATCGGATCGCGTGGTCATCGGGATGGACCCGCATAAACGCTCAGCAACGATCGAGGTGATGACCGCCGACGAGTCCGTCGCCGGCGGTGACCGGTTCGGCACCGACCGTGCCGGGTACGCCGCAATGCTGACCTACGCCCGGCAGTGGCCGAACCGGGTCTGGGCGATCGAGGGCTGCGCCGGCATCGGCAAGCACATCGCCCACCGGCTCCTTGCCGACGGCGAGGAGGTCGTCGACGTGCCACCGAAGCTGTCCGCGCGGGCCCGGGTCTTCGCCACCGGTCAGGGCCGCAAGACCGACGCCACCGACGCGCACTCCGTTGCATTGGTCGGCACCCGGATGAGCGGGCTGCGGCCGGTGGTCAACGACGAGCAACTGGAGGTGCTGCGGATCCTGGTCGACCGGCGCCGGTCCCTGGGCGAGGACCACACCCGGATGACCTCCCAACTGCACCAGCTACTGCTGGAGCTGATCCCCGGCGGTGCGAAGAAGAACCTCTCCGCCCGCCAGGCTAAGGCGCTACTCGCCAAGGTCCGCCCACGCGACGCCGCCGGGAAGGCCCGCCGACGGGTCGCCGCGGAGCTGATCAGCGACCTCGAGCGGATCTACACCCGTAAGAAGGCCGCCAACAAGGAGCTCACCGAACTGCTCGCCGCCACCGGCACCAGCCTGCTGGACCTACCCGGCATCGGTCCCTCCGGCGCCGCCCGGCTACTCGTCGAGGTCGGCGACATCACCCGCTTCCCGACCAAGGCGCACTTCGCGTCCTGGAACGGCACCGCACCCATCGACGCTTCCTCCGGCGATCAGGTCCGCCACCGCCTGTCCCGTGCCGGGAACCGGCAGATCAACCGGGTCCTGCACAGCATGGCCCGCGTCCAGATCCGCAGCGACCACGAAGGACGCCGCTACTACGAACGCAAGAAGGCCGACGGCAAGGCACCCATGGAAGCCATGCGCTGCGTCAAACGACGCCTGTCCGACCTCGTCTACCAGCAGATGCTCAACGACGCACTCGGCGCAAGAACGGGCCCGGGAGGGCAACGGGGCAACGACTCTGACTCCAGCGCGACCGGCTCACAACCCCAAGACCGGCTCTTCGGACAAGCCACTCCGGGACCCGCCACCAAACAGCCTAAGCCCCCACTCCCGAAGGTGTCTTGACACAGAAGGGAGCCATGTCCGTGTGTTTCGCCAGTCGTCCTCGACGAACGCCGTCGACTTTGAGTCTAGACATTCGAGATTTCTCCTGATTTTGTCTGACGGGTTTCGCCACGGTTATGACTGCAACCGGCGCGGCTGACAGCAACGATGCGAGACGTCCCCAGACAACCCCAGACGGGACCAGACAATCGGCCCCTTCCCCAGACAACCCCAGACGGGACCAGACAATCGGCCCCTTTTTCCGGTCAAACGGTCGGGCCGGAATCCGGCTCCAACGACGCCTGGTTTTGTCCGAAACGGGCTCTATGGTCGGTGCCCTGGCGGTCGGATCCCTCGCCGAACGGGTCACCCAGAAGAAGTAGAGCACCACCCCGGCCGCCAGCGCATGAAGTGAGCGGCCCGGGCGAAGACAGCACAACCGCACGACAGCACCACCACTTTGTTGCGACGGTGCCCTGGCCCGCCCGCGACAACACCCCCACCCTCAACAAGGGGACGGGGTTCCCCAGAACCGCACGTCGGTGGGATATCGGCCAGGGTTTCCCACCGACGTGCCTGGTGTTCCGGGAGACCACGTGGACCTGGCCAGCAGCACCCCACCACCGGCAGCCGCCGGCGTTCCGGGGGTGCCGTCGCGCCGGATGCTCGGCGAGGCCGGGATCGACTCGGCCCGCAGACGGGTCCACGACTGCGAGCGCCCGATCCGGCTCCGCGGCGCCACCAAGCTCGTCCACCCCGGCACCGGCGAGACCCGCACCCTCTACGCCTCCGCGCAGGAGCTCGACGGCACCACCTGGATCCCCTGCGGGAACCGACGCGCCGCCGCCTGCGAGCCGTGCAGCCGCCAGTACCAGGGCGACGCCTGGCAGCTGGTCACCACCGGCCTGGCCGGCGGCAAGGGCATCCCGGCGTCGGTCGCCGAGCATCCGTGCACGTTCGCCACCCTCACCGCGCCCTCGTTCGGCCCCGTGCACGGGCTCCGGGACAAGGGGCCCTGCCGCGCCCGCCGGGACAAGCCGGTGTGCCCGCACGGCCGGCCGCTGTGGTGCAACGCCCGCCACCGCGACGACGACAGGTGGCTCGGCACCCCGCTCTGCCCCGACTGCTACGACTACACCGGGCACGTGGTCTGGCAGTGGCACGCCCCCGAGCTGTGGCGCCGGTTCAACATCACCCTGCAACGCACCCTCGCCCGCCACTGCGGTCTCACCGTCACCGAGTTCCGGCACGCGGCCAAGATCTCCTACTCCAAGGTCGTGGAGTTCCAGGCCCGCGGCATCATCCACATCCACGTACCCGTCCGCCTCGACGGACCCGCCGGCCCTGACGGCCCCGCCCCCTCCCTGCCGGTCACCACCAGAGACCTCGAGCACGCCATCCACGACACCGCACAGCGGGTCTACGTCGACGCCGCACCCCTGGCCGACGGCACCGTCTACCGGCTGCGCTGGGGCAGCCAGGTCGACACCCGCACCATCACCGACACCGCCGACCGCGACCGCCGCTCGACCCGCACCGTGCACCCCGAGCAGGTCGGCTCCTACCTCGCCAAGTAC
>DATIBI010000196.1:0-13118 GCA_035457605.1 Nocardioidaceae bacterium
GGGGTACTTCATCGTCACCTTGGAGCCGATGTTGCCGTCGACCCACTCCATCGTCGCGCCGGCCTCGCAGGTGGCGCGCTTGGTGACGAGGTTGTAGACGTTGTTCGACCAGTTCTGGATGGTGGTGTAGCGGCAGCGGCCGCCCTTCTTCACGATGATCTCGACCACCGCGGAGTGCAGGGAGTCCGAGCTGTAGATCGGGGCGGTGCAGCCCTCGACGTAGTGGACGTAGGCGTCCTCGTCGACGATTATCAGGGTCCGCTCGAACTGGCCCATGTTCTCGGTGTTGATCCGGAAGTAGGCCTGCAGCGGGATGTCCACGTGGACGCCCTTGGGCACGTAGATGAACGAGCCGCCGGACCACACCGCGGTGTTCAGGGCGGCGAACTTGTTGTCCCCGACCGGGATGACGGTGCCGAAGTACTCCTCGAAGATCTCCGGGTGCTCGCGCAGGGCGGTGTCGGTGTCGAGGAAGAGCACGCCCTGCTCCTCGAGGTCCTCGCGGATCTTGTGGTAGACGACCTCGGACTCGTACTGCGCGGCGACGCCGGCGACGAGCCGCTGCTTCTCGGCCTCGGGGATGCCGAGCCGGTCGTAGGTGTTCTTGATGTCCTCGGGAAGCTCGTCCCAGGTGGTCGCCTGCTTCTCGGTGGAGCGGACGAAGTACTTGATGTTGTCGAAGTCGATGCCCTCGAGCTCCGCGCCCCAGGTCGGCATCGGCTTGCGGTCGAAGAGCTTGAGGCCCTTCAACCGCAGGTCGAGCATCCACTGCGGCTCGCCCTTCTTGCCCGAGATGTCGCGAACGACGGCCTCGTTGAGGCCGCGCTGCGCGACGGCTCCTGCGGCGTCCGGATCTGCCCAGCCGTACTCGTAGCGGCCGAGGCCCTCGAGCTCCGGGTTCATCTGGTCGATCGTGGTCATTGACTCAACCTCTCGTGTGAGGACAAAACCTGGGGTGCGCGTGCGTCGGGAATGCAGGTGGTGCAGACCCCGTCGCCGTGGGCGATGGTGGCCAGTCGCTGCACGTGGCTGCCGAGGAGCTTGCTGAACAGCTCCGTCTCCGCCTCGCACAGCTGGGGGAACTCGTGGGCGACGTGGGAGACCGGGCAGTGCTGCTGGCACAGCTGCTCCCCCACCGGGCCGTGCCGGACCGAGGCCGCGTAGCCGCCGCGGGTCAGCGCCCGGGCCAGCGCCTCGGCGGGCGACAGGTCGGGCTCCGCGGCGATGATCTGCTGGTAGTCGTCCTCCAGGGAGGCGACCCGGCGCCGCGCGAACGCGAGGACCGCCTCGTCCCCGCCGGTCTCGGCGAGGAACCGCAGTGCCTGGGCGGCGAGGTCGTCGTAGGCCTGGTCGAAGCTGTCCCGCCCTGCTTCGGTGAGGGCGAACACCTTCGCCGGGCGGCCCCGGCCCCGCGCCCCGTAGACCCGCGGCTCGCGGGCCTCGACCGCGCCTTCCTCGATCATGTGGTCGAGGTGCCGGCGTACTGCAGCAGGCGTCAGCTCCAGTCGTTCCGCGAGCGCGGCCGCGGTGCTCGGACCGTTCTCGAGGATCGACCGTGCCACGCGCTCACGCGTCGGGGCGTCGCTGGCGACGCCGTGCACACTGTGCTGGCCGTCGAATTCCACAACAACAGTGTGCCGTTAATGCCGGAGCCCTTTCAAATAAGGGTCGCCTAAGTCACGTCCGCCCGATGCGGCCTCCCGCCGCACCGCTCCTTAGAATCGACGGGTGTCCGACTCCCCTGCCGTCGAGGTCGACGACCTCGTGATGAGGTACGGCGACAAGGTGGCCGTGGACCACCTGAGCCTCACGGTGGAGCGGCACACCATCACCGCGGTTCTCGGTCCCAACGGGGCCGGCAAGACCACCACGCTCGAGACGTGCGAGGGCTACCGCGCCCCGCACGGCGGCACGGTCCGCGTGCTCGGGTGCGACCCGCGGGCCGACCGCAGCGCGCTGCTCCCCCGGATCGGGGTGATGCTGCAGGACGGCGGCGCCTGGTCCGGCGTGCGCGCCGAGGAGATGCTCCGGCACATCGCCACGCTCCACGCGAACCCCCTCGACGTGGACATGCTGGTCGAGCGGCTCGGGCTCGCCGACTGTGGCCGCACGCCGTACCGCCGGCTCTCCGGCGGTCAGCAGCAGCGGCTGTCCCTGGCGATGGCGGTCGTCGGCCGGCCGGAGCTGGTCTTCGTCGACGAGCCCACCGCGGGGATGGACCCGCAGGCCCGGCGGACCACCTGGGAGATGCTCGAGGAGATGCGCGCCGACGGGGTCACCGTTGTGCTCACCACCCACTACATGGACGAGGCCGAGCGGCTCGCCGACCAGATCCACGTGATCGACCACGGCCGGCTGATCGCCTCGGGCACGCCGTTCGACCTCACCCGCGCCAGCGGGAGCAGCACCATCCGGTTGGTGGTCACCGAGCCGTTCCCGCCCGGTGCCCCCGCCTCCCTGCAGGCCGCGTTGGGCCCGGCCACCGAGGTGCAGACGGTGAACGCTCAGAGCCTGCTGATCACCGGCCCCGCGGACGGGACCACGCTGGCGACCGTCTCCGCCTGGTGCGCCGAGCACGACGTGCTGCCGGAGTCCCTCACCCTGGGGCAGCGCACGCTGGAGGACGTCTTCCTCCAGCTCACCGGCAGGGAGCTGACCGCATGAGCAGCCACGACACCCGCACCCCGGGCCCGGGCACGTTCGTCCCCGACCCGGGGGCCGCGCCGCTGGGCCGGCAGGTCCTGGCCCAGGCCCGGATGGAGACCCGGCTGATGCTGCGCAACGGTGAGCAGCTGCTGCTCGCCGTGGTCATCCCGCTGATCGTGCTGGTCGGCGGGGTGCTCGCCGCCGACCGGATCGGGCTGGACTTCCCCGTTGGCACGGTGGACACCCTCGCCCCCGGCGTGATCGCGCTGGCGGTGATGTCGACGAGCTTCACCTCGTTGGCGATCGCCACCGGCTTCGAGCGCCGCTACGGGGTGCTCAAGCGGCTGGGCACCTCGCCCCTGCCCCGGGCCGGGCTGCTCGCGGGCAAGGTCGGCGCCCTGCTGCTGGTGGAGCTGCAGCAGCTGGTGGTGATCGCGCTCGCCGCCGCCGCGCTCGGCTGGACGCCGGTGCTGTCCGCGACCTCCGTGGCGGCCGCCGCCGCCTTCGTCCTGGTCGGTACGGCGGCGTTCGCCTCCCTGGGCCTGCTCCTCGCCGGCACCCTGCGCGCGGAGGCGACCCTGGCCGCGGCGAACCTGGTGTACCTGCTGCTGATGGCCGGAGGCGCCGTCGTCATCCCCGCGGAGAGCTACGGCGCGCTCGCCCCGGCGCTGGAGCTGCTGCCCTCGGGCGCCCTGGGCAGCGGGATCCGGGCCGCGCTCATCGACGGCACCCTGTCCGTCGTACCCCTGCTCGTGCTGGCCGCCTGGGCGGCAGCCGGCGCGGCCCTGACCTCGAGGACGTTCACGTGGGAATGAGCACCACCGCCCCCGCCCCGGCGAGCACCGGCCCGGCCGCGGGCGCCGCCCGCTGGATGACGCCGCTGGCCGTCGCCTCGCTGGTCACCAATATCCTCATCGTCATCACCGGCGGCGTCGTCCGGCTGACGGCCTCGGGCCTCGGCTGCCCGACCTGGCCGCGATGCACCGAGGAGTCGTTCGTGCCGCACGGCGAGCTCGGCCTGCACGGTGCGATCGAGTTCGGCAACCGGATGGTGACGTTCCTGCTCGCCGCGGTCGCGATCGCGACGTTCGTCGCCGCGTGGAAGCTCGGCCGGCGACCGGTGGTCCGGCTGGCCTTCCTGCTCGCGCTCGGTGTACCCGCGCAGGCCGTCATCGGCGGGATCACCGTGCTCACCGACCTCAACCCCTGGATCGTGGCCTTCCACCTGCTCGTGTCCCTGGCGATGATCGGCGTCGCCGTGGTCCTGCTGCGCAGGCTCCGCGAGGGGGACGGACCGGCAGTGCCGACCGTCCCGGGCGCCGTGACCTGGCTGGTCCGGTCCACGTTCGTCGCCGGCTGGCTGGTGCTCTACCTCGGCACGGTCGTGACCGGGAGCGGCCCCCACGCCGGTGACCTCGACGCCCCCAGGAACGGGCTCGACCCGGCCGCGCTCAGCCAGCTGCACACCGACGCGGTGTTCCTGATGCTCGGCCTGACCGTCGGTGCGGTGTTCGCACTGCGGGCGGTCGGCGCCCCAGCCCGCGCGGTCCGGGCCGCGCAGGTGCTGCTCGGCATCGAGCTGGCCCAGGGCGTGGTCGGGTTCGTGCAGTACTTCACCGACCTGCCCGTCGTGCTGGTGGCGCTGCACCTGCTGGGTGCGGCACTGGTGTCCGCGGCGATGACCTGGATGCTCGTCGGCGTCCGCGACCGGGCTCCCGACCAGGCATCCGTCCCGGCGACGGCCACGACGGTCTAGCCGGTCGCTGCCCGGCGGAGCTCGGCGAACGCGTCGGCGAGCGCGGCGGCGGGCCAGTGCGCGTTCAGCCCGCTCGGGTTCGGCAGCACCCACACCCCCGTCTCACCGAGCCGCTCCGGCTGCGGGCCGACCGTCGCCCGCCGGTCACCGAACGCAGTGCGGTAGGCCGTCACCCCCACCACGGCCAGCCAGCGCGGGCGTCGGAGGCGCACCTTCTCGCGGAGCACCTCGCCGCCGTGCACCAGCTCGTCGCGGCTGAGCTCGTCGGCGCGGGCGGTGGCCCGCGCGCAGACGTTGGTGATCCCGAGCCCGAGGTCGAGCAGGGTCCCCTGCTCCTCGGGGAGCAGCAGCCGAGGGGTGAAGCCGGAGGCGTGCAGCGCGGGCCAGAACCGGTTCCCCGGACGGGCGAAGTGGTGACCGGTGGCCGCGGACCAGAGGCCGGGGTTGATCCCGGCGAACACCACCGACAGCCCGTCGGCGACGACGTCGGGGATCTGCCGGTCGCGCGCGGCCTCGAGCTCCTGGCGGGTCGGTCCGGGCACCGGGGTCAGCTCGCTCGGGTCAGGCGGGCTCAGGAGCTCAGCGCGTGATCAGCGGGTCGAGCGCGACGCTGACGAACAGCAGCGAGAGGTACATGTTCGACCAGTGGAACAGTCGCATCGGCTTCAGCGCGGTGACGTCGTCGCTCCTCGCCGACCGGCCGAGCAGGAGGTGCGCCTCCACCAGGAACGCCCCGCCCAGCACGATGGCGGCCACGGGGTAGAACCATCCGGTGTCCGCGACCGGCCAGAGCAGGATCGACGTACCGACCATCACGTAGGAGTAGGCGACGATCTGCCGCGCCACCGTGCGCGCGCCGGCGACCACCGGCAGCATCGGCACCTCGGCCGCGGCGTAGTCCTCGCGGTAACGGATCGCCAGCGCCCAGAAGTGCGGCGGGGTCCAGAAGAACACGACGAGGAACAGGACCACCGGCGCCCAGGCGAGCTCGCCGGTCACCGCGGTCCACCCGATCAGCGCCGGGAAGCATCCCGCGGCCCCGCCCCAGACGATGTTCTGGGTGGTGCGCCGCTTGAGGATCATCGTGTAGCCGACGACGTAGAAGACGTTCGCGGCCAGCGCCAGCCAGGCCGAGAGCCAGTTGACCAGCAGGCCGAGCATCAGCGTCGACACCAGTCCGAGCACCAGCCCGAACACCAGCGCCGCGCGGGCGGAGACGATGTGTCGCGGCAGCGCCCGCCGCCGGGTGCGCCGCATCCGCTCGTCGATGTCGCGGTCGTAGACGCAGTTGAGGGCGTTCGCGCTGCCCGCGGAGAGGGTGCCGCCGACGACCGTGGCCACGACGAGGCCGAGCGGCGGCACGCCGCGCTGGGCCAGGAACATGACCGGGACGGTGGTCAGCAGCAGCAGCTCGATGATCCGCGGCTTGGTCAGCCCCACGTAGGCCGCCACCACGTCGCGCAGGGTCGCCGGACCGGGCGCCTGCGTCTGCACGGAGACGTGGGGGTCGACGGCCGTCACGAAAACCTCGAGTTCGAACGATGGCAAGGGGCACTCGGAGCGCGCTGCTCGAGTCTAATGCCGGGTGACGCGAACCCGGCCATCGGGCGACGCCTGGGGCGGTGTGCATCTCCTCACGCGTCCCCGGGTCACCCGGCTGAGTAGGCTCGGGGGCGCGGCCGGTCCGTCCACGATTGGCCCGGCCCGGGTGTCTCCGGAGACAATCTGGGCACTGCCCCCGTGTGGAGAGGAAAGCACGCTCGTGAGCAACGCTCGTACCCCCCTGGAATGGACCGATCTCGACCAGCGCGCCGTGGACACCTGCCGGGTGCTCGCGATGGACGCGGTCCAGAAGGTCGGCAACGGTCACCCGGGGACGGCGATGGCGCTCGCTCCGGTGGCGTACACGCTGTTCCAGAAGAAGATGCGGCACAACCCGGCCGACCCGTCCTGGACCGGTCGCGACCGCTTCGTGCTCTCGGCCGGCCACTCCAGCATCACGCTCTACACCCAGCTCTACCTCGGTGGCTTCGGGCTCGAGCTCGACGACCTGAAGGCGCTGCGGACCTGGGGCAGCAAGACCCCCGGCCACCCCGAGCACGGGCACACCGCAGGCGTGGAGACCACCACCGGTCCCCTCGGCCAGGGCGTGGCCAACGCGGTCGGCATGGCGATGGCCGCCCGCCGCGAGCGCGGTCTGCTCGACCCCGACGCCGCACCCGGCACCTCCCCGTTCGACCACCACGTCTACGCGATCTGCAGTGACGGCGACCTCGAGGAGGGGGTGAGCGGCGAGGCGTCCTCGCTGGCGGGGCACCAGCAGCTGGGCAACCTCACGCTGATCTACGACGACAACGACATCTCCATCGAGGGCGACACCGACATCGCGTTCGGCGAGGACGTCGCCAAGCGCTACGAGGCCTACGGCTGGCACGTGCGGACCGTCGACTGGACCAACGGCGGCAAGGAGTACGTCGAGGACGTCGACGCGCTGTGGCACGCGCTGCACGAGGCCGAGGCGGTCACCGACAGGCCGAGCATGATCGTGCTGCGCACCGTGATCGCGTGGCCCGCCCCCAACGCCCAGGGCACCGGCGCCTCGCACGGCTCGGCGCTGGGCGTGGACGAGGTGGCCGCCACCAAGAAGATCCTCGGCTTCGACCCGGAGCAGACCTTCGAGGTCTCCGACGAGGTGATCGCGCACACCCGCGCCCTCGTCGAGCGGGGCAAGGCCGCCGAGGCCGCGTGGCGCGAGGACTTCGCGGCGTGGGCCTCCCGGGCAGGCGAGGCCAAGGAGCTCTTCGACCGGATGCAGACCCGGACCCTGCCCGCCGGCTGGGACAAGGAGCTGCCGACGTTCGACGCGGACCCCAAAGGAGTCGCCACCCGCAAGGCCTCCGGCGCCGTGCTCACCGCGATCGCGCCGGCGCTCCCCGAGCTGTGGGGCGGCTCGGCGGACCTCGCCGAGTCCAACAACACCACCCCCAAGGGCGAGCCGTCGTTCGTCCCCGAGGAGCTGTCCACCGACGACTTCTCCGGCAACAGGTACGGCCGCGTGCTGCACTTCGGCATCCGCGAGCACGCGATGGGCTCGATCATGAACGGCATCGCGCTGCACGGCGGCACCCGGGTCTACGGCGGCACGTTCCTGGTGTTCTCCGACTACATGCGCCCCGCGGTCCGCCTCGCGGCGCTGATGCAGCTGCCGGTCACCTACGTGTGGACCCACGACTCGATCGGCCTCGGCGAGGACGGCCCGACCCACCAGCCGGTGGAGCACCTGGCCGCCCTCCGCGCGATCCCGGGCCTCGACGTGGTCCGTCCTGCCGACGCCAACGAGACCGTGGCGGCGTGGAAGGCGGTGCTGGAGAACACCGACCGCCCCGCCGGGCTCGCGCTCACCCGCCAGAACGTGCCGACCTTCCCGCGCGGCGAGGACGGCTTCGCCACCACCGAGGACGTGGCCCGCGGCGGCTACGTGCTCGTCGACGCCGAGGGCGGGCAGCCCGACGTCGTGCTGATCGGCACCGGCTCCGAGGTGCAGCTCGCGGTGCAGGCCCGCGAGCAGCTCGCCGCCAAGGGCGTGCGCGCTCGGGTGGTGTCGATGCCGTGCCGCGAGTGGTTCGACGCGCAGGACCAGGCCTACCGCGACAGTGTGATCCCGCCGGGGGTCAAGGCCCGCGTCAGCGTCGAGGCCGGCGTCGCCCAGGGCTGGCGCGAGGTCGTCGGCGACGCGGGGCGCATCGTGTCCCTGGACCACTTCGGCGCCTCCGCCGACTTCGCCACGATCTTCGCGCAGTTCGGGATCACCGCCGAGGCCGTGGTCCTCGCCGCCGAGGAGAGCATCGCCGCGGCCGGGGTCTGAACAGCGCAGGTCCGACCAGCATCCGACAGCAGCACGTGACCGACCCCCGGGAGGGAACCGATGTCTGAACGTCTCAAGGCTCTTGCCGACGCAGGAGTGTCCATCTGGCTCGACGACCTGTCGCGCGAGCGCATCGAGACCGGCAACCTGGCCGAGCTCGTGAAGAACAAGTCGGTGGTCGGTGTCACCACCAACCCGACGATCTTCGCCGCGGCGCTCAGCGAGGGCGAGCGGTACGCCGCCCAGGTGAAGCAGCTGGCGGAGGCGGGCACGCCGGTCGACGACGCGATCTTCGAGCTCACCACCCACGACGTGCGCGAGGCGTGCGACGTGCTGCTCGACACCTGGAAGAGCACCGACGGCGTCGACGGCCGGGTCTCGATCGAGGTCCCGCCGGGCCTGGCCTTCGACACCGACGCCACCGTCGCCGCGGCCAAGAGGCTGTGGACCGCGGTGGACCGGCCGAACCTGTTCATCAAGATCCCGGCCACGACCGAGGGCCTTCCGGCGATCACGGCGACCCTGGCCGCGGGGATCAGCGTGAACGTGACGCTGATCTTCGGGCTCGGCCGCTACCAGGAGGTCAAGGAGGCGTACCTCGCCGGGCTGGAGCAGGCCAAGGCCAACGGCGTCGGCCTGCACGGCATCCACTCCGTGGCGTCGTTCTTCGTCTCCCGGGTGGACACCGAGATCGACAAGCGGCTCGACGCTGTCGGCGGGCACGACGAGCTCAAGGGTCTCGCCGGTGTCGCGAACGCGCGGCTGGCCTACCGGGCCTACGAGGAGTTCTTCTCCGGCGACCGGTTCGCGGAGCTCAAGGCCGAGGGCGCGAACACGCAGCGGCCGCTGTGGGCCTCCACCGGCGTGAAGAACCCGGAGTACCGGGACACGATGTACGTCACCGACCTGGTCGTGGCCAACACCGTGAACACCATGCCGGAGAAGACCATGGAGGCCTTCGCCGACCACGGCGCGGTCGACGGGGACCAGGTCACCACCAACTACGCCGATGCCCAGCAGGTCATGGACCGGCTGGCCGCGGCCGGCATCGACTACGACGACGTGATCGCGACGCTGGAGAGCGAGGGCGTCGAGAAGTTCGTGAAGTCGTGGGACGAGCTGGTCGAGACGGTCCGCTCCAACCTGGAGAGCGCGGCTCGGTGAGCGGCGTGCTCGAGGTGGCCGCCACCGGCGCGGCCGCAGACGCGATCGGGTCCGTCGTACCCACCCTCGTCCAGGAACGGTTCGCCAGCCGGCTGTTCGCCGGGGACGCGACGCTGTGGGGCGCCGACGCCGAGCCCGAGGCCTCCGTCCGCCTCGGCTGGGTCGGTCTGCACCGCACCTCGCGTCCGTTGCTCGGGCAGATCGCCGCGCTCCGCGACGAGCTGCTCGAAGAGGGCCTGGACCACGTCGCCCTGTGCGGCATGGGCGGCTCCTCGCTCGCACCCGAGGTGATCTGCGCGACCGCCGGCGTCGGCCTCACCGTGGTCGACTCCTCCGACCCCGACCAGGTGCGGGCGGCGATCGGTGACCGGCTGGACCGCACCGTGGTGGTGGTCTCCAGCAAGTCCGGCTCCACCGTCGAGACCGACTCCCAGCGCCGGGCCTACGAGCAGGCGTTCACCGACGCCGGGATCGACCCGACCCGGCGGATCGTGGTCGTCACCGACCCGGGCAGCCCGCTGGACCAGCAGGCCCGCGACGGTGGCTTCCGGGTGGTGAACGCCGACCCGAACGTGGGCGGCCGCTACTCGGCGCTGACCGCGTTCGGGCTGGTGCCGAGCGGCCTGGCCGGTGCGGACATCGAGGCGCTGCTCGACGAGGCGGACGCGGTGGCGGACCTGCTCGCGGACGACGACGAGGGCAACCCGGCGCTGCGGCTGGGTGCCGCGATGGCCGGCACCACTCCCCTGCGCGACAAGCTCGTGCTCGTCGACGAGGGCTCGGGTCTGGTGGGCTTCGCCGACTGGGCCGAGCAGCTGATCGCCGAGAGCACCGGCAAGCAGGGCACCGGCGTGCTGCCGGTGGTGGTCGAGGACTCCTCCGCGCCCGAGGTGGCCCTGCCGCCGCACGACGTCACCGTCGCCCGGCTCGTCGGCGAGACCGACATCGACGCCGAGACGCAGCCGGAGACCAGCGGCTCGGACGTGTCCGTGTGCGGTGCGCTGGGCGCGCAGCTGCTGCTGTGGGAGGCCGCGACCGCGGTCGCCGGGAAGATCCTGGGGATCAACCCGTTCGACCAGCCGGACGTCGAGAGCGCCAAGAAGGCGGCGCGCAGCATGCTGGAAGGTACGCCGGACGCCAGCCCGGCCGCCCTGGTCGACGGATCCGTCGAGGTCCGCGCCCTCGGCGGCGACTGGCTCGGCGGGGCCTCGTCCCTGGGTGAGGCGGTCACGGCGCTCCTCGACGAGCTCGACGGGTCCGTCGGCTACGTCGCGGTGATGGCCTACCTGGACCGGCTGGCGCTGCCACAGCTCGAGGACGTCCGACGTACCCTCGCCGTCCGCACCCGCCGCCCGGTCACGTTCGGCTGGGGACCCCGGTTCCTGCACTCCACCGGCCAGTTCCACAAGGGCGGTCCGGGGGTGGGCGTCTACGTGCAGATCACCGGTGAGCCTGCGCAGGACCTGCCGGTCCCGGGCCGCGACTACACCTTCGGCACCCTCGTCGCCGCGCAGGCCGCCGGCGACGCGCAGGTCCTCGCCGACCACGGTCGGCCCGTGCTGCGGCTGCACCTGACCGACCAGAAGGCAGGAGTTCCCGCCGTGGCGGAGGCGCTTGCGTGACCACGCACCACTACAGCGACCGAGAGGGCACGTCGTTCGTGAACCCCCTGCGCGACCCGCAGGACCGTCGGCTGCCGAAGATCGCCGGGCCGTGCGGCCTGGTGATCTTCGGGGTCACCGGCGACCTTGCCCGCAAGAAGCTGATGCCGGCCGTCTACGACCTGGCCAACCGTGGCCTGCTGCCGCCCGGCTTCTCGCTGGTCGGGTTCGCCCGGCGGGACTGGGCGGACCAGGACTTCGCGCAGATCGTGCACGACGCGGTCAAGGAGCACGCGCGCACCGATTTCCGCGAGGAGGTCTGGCAGCAGCTGGCCGAGGGCTTCCGGTTCGTGCCCGGTGACTTCAACGACGACCTCGCCTTCGAGACGCTGCGCCAGACCATCATGGACCTCGACCGGGTCCGCGGCACCGGGGGCAACCACGCGTTCTACCTGTCGATCCCGCCGCGGTTCTTCTCCGACGTCGTCGGCCAGCTCAAGGAGCACGGGCTCGCCACGTCCACCGAGGACGCCTGGCGCCGGGTCGTGGTGGAGAAGCCGTTCGGGCACGACCTGCAGAGTGCGCGCGAGCTCAACCGGGTCATCTCCGAGGTGTTCCCGTCGGAGTCGGTGTTCCGCATCGACCACTACCTGGGCAAGGAGACGGTGCAGAACATCTTGGCGATGCGGTTCGCCAACGCGATGTTCGAGCCGATCTGGAACTCCAACTACGTGGACCACGTGCAGATCACCATGGCCGAGGACATCGGCATCGGTGGCCGGGCCGGCTACTACGACGGGATCGGCGCGGCCCGGGACGTGATCCAGAACCACCTGCTGCAGCTGATGGCGCTGATCGCGATGGAGGAGCCGCCCTCGTTCGACGCCAAGAGCCTGCGGCTGGAGAAGCAGAAGGTGCTGGAGTCCGTCGTACTCCCCAAGCGGCTGGACCTGAACACCGCACGCGCGCAGTACACCGAGGGCTGGGCCGGCGGCGTGAAGGTGCCCGGCTACAAGCAGGAGCAGGACATCCCGCAGAACTCGCGGACCGAGACCTACGCCGCGGTGAAGCTGAACATCGAGTCCCGGCGGTGGGCGGGGGTGCCGTTCTACATCCGGGCCGGCAAGCGGCTCGGTCGGCGGGTGACCGAGGTGGCGGTCGTCTTCAAGCGCGCCCCGCACCTGCCGTTCAGCGAGACCTCCACCGAGGAGCTGACCCAGAACGCGCTGGTGATCCGGGTGCAGCCCGACGAGGGCATCACCATCCGGTTCGGCTCCAAGGTGCCGGGCACGGCGATGGAGATCCGGGACGTGACCATGGACTTCGCCTACGGCGGCACGTTCACCGAGTCCAGCCCCGAGGCCTACGAGCGGCTGATCCTCGACGTGCTGCTGGGCGAGCCGCCGCTGTTCCCGCGGCACGAGGAGGTCGAGCTGTCCTGGAAGATCCTCGACCCGATCGTGGAGTACTGGGCCAACCACGGAAAGCCCGACACCTACGAGGCGGGCACGTGGGGCCCGGCCTCGGCGGACAAGATGCTGGCCCGCGACGGACGGGTCTGGAGGCGGCCGTGACCTCGCCGCGCACCCGTGAGGACGTGATCCGATGATCGAGCTGATCGACACCAACTCCAGCGAGATCGCCGCGGAGTTCGTGCGGGCCCGGCGCCGGGCCGGCAGCCCCGCGATGGGCATGGTGATGACCCTGGTGTTCGTGGTCGAGGAGAGCGACGCCGAGGAGGCGATGACCGCAGCCCGGCTGGCCTCGCGCGAGCACCCGGCCCGCGTGCTCGGCGTGATCCTCGGTAACGGCCGAGGCTCGGGACAGGTGGACGCCCAGGTCGGGATCGGCTCCGGCTGGACCGGCGAGACGGCGATGATCCGGCTCAGCGGCGAGGTCACCAAGCACCCCGCCTCGGTGGTGCTGCCGCTGCTGCTGCCCGACTCCCCCGTGGTCGTGTGGTGGCCGACGAAGGCGCCCGAGGACCCGGCGTCCGACCCGCTCGGCCGGCTCGCGAAGCGCCGGATCACCGACGCCGCCGCCGCGCCGCGGAGCAAGGCCAGGGCGATGCTGACGCAGTGCCGCA
>DATIBI010000197.1:0-17982 GCA_035457605.1 Nocardioidaceae bacterium
GGGCCGCTTCTTTGCGCACACCACAAGGAATCACACGTGTGTAGTTTCATCCACAGTACTTATCCCCAGTGTGGACAAGTCCCGTTTCTGAGGCGGAACGTGTGTGCACATCAGTTACCCACAGCTGGGGATATCCACACATCCGGGATGTGAGGAAATGTCCACAGCCGGAGCAGGTCGGCTCGGTGGGGACGCGACGAGCCGGCGGAGCAGGCGGCGAGGGTCAGGGCCCGCGCAGCCCGCTCAGGCCAGGGCGAGGGTGCGCGCCGCGACGGCGAGCAGCACGAATACGGCGAGCAGCCCGAGTCCGGCCAGCTGCCAGGTGGTACGACGGGCGCGCGGCGCCCAGACCACGACCGCGGCGATGAGCACGCCCCCGGCGAGCCCGCCGAGGTGTCCCTGCCAGGAGATGAAGCCGCGGCCGACGAAGGTGATCACCAGGTTGAGGCCGAGCCAGACCAGGATCTGGCTGTAGTCGGCACGGACCTTGATCGCGATGACGAGCAGCGCGCCCATCAGGCCGAAGATCGCACCGGAGGCACCCACGGTCGAGCCGTACTCGGGGGAGAGCCAGTAGACCAGCGCGCTCCCGGCGAGGCCGGAGAGGAAGTAGAGCGCCAGGAACCGCGCCCGGCCGATCACGGCCTCGAGCTGGGGACCGAGGAACCACAGCGCGAGCATGTTGAAGCCGATGTGCAGCGCGTCGACGTGGGTGAACATCGACGTCAGCAGCTGCCAGAAGGCCCCGTCGGCCACGCCGGGCACCCACTCGAAGCCCGGGACGGTCGCGCACTGGGTCTCGTCGAGGCCGGGGATGAGCCGGTTGCCGGCGAAGTTCTGGCAGCGCCCGGACGGCAGCAGTGCCAGCCGGTCGACCCAGGCGCTGGCGGCGCCGCCGGTGGCGGTGATGAGCACCCAGACCGCGACGTTGACGGCGATGAGGATCTGCGAGGTCAGCGCCGGGTTGCCCGAGCGCGAGCCTCCGTAGGCGGCGCGGGGCGCGCGGGTGGTGCGCGCCCCCTCCTTGACGCAGGAGGGGCACTGGAAGCCGACCGCGGCCTGGCGCATGCAGTCAGGGCAGATCGGACGCCCACACCTCTGGCAGTGGATGTGGGTCTCGCGGTCGGTGTGCCGGTAGCAGACTGGAGCGCCCATCTGGGGCGCCCCAGCCGCCGGCTGGTCCGGAGTGCTCAGCGGCGCTCCACCTCGACCGTGGTGATGGTGACCGGCTCGGCCGGGCGGTCACCGGGGCCCGTCTTGGTGGTCGCGATCTTGTCGACGACCTGCTGGCTGGCCGGGTCCTCGACCTCACCGAAGATCGTGTGCCGGTTGTTCAGCCACGGCGTCTCGCCCACGGTGATGAAGAACTGCGAGCCGTTCGTGCCCGGGCCGGCGTTCGCCATCGCGAGCAGGTAGGGCTTGTTGAACGACAGCTCCGGGTGGAACTCGTCCTTGAAGGTGTAGCCGGGGCCGCCGGTGCCGGTGCCGAGCGGGCAGCCACCCTGGATCATGAACCCGTCGATCACCCGGTGGAAGCCCAGGCCGTCGTAGAACCTGCCCATGGTCTGCTGGCCCGTCTTGGGGTCCTTGTACTCCTGGGTTCCCTCGGCCAGGCCGACGAAGTTCTCGACCGTCTTCGGCGCGTGGTTGGGGAACAGGTGGACGACGATGTCGCCGTAGTTGGTCTTGAGGGTTGCCCAGAGGTCCTCGCCGGCCATGTGGCGCTGCCTTTCGTTCGTGATCAGGAGACTCGTCGATCTTCCCACGCCCGCCAAGACAGGGTGGTTCAGGGTTTGATTCACCTCGTGATCCCGGCATGATCGGGGCTGAAGCGGGCACGGGCTCCGCGAGACCACGAATGAGAGGACCGTCGACGATGCTGAAGTCGAAGTCGAAGACGAATTCGCAGAAGATCCGCGAACACGCGAGCGAGCTCGCCGACATGATCACCCCCCACGTGGAGTCTGCCCGTGAGAAGGCTGCCCCGGTCATCGCCGAGGCCCGCGAGAAGGCCGCCCCGGTCATCGCCGACGCACGTGAGAAGGCCGCCCCGGCCATCGACACCGCCCGGACCAAGTTCTCCACCGAGGTGCTCCCGGTGATCACCGCCGCCGTCGCGGCCGCGTCGGAGGCGACCGAGGAGGCCCGTGAGGAGGCCTTCAAGCGGGGCAAGGCCACGGCTGCCGCGCTCAAGGGCGAGGTCGAGGCTCCGGTGCAGAAGAAGCACCGGCTGCGCAAGGTGCTGATCCTGCTCGGCCTGGCCGGGATCGCCGCGGTCGTGGCGAAGACGCTGTCGGACCGGCAGGCGAGCACGGCGTGGAAGTCGTCGTACGCCCCCGAGCCGCCCGCACCGGCCGCTCCGGTGGACGAGACCCCCACGGCCACCGCGGCCGCGGCGGCTGCGGCCGCCCGTGCCGACGACGAGGGCGGCTCGGGCCCGGACGAGGCCGCCGCGGACGCCGCGGAGACCCCGCACCCCGCCACCACGCCGGACAACCCGGCCGACGAGGTCAAGCTCGACAGGGACTGATCAAGCCCTCGCGGGCCGCTTCCTCCGCCGAGGAGGAAGATCTGCCGGACGGTGCTCGTCGATCCATCGGTCGATGTCCTCCCACCAGGAGAACAGCCAGTCGATGCGGTCGTCGCGCCCGTCCGGTATCTCGTTGCGGGGCACCCGCCACCATCGCATCACGATCTGCTTGTCCATCGGCAGCTCGCGCCACAGGTCCCCGACCGTGAGCATGTGGTCCAGCCCGGTGTGCGCCACCATGACCACGTCGGCCTCCGGCGCGGCGTCGAGCGCGGCGATGAACCCACCGGGGCGGGGCGCGAGCACGTTCTGCATCTCCTCGGCCCGGCGCGCCATCTTCTCCAGCCCCAGCCTCCGCAGCTTGGCGATCGCCCGCTCCCGTCGCTGCGGGGTGAAGTTGCCGCCCTCGGGGAAGATCACGAAGGCGTCGTTCTCGTCGAGGTTGCGGGCCAGGTCGGCGATCTGCGCCTCGACCGAGTCGCCGTCGGCGCGCGCCTTCGGGTTCGGGGAGATGAACCTGCTCGGCAGCCGGTTCAGGATCACCCCGATCGCCGGGTCCCAGGCCATGGTGTCCTTGAGCACCACCCGCGGCTCCCGGTCGTACCAGTGCATGAGCGCGTACATCAGCGTGAACGAGTCCCCGGGACCGGCGTGCCGCGAGCAGACGAGCAGTGGGTGTCCGGGGTGGGCGTCGGGCGCCGGGCCCTCGGTGAGGATCTTCAGCCGGAGCACCCGGCGGGCCTCCCGGAAGAAGATCACCAGGTAGGTCTGCGCGATGTCGTAGTGGATCCGCTCGAAGAACGGCCGGCGGATGAAGTAGCCGAAGCCCGAGGCGATCCACAGCCCGAAGAGCTCGACCAGGATGATGCTCTCCAGGACCAGGTGCAGCACGAGCAGCCAGAGCAGCCGCAGCGGGCGCAGCCGGCCGGGGACGATCGGGGAGAGCAGGGCGGCCACGAGCAGCCACAGCGGCACCGTCGTCACCAGCAGCACGGTCAGCACGATCAGGGCCGGCGCGACGACGAGCCGCTGCAGCAGCCGGGTCACAACGCCTGGTCCTCGAGGTACTGGCGTGTGGCGGAGTAGGCCCCGTCGATCCGGCGCAGCACGGCCCGGAAGTCGCGGTAGGCCAGCAGCGAGTCGTCGCGCGCCGACCCGCCCCCGGTCGGCAGGACGTGCGCGGTCACGCCCGCGGGCAGGGCGGCCATCTCCCGGATGAACCGGTGCCGGCGGGCGATCTCGAACGATACGCGGGCGACCTCCCACGGCTTGCGGGGCGGGGTGAGAGGCCGGTCCACCCGCCCCACCTGGAGCACGAAGATCCGGTCCGCGCCGCACTCCACGGCCCGGCCGACCGGGATCGAGTTCACGATCCCACCGTCGAGGTAGTGCTCGTTGCCGACCCGGGCGGGGCGGAGCAGGCCGGGTACGGCGGCCGACGCGACGACTGCATCGACCACCCGGCCCTCGGTGAACCAGTGCTCGGCCGCGCGCTCGATGCTGGCCGCGCAGCACTGGAACGGGATGGCCAGGTCGGCGAAGGTGAGGTCGCCGAGCTCGGCCTCGAGCCGCTGCCGCAGCGGCTTCGCCGAGTGCAGGTGGGTGCCGGTGCGCACCACGCGGGTCACCTGCCGGACCGCGCCGTCGGCGTAGACGTCCTTGCCGCCGGCCGCGGACTCCCACAGGCCCACCAGCCGGTCGATCACGCCGGGGGAGGGGTCGGCAGCGACCAGGGCCCCGTTCAGCGCACCGACGGAGGTGCCGAGGATCAGGTCGGGCTTGATCCCGGCCTCGAACAGGGCCCGGAGCATGCCGACCTCGACCGCGCCGAGCACGCCACCGCCGCCGAGCACGAACGCGGTCGACGGCGGGGTCATCTCGACTCAGGCGGTCGGGGTCGACGCCACCGACTCCTCGGCGGCGATCTTCGCGCGGACGTCCTCGGTGGCACGGCGCTCGGCCCAGAAGGACAGGATCGGGACAGTGCCGCTGACCAGCGTGACGACGGTGAACCGCAGGTCCCAGCTGGCGCGGCGGGAGAGCACGAACGCGCTGATCAGGAAGATCATGTAGAGCCATCCGTGCGCCACACCCAGGGTCTCGGAGATGCGGTCACCGAGGTGCTCGGCCTGGCTGCCGTCGGGGGAGAGGTAGTGCAGCGGCAGGCCGATCAGGCACAAGATGATGAGCAGGACACCGACGATGCCGGCCATGATGCGGTAGGGGGTCAGCGCGGATCTCACGTCCTTGACGGTACCCCAGCGTCGGCGGCTTCCGGCGCCCGCTCACGGTGGACCTCGTCACGTGCCCAGCGCCACCACACGAACGCGGCGAACGCGGCGAACACCCACCACTCGAGCGCATACAGCAGGTTGCGCAGGGCCGTGGTGCGGCTCGGCTCCGGGAGCGAGTCCGGGGTGACCGGCTCCAGACCGGGCTCGATGCCGCCGTTCTCGGCACCTCCGTTGTCCGTACCGCCGTCCTGGGGGGACAGGTCGCGGGCGATGACGTAGGCGCCGTACAGGTCCTGGTCCACCCGCTGGATCGCGTCGGCGATCCGCAGCTCGGCCAGCACGTCGTCGGTCGGGTCGGGGTCCTGCAGCCCGGATCCCTCGGGAGGCTGCAGCCAGCCGGTCAGGTCGACCCGGCCCTGCGGCGGCTGCGGCGCCTGCGCGGGCTCGGGCGTCCAGCCGCGTACGACGAGCAGGGCCGGCCGGTCCGCGCAGTCGGACTCGCACACCGCGAGCGGGGTCACCACCCAGAACCCGGTCCGCCCCTCGAGCTGCCGGTCCCGGACGAGGAAGGTCGCCTCCGGCACCCACTGCCCGGACACCTCGACCGGTTGGCCGACCGCGTCACCGGGATAGGGGTCGTCGGCGGACATGACCGTGGAGAGCTCGACGGCGCGGGCACTGGCGAGATCCGCAGCCTCGGCCTCCCGCGCGGCCTCCCAGGCGCTGAGCTGCCACAGCCCGAGCGCCACGGCGGCACCGGTGGCGACCACGCCGAGCAGGTGGAGGGCCAGCAGGCGCGGTGCGAACAGCACCCGCAGCACATCCCTCACGCGCACAGCCTACGCAGCGGCTCTCACGCCCGCCGTCCCGGCCCGTCCGGATACTGGTCTGACCACTTGACCATCTGCAGGAGTGCCACCAGGCTCGTGCCATGGCCCTGCGACCGGTGACCCGCCGCCTCGTCCCCGACGAGGTGTTCGACCAGATCCTCGAGGACGTGATGGAGGGCGAGCTCGAGCCCGGCGACAGCCTGCCGAGCGAACGCCGGCTGGCCGAGGTGCTCGGGGTCTCCCGTCCCGCCGTGCGCGAGGCGCTCCAGCGGATGGCCCAGGCCCGGCTGGTCGAGGTGCGGCACGGCGGCGCCACCACTGTCCGCGAGTTCCGGCGACAGGCCGGGCTCGACCTCCTCGCCCGGTTGCTGGTGCGCAACGGCCGCGTCGACACCGCCGTGGTCCGCAGCATCGTCGAGGCCCGCAACGCGGTCGGACCCACCGTCGCCGCGCTCGCCGCGGAGCGGGGCGGACCCGACCTCGGGGAACAGCTCGCGGCGGTCGTCGACGCGCTCGCGGCGGAGCAGGACCCGGTCGCACAGCAGCTGCAGGCGCTCGCCTACTGGGACCTTGTCGTCGACGGGGCGGACTCGATCGTCTTCCGGCTGATGTTCAACAGCCTGCGCACGGCCTACGAACCTGCGCTGGAGGCCCTCGCCGGGCTGATGGCCGCCGAGGTCACGCAGGTGCAGGCCTATCGAGCGCTCACCGCCGCGATCCTGTCGCAGGACACCGACCGGGCCCGTCGTACCGCAGAGGAGCTGCTCACCCCCGCTGCCACCACCCTGCTGGCGGCCCTCGCCGACCTGGAGGAGCGATGACCCGACCCGGCCCCGAGATCGAGGCGCAGGCCCGGGCCCGGCTGCGGGCCGACGAGGAGCGGATCACCGGGTCCCGGCGGACGCTCGTCGGCCTCGGGCAGGCCTGGCGGGCGTTCTGGCGGCACCCGTCGCCGTGGATGCTCTCGGCGGCGTGCGTGGTCGCACTGGCCGGCCGGCTCGCGGTGGGCGACTGGCGTTGGACCGACACCGCCCTCCCGATCGGCCTGGTGGTGTTCTTCCCGGTCATCGAGTGGGTGATCCACGTGTGCGTGCTGCACTGGCGACCCCGGCAGCTCGGTCCGGTGGAGGTCGACTCGCTGCTGGCCCGCAAGCACCGCGCCCACCACGCCGATCCGCGGGACATCCCGCTGGTGTTCATCCCGTGGCAGGTGCTCGCCTGGCTGCTGCCGGTCTACGTGGCGGTCGCGCTCGTGGTGTTCCCGCGCGACGGGCTGGGGCTGACCTTCCTGGTGTCGGTGACCGCCCTCGGCCTCGGCTACGAGTGGACGCACTACCTGGTGCACAGCGACTACCGGCCACGCACGGCGGCGTTCCGGGCCGTGTGGCGCAACCACCGGCTGCACCACTACAAGAACGAGCACTACTGGTTCACCGTGACCACGGCGGGTACGGCGGACCGGCTGTTCGGGACCTACCCGGACCCCGGGGACGTGGCGACCTCGCCGACCGTGCGCGACCTGCACGCCCGCGAGACCGCCTGAGCGCGTCCGCCTCAGCGAGTCGCCTGGTCAGCGCCGACTCGACACCACCGTGCGAGTGCGGGTGCTCTGCAGCGTCATCACCACGCTGGCGACGAGCGCGACCGCGCCCGCCACCATGAGGATCACCCCGAGCGGCTTGTCGTCGACGAACGGCACGTCGGCCTCGATCGCCCAGTAGAGGACTGCTCCGGCGGCGAGGAGGCCGAGGCCGGTTCCGGTACCCATCGATGTTCCCTCTCGGTCGTTTCCTGACGCCGGGGACTGTACAAAAGCACCACCTCGGTCCACCAGCCGAGCGCCCCGGCTGTTCACGCTACGAGCAGCAGGACGGAGCAGCCACCGTCCGGGCCCTCGCCGATGACCAGGTCCTCACAGAGCTGGCGGGCGACCCACAGGCCGAGGGCCGACCTCGAGTCGGGGTAGCGGTAGCCGGCCATGGTGTTCGCGATGCCGCCGCCGTGGTCGGTCACGCGGCACGTCAGCCGACTCTCCCCCGCCTCGGCCCACACCTCGACGTCGACGGGTGGCCCGCCGTGCTCGACCGCGTTGGCCAGCACCTCGCTCGCGGCGGCGAGGAGGTCCTCGCGGGACTTCGCCGGGGCGGTCGTCGTGGCCGCACCGCTCCGGATCAGCCTGCGTGCGGCGGCGAGGTCGACCGGACTCTGCAGGGTGAACGCCAGCGTCGGCGTGCCCACGGGCGCCGCTGGCGTCTCGGCCAGGGGACTGGTGAGGAACTCACCCGGGTCCAGGTAGTCCGGGCTCGGACCCCGCGTGGTCCCGTCGCTGACGTGGGGGTGCGTGGCTCGCGCGGCGGCGACGACGTGCGCCGGGAGCGCCTGTGTGTCGTAGGTGCATAGAGCGTGGAAGGGGAAGGAGCCGAGGGCCTCGTTCACGGCCGACTCGTACCGCGCCCAGGCGGCCGGAGTGGCCGGCCCCTCGGTCATCGGGACGGTCCCGGTGACCCAGCGGGCCCGTCCGCTGGAGTCCTGCCGCATCGCGCGCTGGTAGTCGAAGAGGGTGGCCATGGGGGACTGGTAGAGGTCGCGGTCGAGGCCGTACTCCAGCCGCGGATGCGTCCCCAGCGCGTCCCGCAGCAGCGCCACCCGCCGCTCGTCGCTGTGCACGAGCACGTTGCCCCCGGACGACAGTCCCGTCCGCACGAACGACCAGACCGCGTCGACGAGCTGCTCGTCGGTGTCGTGGATGAGCACGTCGTGGCTGTACCGGCCGAGACCCTCGGCGTAGTCGTTCGACATCATCGGTCCTCCACCTCCACCCCTGGGGTCCGGTCGATCTCGAGCACGCCCAGGATGCGCCGGACGAGGGGCTGGGCCTCGCGCAGCTGGACGATCCCGCCTCTCTGCCGGAAGCCGGCCGTCCCTTCCACGAGGGCCCGGGTGCCTCCCACGTCGAGGAAGTCCAGCCGGTGCAGGTCCACCACGAACCTCCGGGACCGGCTCCTCGACGACCTCGCGGTCAGTACTGTCGCCAGCACGTCGGCGTTGGTGCAGTCGACCTCCCCGGCGAGCGCGATGCCGTCCGGTCGCGGTCGCGTCCGCAGCAGCGTCGACATGACGCCACCGGTGTGCAGCCCCGAGACCCGGTGGAGCGTGCCCGCGTCGAGGTCGGCCGGGTACTGGCACAGGGCGGACACGGGCCGGAACCGGCACAGCTGGTCCATGGCCCGCTCCGCCTCGGCGTGCGTGTCCGCCGACGTCGCCCGCCGACCCACCTCCGCCTCGGCGGTGAGCCAGACCGACGGGTATCCCTCCGCCAGGATCTCGTCGACGATCTCCTGCTGCCCCTGCGCGGAGTAGACCTCGGCGGGCACGGGGAGGAACTGCAGCTGGCCGCGCGACATCGCGTCCTCGTGACGCCCGGCCAGGGTCTCCACCAGAGAGCTGTCGCGCCTGTCGGGGGCCTCGAAGTAGATGACCTTGCCCCCGACTCCCAGGCCGTGACCGACCCACGCGGCCACGCCCTCGCGCCGCTCGAGCTCCGTGTGGTGGACGAGCAGCAGGTGCCCGTCCCATCCGAAAGAGTGGGCGTTCGACAGCACGCGAGCAGCGTACGCCCAGGCGCGTCGCGATGGCCGGTCGGTGCCGGCTGCGGACTAGAACGCCTCTCCACGATCGGGTGAGCGCCCTCCGCGCGGGCTCGATAAGTTCGTCGCAGCACCGACGATCCGGACCCGAGTCCCGGCCCCGACGCCCGGCCCCGACGCCCGGACCCGACGCCCGGACCCGACGCCCGGACCCGAAGCCCGGCCCCGAAGCCCGGCCCCGAGGAGACACATGAGCGGCACGCCCCGACTGGCCCGTCGGCTGGGGACGACGGACGCCACCGTGATCGGGCTCGGCTCGATGATCGGAGCCGGGGTGTTCGCGGCGTTCGCTCCGGCCGCAGCCGCGGCGGGCCCCGCACTGCTGGTCGGGCTCGGCGTCGCCGCGGTGGTGGCGTACTGCAACGCGACCGCGTCGGCGCAGCTGGCTGCGCAGTACCCCACCTCGGGCGGCACCTACGTCTACGGCCGGGAACGCCTCGGCGACTGGTGGGGGTTCCTCGCCGGCTGGGGCTTCGTCGTCGGCAAGACGGCGAGCTGCGCGGCCATGGCGCTGACCTTCGCGGCCTATGTCGTCCCCGGGCCGTGGCAGCGCGTCGCCGCCGCGGCGGCGGTGGTGCTGCTCGCCGCCGTGAACTACCGCGGGGTCACCCGGACCGCGGCGCTGACCCGGGTGATCGTCACGGTCGTGCTGCTCGTCCTCGCGGTGGTGGTGACGGCCTGTGTGACCGGTGAGGCCCGTCGCCCGGTCGAGATCGGCCTGTCCGGGACAGGGTGGTACGGCGTCCTGCAGTCGGCCGGCCTGCTCTTCTTCGCCTTCGCGGGCTACGCCCGCATCGCCACCATGGGCGAGGAGGTCAAGGACCCCGCCCGCACCATCCCTCGAGCCATCCTGCTCGCGCTCGGCATCACCGTCGCCGTCTACGCCGCGGTCGGGATCGCCCTGCTGTCCTCGCTGGGGGCGGAGGCAACGGCCGGCTCGGCGGCACCCCTCGCGGACGCGGTCGACGCCGCCGGCTGGGACTGGGCCGTCGGGGTGGTGCGACTCGGGGCCGCCTTCGCCGCGCTGGGGGCCCTGCTCGCGCTGATCGCCGGGGTCGGGCGCACGACGTTGGCGATGGCCCGCGAACGCGACCTGCCCACGTGGCTGGCGGCGGTCCATCCGCGCTTCCACGTCCCGCACCACGCCGAGGTCGCGCTGGCTGTCGTGGTCGGTACGGCGGTCCTGCTCGTCGACCTGCGTGACGCGATCGGGTTCTCCTCGTTCGGGGTGCTTCTCTACTACCTCGTGGCGAACCTGGCCGCGTTCACCCAGGAGCCGGCACAGCGTCGGTTCCCGCGGTGGCTGCAGGTGCTCGGCGCGGTCGGCTGCGCCGGCCTGGTCGCCACGCTGCCGGTCACCTCCGTGGTGGCCGGGGTTGGTGTGTACGCGGTCGGGACCGGCTACCGGGTGATCCGGCTGCGGCTTACGGGCCGGTCGCCGGCAGACTCCTGATGTAATCGCGACCGCTCCCGCGACCGTCGCGTCCCGCGGGAGACCTGGGGTGAGGACGGAACCCTCTCAGAGGGTCATTGCCGCCGCGGAGCGGGCGGACTAGCGTCGATCGTTGGGTGACCCGACGTCAAGCCTCTCGCTGTCGACGCGTGCGGGCCGAGCACCGGCCATCCGTGACCGCGTCAGGTTCCTTGACGCGGGACCACGAGTCGAGGGGAGTCCGTCATGGCTTACGGAATCGTGCATCACTTCCCGGGCGGGACCAAGGAGCAGTACGAAGCCTCTCTCGCCGCCGTCCACCCGGCCACCGACCGGCTGCCCGAGGGACAGGTCTTCCATGCGGCGGGCGCGTCAGCGGGCGGATGGACGATCATGGCCGTCCACGAGTCGCAGGAGAGCTGGGAGCGGTTCCGCGACGACATCCTGCTGCCCCGGCTGCAGGCGGGCATCGAGGGCGGGTTCCAGACACCGCCCGAGGAGACGGTCATCGACCTGTACAAGGTCATGCCCTGACCAGCGGCTGGGTCGGGAGCCGTGGCCGGCTCTCGACCGCCTGGTTCCCGTGGCTCTCCCGGCAGGACGGTCAGGCCCCGGCTCCCGGTGGCTGGTCCGGCGGCGCCAGCCCCGCGAGCGCCAGCACCTCCGGGTCGGGCGTGGTACGACCCTGCGGCCGGGAGTACTCGGGGTAGGTGCTGCGGTAGCCGCGCATCCGGCCGACGGGGCCGAGCAGCCCGAACATCACCGACTGCACGGCGTGCGGCGGCTTGGTGAACCGGAGCACGTCCTGGAACTCCTGCCCGATCACCGCGAGCTGCAGCGTGCCGGGCATCCCCTTGGCGTTGGTCCTGCCGGCATTGGCCAGCCCGAACAGGTTGCCGATCATCAGCTCGAAGCGCGGCTCCATCGGCGAGATCTCGACGAGGACCTCGGCCTCGTCCTCGCCGGCGTTCCACCAGTCGTGGGCGGTCCCGGGCGGAGCGGCTGCCTCCTCGCCGGCCGCCAGCGTGCGCTCCACGCCGTCGAGCCGGGTGCCGAGGCGGCCGGAGATGACCAGGAACCGCTCCTGGAACCCGGGGTGGACGTGCTCACCGACGACCGCGCCGTGCGGCCGGACGGACAGGTGCACCAGGCCCGACCTGCCCTGGCCGTCCTCGTCACCGCGCAGCACCACCGCTCGCTCGCCGGTGATCCTGTTCTCGTACACGTCACCGCAGCGTGACATCGCGACCCCTCCTCGTCCCCTCGACACGAGGCTGCGTCGCGGGGCACCGCCTGTCAACGGCTCGGGTCGAGTGACGCCGCGCATTCCTCCGCACGGCCCCGTGTCTCAAGGCTGTGACGCGGGCCGGTAGCGGAACCTCACCCTGACCACGCCGTGGTCACCGGTGCCGTCGGCCCGGTGGTTCTCGAGCTCGAGGTGGTCGTTGTTGATCACCAGACCGTCGAAGAGCCACGTCCGACGCCTGCTGTTGTCGTAGAACTGCTCGCTGACGAGGATGTGGTCGAGCGACTCCCGCAGGTCGTTGTGCACGTGGGTGTAGTAGACGTCGCGGGTGTCGCGGTACTCCTGCAGCGTCTGGGCGGTGTAGAGGCCCGTGTCCACGCCGCCGCGCGACTCCCCGACCAGGTAGCGCGGCTGCTCGGTCAGGATGTTCAGGGTGTTGCTGTGCTGGCCGTCGTTGACGTCGCCGAGCACGAGCACCGGGGTCGTCGTACCCTTCATCACCGCGGTCAGCAGCACCCGGAGGGCGACAGCCTCCGCTGTCCGGCGGATCGTCGAGATCCCGGCCCCGAGGGACAGCGAGTGCGGTCTGAAGGTGTCGGGGTCCTGGTCGAACCAGTCCTCCCCGTCCAGCCGGGTCGGCAGCTTCGACTTCAGGTGGGTCACGAACACCTCGGTCAGCGGCTCGTCCTGCAGGGCCACCTGGAACCTCAGCACCGGCCGGGAGAACCGGCTGACCCGCACGCTGATCTCCGGCGCCTGAGGGTCGTGGGGAGCGCTGGACTGCAGCCGCACGGCCTCGGGGAAGACGTCGACCCACTGTGGTTCGTTGCGCAGCAGCCCCTTGCGCACCAGCGCGGCGCAGATGATGTGCCCGCCGTCCGCCGGAGCAGCCAGCATGTCGTAGGTCTGGTCGAGCCCGCTCTGGATGAGCACCTCACTCAATGCGTCGCGGTGCCAGAGCTCCTGAAGGCCGACGATGTCCGCGTCGAGCGTGCGCAGCTGTTCACCGATCCAGAGCAGCTTCGCCTCGAACTCGTCCTCGGTCCAGGGACGTTGGCCCGGGTTCATCGCCAGGCCAGGCAGCTGGAGGTTGTAGAGGTTGAAGGTCGCAACGCTGAATCGGTCCATGCTCGACCGCCCTGGTCAGTGGTGGGAGCCCTTTCTAGGACGATAAGGGGCCACGCAGACGGAAGCCGCTTTGTTGCGGTTTCTGGTCGAACAGGCTCGAGGAGTCACAGCTAGGGGCGTGTCCACGGGGTCGGGACGTTGTGCCTGCGCGGGAACACCCAAGGGCCCTTCTTGGGGTCAGCGGTCGGCGCGCAGCCTGAGTGAAGACGCAGCAAGTTCGGGAGTCGTGATGAGACGTCCACTGGTGGCCGTGGTGGCGGTGCTCGCAGTGCTGCTGGCGATGGCCACTGCAGCGGTTGCGGTGACCCTGACCAGTCAGCGGGACGAGGCGTTCCGGGGGCCCGGCATGATGTCGGAGTCACCGTGGGACGGCCCGGGCCCGCGGCAGGGACCGCGGGGGTGGATGCACGGTCCCGCGGTCAGCAGTGAGTTCGGATACCTCGCCGAGATGGTTGCCCACCACCGGGAGGCGGTGGAGGCGGCCACGGAGCTTCAGCGGTCGGACCGGCCCCGGATGCGGGCGTTCGGGGCCGCGATCGTGGAGTCGCAGTCTGCCCAGATCGACCAGATGAACCAGTGGCTGGCCGAGTGGTATCCCGGTCGTTCCACCGACGTGGAGTACCGGCCGATGATGCGTGACCTGTCCGGCCTCTCCGGGGACCGGCTCGACCGCGTCTTCCTCGAGGACATGATCCCCCACCACATGGCCGCGGTGATGATGTCCCAGCAGCTGCTCATGCGCGGCGTGGCAGACCACGAGCAGGTCAACGAGCTCGCCGAGTCCATCCGCGACGAGCAGCATGCCGAGATCTTCCTGATGCGCCGCTGGCTGGCGGCGTGGTTCGACACCGGTTGGCGGCACGGCCCCGGCGGGGGCATGGGCCCGGGCATGATGCGGTGACCGCCCGGTGACGTCGACCATCAGCCGCCCCGGGGAAGGAAGGTGGACCATGCCCTCCACACGACGACAGGTCGCCGGCGCGGTGCTGGCTGTCGTGACCACGGGCGCCGGCCTCCAAGCATCCGCGCCTGCCACGGGGGTCACCCCCGCGGCCGACGATCACATGGAGGTCCTGTGGGCGCGGCTGCACGACACCAAGGACTACCCCAACGCCCGAGGGCATGCGGTGTACCACGCGGACGAAGACGGCCACCATCCCGGCAAGGACGAGGAGCTCGACGTCGCCGTGCGCGGGATCAAGAAGCTGGCCGGGAAGCGGGTTCGCGTCTATGTGCACGGTGACTTCGTGGGCCGCATGCGCGTGTCCGCCGGCGGCCGCGCGCACCTGCACCGCCACGACGGTGTTCCCGCGATCGAGCAGGGCTGGCCCGTCCGAGTCCGAACAAAGTCGGGGAAGCTCGTCACCTACGGCACGTTCCGCGCCCACATGTGAATCAGTATCCGGCCCGCCCGTGACTGCCCCCGGGTCCTCGACGGCAGACCCCGACATCTTCGGCTCTGACAACGACGTGGCCGACGGGGGGAAGTGAAGACGCTGCCTCGGTTGTCCCTCCGCGAGGGTGCGCTACTAATATCGCCATATGACGATGAGAACGATGGATGGCGCTGATGCGCCGGTTGACGAGGCTAGGGCGCTGACTGCCGCCGCGTGCCTGTTCCACGGGTTCAGCGATCCGTCCCGGCTCTCCATCCTGCGACACCTCGCACTCGGCGAGCACCGGGTCGTCGACCTCACCGCCCACCTGGGGCTGGCGCAGTCCACGGTCTCGAAGCACCTCGCCTGCCTCAAGGACTGCGGTCTGGTGACGTCGCGACCGCAGGGGCGCGCGTCGGTGTTCTCGCTCACCCACCCCGATGCGCTCGACGATCTGCTTGCGGCTGCTGAGCGGCTGCTCGCGTTGACCGGCGACCGGGTCGCGCTGTGCCCGAACTACGGCACCGACACTCTCGAGGGCGCGTGATGGCGACGCACACGCACGGCATCGCCTCGACCCTGACGCAGACGGACCGCAGACGGTTGGGGCGGCGGGCGCAGCTGCTCGCCGGGGCCTCGGTGACCTACAACGTGGTCGAGGCGGTCATCGCGATCACCGCGGGACTGGTCGCGGGATCGGTCGCGCTGGTCGGGTTCGGCCTGGACTCGGTGGTGGAGGTCTCCAGCGGCCTGATCATCCTGTGGCAGTTCAGGCACCCGATGCCCGAGAACCGGGAGCGGCGCGCGCTGCGGCTGATGGCGCTCTCGTTCTTCGCCCTCGCCGGCTACGTCACGTTCGAGTCGGCCCGGGCGCTGCTCGGGGGGCACGAACCGGCCCCGTCCCCCGTCGGCATCGGACTGGCCATCGCGTCCCTGATCGTCATGCCGTTCCTGTCCTGGGCGCAGCGGCGCACCGGCAGGGCGCTCGGCTCGAACGCCGTGGTCGCCGACTCCACCCAGACGCTGCTGTGCACCTACCTGTCCGCCGTACTCCTCGTCGGGCTGGTCCTCAACGCCACGCTCGGCTGGTCGTGGGCGGACCCCCTCGCCGGACTGGTCATTGCCGCGGTCGCGGTCAAGGAGGGCCGGGGGGCGTGGCGGGGTGAGGGTTGCTGCGGTCCCATCGCCTCCGGCTCTGCCGACGACGCCGTCGACCACGATGGTTGCGGTTGTACCAGCCCTGGGTGCTGTGCTGGAGGTGAAGCACCCTCCGAGCAGCCGACTTCGAGCCCGCGGAGCACTCGGCTTCCTGGGATCGAGGAGGAGCGCCGGTAGCAGTCAGGGGCTCCGGCGGTAGAACGGCACGGGAACCAGCCCCGGGAGGGGTCGACGTGAGGCCACCGTCGTACTCTTCCGGGCACGAACCCGACAGCGGCCCTCTTCCGAAACGGAGGAGAGCCGCTGAGCTGCGGTGGAGCCAAGGGGACTCGAACCCCTAACCCCCTGCTTGCAAAGCAGGTGCGCTACCAATTGCGCCATGGCCCCGTGCCGTCGACCGGCGACGGCGGCACCTGGGTCAGGAACGCTCGACGGTGTCGGTCGCCTCGGCCCAGAGCGCCTGCTCCTGCTTGCCGGCCCGGACCTTCTTGCTCACGAGAGCGGCGCCCGCAGCGGCCAGGATGACGAGAATCAGCTTCTTCATGGTGGATCCCTTCCGGATGCGGAGCGAGGAGGTTGGTGGGCCTAACTGGACTTGAACCAGTGACCTCTTCCTTATCAGGGAAGCGCTCTAACCGTCTGAGCTATAGGCCCGTTGCGGCAAACTCGCGTCGCGCACGCGATCGGTGCTGCCGCCGGGGAAGATTACCCCATCGTGTCCGCGCGCCCCAAACCGAGTGACAGGGGGAGACGCGGCTCACGTGGATCTCAGTGCTCGTCCTCCGCCCAGGTCACCTCGAGCCCGCCGAGCAGCGCGGCGGCCAGGTTGTAGAGGAAGGCGCCAAGTGTCGCGATCGCGGTGATCAGCACGACGTCGACCACGGCCACGATCATGGTGAACCCCATGACCCGGCTGGTCCCGACGTAGTCCTCGACGTTGAACGACGAGCCGGACTCTCCGCCGAGCACCTCCTGCACGGTGGAGTTGATCGACTCCCACACGCCGGCGGCGCCGAGGACCGACCAGACCACCGCCACGGAGATGACGGTGACGATGCCGAACGCGATCGAGAGCAGGAACGACACCTTCATCACCGACCAGGGGTCGACGTGGGTCAGGCGGAGCCGCGCCTTGCGGGAGCGCGGCCGGTTCGACGGCCGGCCGGGCTTGCCGGGTCCGGGCACCGGCTTGGTGCCCTTCACCGGCTTGGCGTCGGTGCGGGTGTCGGTGCCCCTGCTCGACGTGGTGCCCTTCTCGCTCGGACGCGGGCTCCCCGCCGTACCCCTCTCGGAGCGCTCGGCGGAGCGGTCCCCGCCGGTCGCCGAGGCCAGGGCGGAGCTCATCCGCTCAGCCAGGGGACGGCGCTGGGCCGACTTCGGGGCCTCGTTCTGCACCGGCCGTGCCGGACTCTGCGCCGGCTTCTGGGCCGGTTTCTGCGCCGACTTCTGGGCAGGCTCGTCCTTCTTCTGGGCAGGCCCGCCCAGAGATCGGGGCGGCGCGAGTGGTGTCTCGTCGGTACGACGGTCGGCCATCAGGACTCCTCGGTCTCCCCATCGGCGGTGCTCTCGTCAGTCGACGGTACCGGGGCACCGTCGTCGTCGATTGTCGCACCCTCGGCGGCTGCCTCCTCGGCCTCCGCGGCTGCGTCCTCGATCTCACTGGCCCGCTCGACGCTGCGCGCGACCACCACGACACTGTCCCCGCCGTTCACACCGACAAACTTCACGCCCTTGGTGTCCCGGCCCGTCGGGCGCAGGTGCTCGTCGATGGCGCTCCGGGTGACCTGGCCGGACTGCTTGATCGACAGCACCTCGTCACCCTCGACCACGATGAACGCGCCGACCAGGTTGCCGCGCTCGTCGTCGGCCTTCATCGCCTTGATGCCGATCCCGCCGCGGCTCTGCAGGCGGTACTCCGAGATCCGGGTCCGCTTGGCGAAACCGCCGTCGGTGATCGTGAAGACGTACTGCTCGGCGACCTCGGTGGACTCCTCCGGGCTGACCCCCGACTCGGCCACCGCCTCCTCGGCGGCGACCTGCTCGACCTCGGCGTCCGCCTCGGTGCCCTCGCCGTCGAAGACGACCAGCCGCGCGCCCGGCGCGAGCCGCCGCACGCGGAACAGGTAGTGATGGTCGTCGCCGCGCACGGTCGCGCGCCCGGCGGCGATCGACGCGGCGTCGACGAGGACGCGCATGTCAGTCCCTGCGCAGTACGACGCTCGTCCACTGCGCGTCGTCGGCCGACGGCCGCAGCGCGACCTGCGTCAGCCCCGCCGCGACGTACGCCTCGGCGACGCCCGCGGCCTGCGTCGACAAGAGGCCGCTCAGCACCAGCATCCCGCCCGCCGCGACGCGCGCGATGATCGCGTCCTGCAGCGCGAGCAGCACGTGCGCCTGGATG
>DATIBI010000198.1:0-20662 GCA_035457605.1 Nocardioidaceae bacterium
CGAGGCGGTCGGTCAGCTGCGGAAGGGCGAGCCCGCCGACGATCAGGCCCAGTCCGAGCGCGGAGAGCCACACATGGCGGCCTCCGCGCCCGGAGCGGTGCTCAGGCCTGGTGCGCACCGCGTCGCTGGCGTCCGAGCCGGAGGGAGCCCGCTGCGAGCAGGGAGCCGAGCCCGGCTGCGACGAGCGTCTTGGCCAGCAGGTCCACCGGCGATCCAGCCGGGGCAGCCGGCCCGCCGAGGCCGGCGTCGACCGCGGTCGGCACAGCCGTGGGCTGGGTCGGTGCCGGCGTCTGAGTCCCGGCGACGGTCGGGGCCGGAGCAGGCGGACCCTGCGGAGCCGGCGGTGCGGGCGGAGCGCCCGGCGGCTGCTCGGCCGGCGGCTCCTGCTCCTCGTCGTCGTCGCCGCCACCACCGTCGTCGTCATCGTCGTCGTCATCGTCCTTGTCGCACGGCGTCACCCAGAACACCTTGTGCTTCCGGTCGCTGCCCTTGGAACCAGGCGTCGTGACGGTGACCTTGACGTGGTAGCCCTGCTGCTCGTGCTCGTCGCCCTCGAAGTCGAGCGTGTACTTCTCCTCGCCGTCGAAGTCGTCGCCGGCACCCCCGGGCTCGTCCTGCTCGATCTCCTTGGTGGTGTCGCCGCTCTCGACGGTCAGCGAGTAGTCGTCGCCCGCGGTCGGCTTCTGCAGCTCGAACTCCACGGTGCCGACGTACGGGTCGTCGCCCTCCTTCGGAGCGCCGAAGTTGTACCACTGGACGGTGAACTGGCACGACACGTGCGGCTCGTTGTCGGGCCGGTCGTCCATGTCCCCGGTCTCGGCGATCTTCACGGTGCCGTTGTTGCCCGGCCGGTCATGCCCGTTCCCGTTCCCGTTGCCGTTGCCGTTCTCGTTGTCCTTGCCCTGGCCGTTGCCGTTGTCCTTGTCCTGGCCGTTGGCCTTGTCGGCGTCCTTGCCCTTGTCGGCGTCCTTGCCGTTGTCCTGGCCGGTGTGCAGGCCGTTGCCGAACCCGGTCCAGTCGGCCGAGGCCGTCGGCGCGGCGAGGATCAGGAACCCGGACGTCAGCGTGAGGGCGCCGAGGGCGGCCAGGCCGCTGGTGAGGCGATCCCGGCGCTGCCGGGGTCGCTGAGATGAAGACTGTCTACGCAATGAACCCACCCCAAAGTTGAGTCAGGTGCGGGCGCCCGACGCAGGCGACATCGCGGAGCTACACACGAGTTGGTTCCCCCCAGAGCAGCCCCTGGCCCAACTCCCCGAGAACAGATGTGGACTTCGTGACGACCCCCCGGCCGAGCCCCGAAACCTGGTGAACGAAATGGTTTCGATCTGTTCCTCCCAGAACTCACTGTTCACCGCGATGAGGGGACAAGCAAGTAAAAATCCCGTCTTTACCTACCGTCCGGTGTCGATTTGCGCTACAAGCGGCCAATTGCCCGATGACGAAGCGGCAGAGGTCCGACCGCCTAGGCGAATCCGGCTCAAAACAAGGGAAAAGTCGACGATTCGACATCATGCGCGTCATTCGGCGAGGACGGGCCCCGCGACGCCGACGTCCACGAGCGCGCCGAGTACGCGGTCGGCGACCTACCCCGGAGTAGGCTTCTCGGCGGACGATGACCTGCAGGGACGAACACCGAAGGTGGAGAGGCGACGTTTGTGACCACGATGGATGACCAGAGGCCGCGGGGCGGACGCATGCCGCGCAACGCCCGACGCGCGCAGCTGCTCGAGTCCGCACTCGGCGTCTTCGTCGCCCAGGGCTACCACGCCGCCGCCATGGACGACATCGCCGACCGCGCCGGCGTCTCCAAGCCGGTCCTCTACCAGCACTTCCCGGGCAAGCTCGAGCTCTACCTCGCGCTGCTCGACCAGTCGTGCGACACGATCATCGACGCGACCCGCGAGGCCCTGGAGTCCACGGACGACAACAAGCTCCGCGTCGCCGCGACGATGCAGGTCTTCTACGACTACGTCGCCAACGCCCAGGGTGCCTTCCGCCTCGTGTTCGAGTCCGACCTGACCAACGAGCCTGCCGTGCGGGAGCGCGTGGACCGGGTGACGCAGGAGTGCGCCGAGCAGATCGCCGAGGTGATCCACGAGGACACCGGCCTGCCGGACGAGCAGTCGCGGCTGCTCGCGGTGTCCCTGGTCGGGATGGCCCAGGTGAGCGCCCGGTTCTGGCTCGACGACCGGCGTGGCATCAGCCAGGAGGACGCGGCCAACCTCGTCTCCAGCCTGGCCTGGCGAGGGATCCGGGGTTTCCCGCGCACCGACGAGCACCCCTGACCCGTCCCTGCGGTCCGGCCCGCGGGCTAGGGTCGTCACCACATCCCACGTCACAAGAGGAGGTCCTCCGATGGAGGTCAAGATCGGCGTACAGAACGCCAGCCGCGAGCTGGTGCTCGACACCGAGGAGTCCGGCGACGACGTCGAGGCCGCGGTGACCAAGGCACTCTCGGGCGAGGAGCGCGTCCTGGTGCTCGTCGACAGCAAGGGCCGCCGGGTCCTCGTGCCCGTCGAGAAGCTGGCCTACGTCGAGATCGGCTCCCCGACCGTCGGGCAGGTCGGCTTCCGCTCCTGAGCAGCCGATGTTCCCTCGGCCGCCATGTAGGTAGATGATCGAAACCGGGTACAGGCGCGCCGGTGCCGCAGTGAGCGGCACCATGGAACGAAAGAGGTGCAACCCCATGCTCACAACGATTCTCTTCTACCTGATCGTCGGCACCATCGTCGGCCTGCTGGGCAAGTTCGTGGCACCGGGCGACAAGGACAACATCCCGCTCTGGCTGACCATCGCCTGCGGCATCGGCGGCATGGTCATCGGTGGCTTCATCTACAGCGCCTTCGGCGGCGACGGCAGCGCCGGTCTGGACTGGACGCAGGGCATCGTCGCCATCCTCACCGCTACGGTCCTGGTGATCATCGCCTCGACCGTGACCGGTCGGAACACGATGAAGAAGGCCTGACCGACCAGGTCCCGACGTACGACCGAAACGAGCCCCCGGCACAAACCGGGGGCTCTTTCGCGTCAGGAGGCGAGGCCGAGGCTCTCCATGCGGCCGGCGTGGGCGTCGGTCAGCCGGGTGAACATCCGCCCGATCGCGGCCAGGTCCAGGCCGGGGCGGTCGACCCCGCCGGCGAGCAGCGCGGACAGGGCGTCCCGCTCCGCGGCGACCCGCTGCGCCTGGGAGAGCGCCTCCCCCATCAGGCGCCGGCCCCACAGCGCCAGGCGTCCTCCGACCCGGGGATCCTCCTCGATCGCCCGGCGCACGCGGTCCACCACGAACCCCGCGTGCCCGGAGTCCTCGAGGCTCTCGACGATCAGCTTCCGGGTGTCGGCGTCGACGAACGCGGCGACCTCGCGGTAGAAGTCGGCGGCGAGACCGTCACCGACGTACGCCTTGACCAGCCCTTCGAGCCAGTCCCGAGGAGCGGTGTGCGCGTGGAAGGCGTCGATGGGCCCCTGGAACGGCGCCATCGCCGCGTAGGGGTCGGCGCCGAGCTCGGTGAGCCGGGTGCGGAGGTTGGCGAAGTGGCCGAACTCGACGGACGCCATCGCCGCGAGCTCGGCCTTGTCCTCCAGCCCCGGGGCCATCTTGGCGTCCTCGGCGAGCCGCTCGAAGGCCGACATCTCGCCGTACGCGATCGCTCCCAGCAGGTCCACCACCGCGGCCCGGTAGGTGGGGTCCTGGAAGGCAAGAGGGACGTCGTCGGTCGCGACAGCGGGGGCGTGCTCGAGCGGCGTGTCGGTCATGCGCGCAGCCTACCGATAGACTGGACCGGACAAGACGTAGAGAGAACAGGCAAGATCCTGACCACCTTCAGAGACCTCGGGGTGCTCCCCGAGATCGCCGACGCCCTCGAGCGCGCCGGCATCACCACCCCGTTCCCGATCCAGGAGATGACCCTCTCGGTCGCCCTGATGGGCACCGACCTCATCGGCCAGGCGCGCACCGGAACCGGTAAGACGCTCGCCTTCGGCATCCCGGTGCTGCAGCGCACGGTCGCTCCGCACGACCCCGACTTCGCGGACCTGGCCGCTCCCGGCAAGCCGCAGGCGCTCGTCGTCGCCCCGACCCGTGAGCTCGCGCTCCAGGTCTCCGGCGACCTCCAGGTCGCCGGCGCCGACCGCGGCACCCGGGTCCTCACCGTCTACGGCGGTGTCGGCTACGAGGGCCAGCTCGACGCTCTCGAGACCGGCGTCGACGTCGTCGTCGGCACGCCCGGCCGCCTGCTCGACCTGGTGAACCGCAAGGCCTTGGACCTGTCCCACGTGAAGAGCCTGGTGCTCGACGAGGCCGACGAGATGCTCGACCTCGGGTTCCTGCCCGACGTGGAGCGGCTGCTCGCCCGGACGCCCGAGACCCGGCAGACCATGCTGTTCTCGGCGACCATGCCGGCGGCGATCGTGTCCCTGGCGCGCACCCACATGCGGCACCCGATGAACATCCGGGCCGAGTCCTCCTCCGACGAGCAGACCGTCCCGGCCACGGCACAGTTCATCTACCAGGTGCACGACCTGGACAAGGGCGAGATGCTCGGCCGGATCCTGCAGGCCGAGAACTCCGGCCTGACCATCGTGTTCACCCGGACCAAGCGCCAGGCCCAGCGCGTCGCCGACGACCTTGCCGACCGCGGCTTCCCGAGCAGCCCGCTGCACGGGGACATGGCCCAGGTCGCGCGCGAGAAGGCGCTGAAGAAGTTCCGCGACGGCAAGCTCAAGGTGCTCGTGGCCACCGACGTCGCCGCTCGCGGTATCGACGTCGAGGGCGTCACCCACGTGGTGAACTACAGCTGCCCCGAGGACGAGAAGACCTACGTGCACCGGATCGGCCGCACCGGTCGGGCCGGCGCCACCGGCATCGCGATCACGTTCGTCGACTGGGCCGACGTGACCCGGTGGAAGGTGATCAACAAGGCCCTGGACCTGCCGTTCGAGGAGCCCGCGGAGACGTACTCCACCTCCGACCACTTCCTCCACGACCAGGGCATCCCGCCGGGCACCAAGGGCCGGGTCGTCCCGGAGAAGCCCGCCGAGAAGCGCGCGGAGAGGCCGGCCGAGGAGCGCAAGCCGCGTGAGCGGACGCGCCGCAGCCGCAGCCGGACCCGCACCCGTGGCGGCGAGCCGGTGGAGCAGTCGGGGGGTACGTCGGACAAGCCCGCCGGCTCCGCGGAGTCCGAGGGCGGCTCGAAGCCCCGCCGGAACCGCCGCCGCACGCGCAGCACCAAGCCGGCCACCAGCGCCGCCTCGGAGTAAGTCACCTCAGCGGACCGGTCCTGACCCCTCATCGTGGTGAGGGGTCACTCCGGTCACCGGGTGCTGGTGTCGACCACGACCACGGTCGTGCCCACCGGGGCGAACTTCCACAGTGCGCGGGCGTCCTTGCGCAGCTGCCGGATGCAGCCGTGCGACTGCGGGCTCCCGAGCTCGGCGCGGGTCTGCACGAGCTCCCCGTCGTGCACAGGGATGTCGTGGAAGCCGATCGCGGCGCGCTCACCGTGGGCGAACCGGACCATGAACTTCATCGTGCCGGAGTCGTCGATGCCGACCGCGTCACGGGACTTGCTGTAGACCTGGTAGGTGCCCGGGTCCAGGTTGTCGGTGAGACTTCCCGACACCGGGTAGGTGCGCTCGACCTCGCCGTCCTCCCCCACGAGCCACACCCGCTGCACGCCCATGTCGAACACCACACGCTTCCCGTCCCCGGTGCGCGTGGGCAGGACGTCGTCCTGCGCGGCCCTGGTCGGCGGCTCGACCGGGCGCAGCAACGAGGGCTGTGCCACCGCGGCCAGCTGGGCGGTCTGCGCGACCGTGCCGCCGGGCGAGGCGTAGGCGGACGCGGACCCGGTCGAGGTGGGCAGCACGCCGGCGCCGCCGAGCACGGCGATGGCGGTGACCGTCACCGAGGTGACGGCCGCAGCGATCCGCGGGTACCTCGGCCGGAGCACCGGGGCCGGGGTCGCGCGTCGGGATGCCATCTGGCCATCCTAGGCGCTGCGGCGGCCTCGTTGGATGAGGCTGGCGGCCACGTCGCGATACGCGTCGGCGCCGCGGTGGTTGCGCGTGGTGGAGAGGATCGACCTGCCCGCCGCGGGCGCCTCCGCGAAGCGGATCGACTTGGGGATCGGCGGCTCGACGACCTCGAGGTCGTAGGTCTCCGAGATCGTCTCCAGCACCGCGCGGGCATGGTTGGTGCGCCCGTCGTACAGCGTCGGCAGCACGCCCCACACCTGCAGCTTCTTGTTGGTGAACCGGCGCACGTCGTGGACGGTGTCGAGGAGCTGGCCGACCCCGCGATGGGACAGCGTCTCGCACTGCAGCGGGATGAGCACGCCCGTGGCCGCGGTCAGCGCGGCGACGGTGAGCACGCCCAGGGACGGCGGGCAGTCCAGCAGCACCCAGTCGTAGCCGTCGAGGTCCTCGATCGCGGAGCGGAGGACGTACTCGCGTCCGGTCCGGGTGAGCAGGTCCGCCTCGGCCCGGGCCAGCTCGATCGTGGCCGGCAGCAGGTCGACGCCGTCCTCGGTCTCGATGATCACCTCGGAGGCGTCGACCCCCTTGGTCAGCACGTGGTGCACCGACAGCTCGAGATCCTCGGGGTCGATCCCGAGCGAGAACGTCAGGCACGCCTGCGGGTCGAGGTCGACGATCAGGACCGTGTTCCCCTGCTCGGCCAGGGCAGCGCCCAGCGAGGCGACGGTGGTCGTCTTGGCCACCCCGCCCTTCTGGTTCGCGATCGCGAGAATCTGAGTGCTCATGTCAGCGTTCATTGTGCCCGACGCGGGTTGCCTGCCGTCGTCATGTCCGGGAATGCTGGCCACATGTCGTCCACCACCGCCCTGATCACCGGGCCCACCGCCGGGATCGGCCGCTCGTTCGCCTTCGCGCTCGCCGGCCGGGGCCACGACCTCGTCCTCGTCGCGCGGGACAAGCACCGGCTGGACGCGCTCGCGGAGGAGCTGCGGGCGCGGCACGGCGTCGAGGTCGAGGTGCTGCCCGCCGACCTCGCCGACCGGACCTCGCTCGCGGTCGTCGAGGAGCGCGTGGCCGACCCCGCCCGGCCCATCGACCTGCTCGTCAACAACGCCGGGTTCGGCCACAAGCACCCGTTCAGCGAGAACGACGTGGAGGACGAGCAGGAGATGCTCGACGTGCTCGTCACCGCGGTCCTCCGGCTCACCCACGCCGCGGTCCGGCAGATGAGCCGGCGCGGGACCGGCGCGGTCGTCAACGTCTCCAGCGTGGCCGGTTTCCTCCCGCGCGGCACCTACAGCGCGGCCAAGGCCTACGTCACCTCGTTCAGCGAGTGGCTCGACCTCACCTACCGGGACCGCGGCGTGCGCACGATGGCGCTGTGCCCGGGGTTCGTCCGCACCGAGTTCCACGAGCGGATGGGCGTCAGCCGGGGCTCGGCGCCGTCCTGGATGTGGCTCGACGCCGACCGCCTCGTCCAGGAGGCGCTCGCCGACCTCGACCGCGGCCGGACCGTGTCGATCCCGAGCAAGCGCTACAAGGTGCTCAGCACCGTGGCCCGGTACACCCCGCGGCCGGTGCTCGCGCGGTTCCAGAGCGTCGGCCGCCGCTAGCTCCCGGGGCTGTCCGCGGCCGCGGCGGCGGCGTAGCGTGCGAGACATCTGACATCGGTCGCTCGCGCAGGGGCAGCGTCTGTCGGCCCGGCCGAGAGGCGTCCCTCATGTTCCCCAGCGCTACGATGACCGGCCGCAGGTCGGCGTGGTCGGCGGTGCCCGCCCTCGTCGCGGGCACCCTGATGGTGGCCGCGCAGCTCGTCATGTGGCCGTTCGACACCGGCGACCACGTCGCGACCACCCAGAGCGTGGTCTTCCAGGTGGCCGGGGTGGCCTACTTCCTCGGGTTCTGCGGGCTCGCGCTCACCGTCGTGACCTCCTACGCCTGGCAGGCCGAGGAGGCGGGCCGCCTCGGCGTCGTGGCCGCCTCTCTCGCCCTTGTCGGCACCCTGGCTCTGGAGGGGACCTGTGGTTCGAGACCTTCGCGGTGCCCTGGCTGGCGGACGAGGCGCCTGCCGCGCTCAGCACCGAGCCGACCCTGCTGCTGGCGCTCGGCGCGGTCGGCAGCTACGCGCTGTTCAGCCTCGGCTGGACCGCCTACGGGCTGGCCGGCCTGCGCGCGGGCGTGCTCCCCCGCTCCATCTCGACGGGCATCGCCCTAGGCGGGGTCCTGGGGTTCTCGGCGCTGCTGGCGCCCTACGGGATCCCGCTTGGCGTCGCGGTCCTGGCCCTCGGCGTGTGGATGCTCCGCGTGGCCGAGCGGCCGGAGCCACGGGCTGTCGGGTACGTCGGCCCCGGCGTCGGGCCTACCCCTCGCCGGCGATGAACGCCCGAACCGCGTCGACCACCAGCTGAACCGCGATCGCCGACAGCAGCAGGCCGGCGATCCGGGAGACCAGCACGACGCCGCTCTCGCGGATCAGCTTCAGGATCGGCATCGAGAACCGCATCGACAACCACAGCGCCAGGTGCACCAGGACCACGCCCAGCGAGACAGCGGTGAACTCGGCGATCGAGTCGACGCGCTGGGAGAAGACCATGGTGGCCACGATCGCGCCGGGCCCGGCCAGCAGTGGCGTACCCAGTGGCACCAGGGCCACGTTGACGTCCGCGGCGGCGGTGGCCTCCTGCTCGTTGCCGGTGAGCAGCTCGAGCGCCACCAGCAGCAGGAGCAGCCCGCCGGCGCACTGCAGCGCCGGCAGCGAGATGTGCAGGTAGCCGAGGATCTGCTGCCCGAAGAAGGCGAAGGACACGATCACCGCGAAGGACACCGCCACCGCCTGCCAGGCCGCCCGCCGCATGGTGGCGTCGGACCTGCCGCTGGTGAGCGACAAGAAGATCGGGATGGTCCCGATCGGGTCCATGATCACGAACAGGGTGACGAAGACCTCGGTCAGCAGGACCAGGCTCAGCAGGTCGCTCATCGGCCGACGACCACCGGCGCTGAGGCCGAGCGGCCGGCGGCCTGCGCCGCGTCCTCGGCCAGCTCGACCAGCCGTGCGTAGGCGTCGGGGTGGGTGGTGTTGCAGCCGAGCTCGTGGTCGACCTTGCCCTCGCCGTGGAAGTCGCTCGACCCGGTCGCGACCAGCCCCAGGTTCCGCGCGATCGCCCGCAGCGTCTCCCGGGTCCGGGGGTCGTGGTCCTGGTGGTCGACCTCGATCCCGGCCAGCCCGACCTCCGTGAGCGCGGCCAGCCCGGCCTCGTCCAGCGCGTCGTGGTTGTGCCGAGCGGCCCACGGGTGCGCGACCACGCTGACCCCGCCGGCGTCGCGGACGGTGCCGATCATCGTCGGCAGGTCGGCGGCGTAGCGGCGCACGTAGGCCGGCCCGCGGGGGCCGAGGAAGCGCTCGAACGCCTCGCCCCGGTCCGCGACGACCCCCTTGGCGACCAGCGCGTCCGCCACGTGCGGGCGGCCCATCGCGGCGGCCTCGCCGGCGAGGGTGCGCACCTCGTCGGCGTCGATGTCGATGCCGACGTCCCGCAGCCGGGCGAGGGTCGCCGGGAGCCGGGCGTTGCGCCCGTCGAGGATCCGCTCGAGCTCCCCGACCAGCCCCGGGTGGGACGGGTCCGGCAGGTAGGCCAGCAGGTGCACGCCGTACCCGGCCAGCTTGCAGCTGACCTCGATGCCGCGGACCAGGGTGACACCCGCGCGCTCGGCCGCCTCGGCCGCCTCGGCCCAGCCCTCGGTGGTGTCGTGGTCGGTGAGCCCGAGCACGTCGATGCCCTCCGCACGCGCGCGGTGGACCAGCGCGGCGGGCGAGACGGTCCCGTCGGAGCGGTCGGTGTGGGTGTGGAGGTCGATGCGCACGCGCAAAGCCTACGGTCAGCCCGGCTCGGCCACCTCGTAGTGGTGGCCCCACCAGCGGCCCCACCGCTCGGCCAGCCGGGACCGGGCGTCCTCGTCGAGGCCGTAGGTGGTCAGCATCGCCTGGCCCTTGGTGTACGGCGGACCGCTGTGCGGCCCGTTGGACACGATGAGCAACCCGTCGCCCCAGTCGTCGACGGTCACCCCGACCTGGTTGCGCGAGGTGAACCAGAGCTCGCCGGTGACGGGGTCCCCGGGTCCGACGGTGACGCCGATCCGCGCGCCGAGGTGCTGCAGGTGGACCTGCCCCAGCCCGATCCACTCGATCGGGGAGATCTTCGGGTCTCGCGGGGTGCCGCCGTAGAACAGCGTGTGCCGGGCCTCGTCGGGGTGCCGGGTCAGCTTGAACCGCAGCTGCTGGAGGAAGCTGATCCAGCCCTCGTCGATGTCGGGCAGGTAGTCCACCCAGGGTGAGTCCTCCTCCATCGGGCAGCGGACCACCTCGAGCCGGGTGGTGCCGTCGTCCTCGAAGAAGGTGAAGAGGTGGGTGCCGAGGTTGATCGAGCGATGGTCCTCCCCGACCCGTGCGTTGTCCAGGAAGATCTCGCGGATCTCGTCGTCGAGCCCGTCGTACTCCCAGCCGTGCCACTCGCGGATCAGCCGCGGCTCGCGGAACCAGTGCCAGCACTCGCGCACCGGCAGCGGGAGCACGACGGACGTCACCGGGCTGGGCTCGGTCACCATGCCGGCGGGTTCCCGCCGAAGGGCAGGTCGATCAGCTCGGGACCGAGGGTGGCGAGGTCGCACAGGATCCACTCGTCGTTGAGCAGCAGCGCCGCCGACGCCGGTCGCATCACGAGCCACAGCCACCGCCCGGTCGCCTCACCGGCGAACACGGACCGGTCGAAGGTGCGGTCGGCGTCCGCGGTCAGCACCGACCACAGCGAGATCGGGTGCCCGTCGACGCGCACCTTGGCGTGCGGTGGCCCGTCGCCGATGTCCGCGCCCGGGTCGCTGCGGTCGATCCCGGCGCAGCGGGCCCCGAGCCCGACCCCCGGCTCCTCGGACACGACGGTCAGCTCGACCACGCCGTCGAGGTCGGACACGCCCGAGCAGGAGACCAGGCTGGCCTTGGCCTCCTGCCCCGACGCGGCGACGCTGCCGAAGTCGGTGATCTTCCAGCCCGGGCTCAGCGGCCACGGCAGCAGGGTCGGCACCGGGGCGGCGCGCGCCAGGTGCTCGGTGAGCGCCTCGTAGGATGCCGCCGCGGGCCGCCACAGCGGGGTGATCGCGCCGTGGTCGAGACAGTGCCAGCCGTGCTCGTCACCCGTGACCGGTGACGAGCAGCGGGGACAGCCGGCGGCAAGGGTCATGAGGTAACGCTGCTGCCAGCCGCCGCCCTCGTCAAGCACAACGGGCTAAGGTCACTGCGTGAGTCGTCGCCGGGTGCCCTGCGTGGGCGGGATCGTCGTGGACGGGGACGGCCGGCTGCTCCTCGTCGAGCGCGGGACCGAGCCTGCACGGGGACGCTGGTCGGTGCCGGGCGGGCGGGTGGAGCCGGGCGAGGACGACGCCGCGGCGACCGCCCGGGAGGTGCTCGAGGAGACCGGCCTGCGGGTGGCAGTGGGTCCCCTTGCCGGGACCGTGGAGCGGGACGCGCCGGACGGCTCGGTGTACGTCATCCACGACTACCGGTGCACGCCGGTCGACGACGCCGACCCGGGTGCGGTGCGCGCCGGTGACGACGCGGCCGCCGTCGGCTGGTTCACCTCCGCCGAGGTGCGCGGGCTGCCATGCGCCCCTGGGCTCGTCGAGGCCCTCGAGGAGTGGGGCGTGCTCCCGGCCGACGTACCTAGGAGTTCCAGCGCAGGATGACCGGGGTGTCCCGCTCGTAGCCGAGCACGCTCAAGGTCGCGGTGTCGAGCCGGAACAGCCGGCCCTCCGAGACCGACAGGCCCAGCCACCGGGCGGTCAGCGCCCGCAGGGCGTGCCCGTGCCCGAACAGCAGCACCCGGCCGTCTGCCTCGCGGACCCGCGCCACCACCCGGTCCAGCCTGGTGGTCACCTGCTCGCCGGTCTCCCCACCGGGTGTCGGGTGGGTCCACACGCTCCAGCCCGGCACGGTCTCGCGGATCTGCGCCGTGGTGACACCCTCGTAGTCGCCGTAGTCCCACTCGACGAGGTCCTCGTCGGTCTCGGCGTCGGCGAACCCGGCCAGCTCGGCGGTACGACGGGCGCGCAGCCGTGGGCTGGTCAGCACCCGGTCGAACGCCTCACCGGCAAGCCGGGCCTTGAGCTCGGCGGCCACGGCCACCCCGTCCTCGGTCAGCTCGAGGTCGGTGACCGAGGTGTGCCGGTGGTCCCGGCTCCACTCGGTCTCCCCGTGCCGCACCAGCCACACCTGCGGTGAGCGCTCCATCCCCTGATCGTGTCACCCCGGGCCGTAGGCCGACCAGCGGCGGCCCGTGTCCCAGGTCAGTGCACGCCGGACATCAGCTTGCGGATCGGGCGGGAGAGCGCGGCCAGCAGGAGGCCGAGCCCGATCGCCACGGCACCGACGACGCCGAAGTAGGTGCGCTCGGTCTCCGGCGTGTAGAACTGCGCCAGGTAGCCCGACATCGCCGACCCGAGCGCCACCGAGAGGAAGAACAGCGCGACCATCTGCGTCTTGAAGACCACCGGTGCGAGCTTGGTGGTGAGCGAGAGCCCGACCGGGGACAGCATCAGCTCCGCGACGGTGAACACCAGCAGGATGCCTGCCAGCCCGAGCAGCGGGGCGCTGTTGGCGCCGCCGTCGGCCATCGGGATGAACAGCCAGAACGCCACGCCCATGAGCACCGTGCCGAGTGCGAACTTGATCGGCGAGGACGGCTGGCGGTCACCGAGCTTGGTCCACGCGGTGGCGAAGACGCCGGCGAGCAGGATGATCATGATCGGGTTGATCGACTGCACCCATGACACCGGCATCTCCCAGCCGAGGATGGTGCGGTCCAGGCGCTGGTCGGAGTACTGCGCGACCACGGTGAACTGCTGCTGGAACAGCGACCAGAAGGCGGCGCTCACGACGAACATCGGGATGAACGCCACCACCCGCTTGCGCTCCACGCCGGTGATCCGCTTGCTGGACAGGATCACCACGAAGTAGGCGACGGCGGCGACGATCGTCGCTGCGATGACCAGGTCGGCCAGGTTGCCGGTCGTGATCACGCCGAACGAGGCCAGTGCGGCGATCACCACGGCAGCGATGATCGCGAGCGCGAGCACGGAGGTGCGCTTCTCCGCGGGCAGCGGGTTGCTCAGCTCGTTCGCGGCCTCGGGGAGGTTCTTGCGACCGAGGGTGTACTGCACCAGGCCGGCGGCCATGCCGATGGCGGCGAGCCCGAAGCCGTAGTGGAAGCCGAGCTCCTTCTGCGCCAGACCGGTCAACAGCGGACCGACGAGCGCACCGAGGTTGATGCCGAGGTAGAACAGCGAGAACCCGGCGTCGCGGCGCTGGTCGTGCTTCCCGTAGAGGGAGCCGACCAGGGCGGTCGCGTTGGCCTTCAGCCCGCCGCTGCCGACACCGACGAGCAGCAGACCCGCGCCGACCCCGGCGAGACCGGGCAGCAGGGCCAGCGAGACGTGCCCGGCCATGATCATGATCGCGCTGTAGAACAGCGTCCGCTCCGAGCCGAGCAGCCGGTCGGCAAGCCAGGCCCCGAGGATCGTGGAGAGGTACACCAGTCCCCCGTACGCCCCGACGATGCCGCTGGCGGCGGCCTCGCTCATGCCGAGCCCGCCCTCGGTGGCGGAGTAGTACAGGTAGATCAGCAGGATGCCCTGCATGCCGTAGAAGGAGAACCTCTCCCACATCTCCACGCCGAAGAGGTTGGCGAGGGCACGGGGCTGACCGAAGAAGGTCTTCTGCTGCTGGGTGTCAGTGGCAGTTTGAACAGTCACTGACTCGACACTGCCATCCGGTGCTTGGGTCCACCAAATGGACGAGGGGTGGCGCTTGTCACGGCATACCGGTATGAACCACCCCCTCCCGTACACGCGAGGGCTGTCAGCGTCGGCGTGCGCTGACGGCCCTCGCGGTGCCGCCCGGATCGGTCGGGCTCAGCTCACTTCGTCTTGAAGTACGCGGTGATCGTGGAGCCGTCCTGGGTCGTGACGGTGGCGTCGTAGCACTTCCCGCCACCGGTGGGCACCTTCCAGTTCTGGATGAACTGACCAGCGACGGAGTCGTAGCGCAGGCTGGTGCCACCGGTGCTGAGCAGCGTGTCCGCCACGGCCTCGTACTCCCCCGTGGTGCAGGTGATCGCCTTCCACCGGTAGTCCTTGACCGCGTCGATGCTGGTCAGCTCTGTGTCGCCGGCGTAGACCTCGAACTTCAGCGGGACCGTGCTGCCGGCCTTGACGACGTTCCAGACCTTGCTGGTGGCGCCCTTGGCCGTCATGTCCACCGGGGCGTAGAAGCCGTAGGTGTTCCACGCCGTGACCGTGTAGGTGGTCGTCGCGGTGCTCGAGAGGCCCGCGCCGTTGGTGGCGGTCGCGGTGAGCGTGTGCGTGCCGACCGCCTTCGGGTCCGCGGGGCCGGTGCGCACCACCTCGCAGCCCTGGAGGCCGGACACCGCGTCCTCGGCCGTGCAACCGGCGGTCAGGTCGGGCGTCGTACCCCAGACGAAGCTGGAGCCGTCGCTCGGGGCGCCGCTGATGACGGGGACCGACGGGGCGGTCTTGTCGATCTTCACCCCGGGGCTGGAGGCGGCTCCGGCTGCCGTGGTGTTGCCGGCGACGTCGCTGAAGGCCGGGCTCTCGGCGGTGAGACCCTCGCCCTCGGTGTCGAGGGTGACCGTGCCGAGCTCCTCCGTCGGCCCGGAGAGGGTGTCGACCGCCTTGAACCGCTGCACCACGTCGGAGATGTACCACCCGTTGGCGCCCGGAGTGCCGTTCTCCACCCCGTCGTAGGTGACCTCCGGGCCGGTCTTGTCGATCTTGAACGCCGGGCTGCTGACGTAGCCGGCATCCCGGGTGTTTCCGGCGCGGTCGGTGAAGGCCGGGCTACCGACGGTGACGGCGTGTCCCTCCCCCCTGCTGGTCGCCTGCTGTGACTCCTCGGCGAGGCCGGAGTGGCCGTCGGTGCCGGTGAACCCGACCGTCACGTCGGAGGTGTACCAGCCCTCGTTGCCCTCGGTGCCGCTGACAAGGCCGCCGTACTCCACCGTCGGCGCGGTGCCGTCCCGCTTGACGCTGACCGACACCGTCCCGGTCGTTCCGCCTGCGCTGCCGGCGGAGCAGGTGTACTCCGTGGCGAGCTGGTCGGCGGTGATCACCTGGTCGGTGCAACCGGTCTTCCGGAGCGAGCCGGGCGAGTCCGGCTCGGTGACGTGCCAGGTGAGCGTCACGTCGCCGCGGTACCAGCCCTCGAGGCCGTCCGGCGATCCTGGCTCGAGGGTGTAGCTGATCTCCGGGACGGTCGGGTCACCGATGCTGTAGGTGACCGACTCCGCGGCCGTGAGCTTCCCGGCGTCGGTGTAGGAGCAGGAAGCCGTCTGGGAGCCGATCCCGCCCGCGGCGTGTTCCCCGGTGATGGCACCGAGCGTCGCGGGGAACGCGCGGTCCCCGTCCTCGGCGTCGGTCACTTCGCACACCGCGTCCGGGACCGCGCCCTTGTCGTAGGTCGCGCCGGCCTCGACGCCGGTCACCTTCACGCTCGGGGGCGTGTTGGTGGCCGCGGGGGTCACGTTCACGGTGAAGGTCGCGGGGGCCAGGTTGAAGCTGCCGCTCGTGCCGGTGGTCCTCGTCAACGACGCGCTGACCGTGGCCGTGCCTTCCGCGACCGGCGTGACGGTGAGGGCTTTGAAGTCCCCGCAGGAGGTGAAGGTCACCGAGGACGGGCTGACCGTCGCGACCGTCGTGTCGGAGGAGCCGATACCCAGCTCCAGCGTGGCACTGCCCGGCAGGTTGCAGCCCGGGTTGCCGTCCCCGTTCCGGGGCTGCAGGTAGATCTTCGTGGTTCCAGCCGACCCGCCGACCTGGAGCGCCATGACCTCCGCTACAGCATCGATGTCGCCGTCGAGGTCGTTCGAGATGTCGTCGGCGAGCGCGGGGCTCCCGAGCGTCGAGAGCAGCAGTGGGACGGCCGCAACCGTCGCCATGAGCTTGGAGACCCGCACCGGAGACTCGCTTCCTTGTTGGTTCCCGGCCGCGCGGCACCGGTGGCCTCCCCCCAGGCCGACCGCGCAGCGCCCCCCACCCCTGGACGGCAATTACGAGTCTTCCGGCACATGGTCCAGATAGCCACGACCTGGGACGAACACCCCCAGCGAACCGCCCGTTCGTGCCATACCGGTGCAGTCACGACGGACACGCCCGATGTACTAACAGTCGGGATCTTCCGCACGAAGCCGTCATTGCCCGGAGACGGGAGACGGGAGACGGGAGACGGCGCGAGCCCCGGACAGGGACTCGCGCCGTCTCGCAGAAGGCCGGAACGGCTCAGGGCTTGGGTGCGGGCTCCACCAGGGTGGGTCGGCCGGGCTGCTCCCCGCCGCGCGCGTCGAGGTAGTTCTGCTTCGGCACCATCACCTTGCGCTTGAACACGCACACCAGGGTGCCGTCCTGCTTGTAGCCCTTGGTCTCGACGTGCACCACGCCGCGGTCGTCCTTGGAGGTCGACTCCCACTTGTCGAGCACCGTGGTCTCGCCGTAGATGGTGTCGCCGTGGAAGGTCGGCGCCACGTGGCGCAGCGACTCGATCTCGAGGTTGGCGATCGCCTTGCCGGAGACGTCGGGGACGCTCATGCCGAGCAGCAACGAGTAGATGTAGTTGCCGACCACGACGTTCTTGCCGAACTGCGTCGTGTTCTCGGCGTAGTTGACGTCCAGGTGCAGCGGGTGGTGGTTCATGGTGATCAGGCAGAACAGGTGGTCGTCGTACTCGGTCACCGTCTTGCCCGGCCAGTGCTTGTAGGTCTCCCCGACCTCGAACTCCTCGTAGCTGCGCCCGAACTGCATCCCACACTCCTCGGTAGACGACGTGCCCTCATCGTGACGGAACGCGCCGCGCAGCGGGAGGTGACGCCCGCGTGGGAAAACTCACGCGGGCGTCGTGCAGGACGGTCAGGCGCCGCCGCCCCCGGCTTTGCGCCGGTGCATCTTGGGTGCGCCGCCGAGCACCTCGGGGCCGTGCGCCTTCTCGCGCACCCCGGCGGGGTGCTCCACCCCACGGTCGTTGCCCTGCTTGCGCTCGAGCGCCTCCCGCATCTTCGCCTTCAGGTCCTCGTTACCTGCCGAGCCGTTGCCGTTCGCAGCCATGGGAACCTCCTGGTGGGTGGGTCGGTCCGGGCCACCTTGGCACGCCACGACGGCCCCCGTCGAGAGGTTTACCCCGCCGCCGAGGGGCGGCTCGGACGACGCCGGGTCCCGGACCTGGCGCGCGGTGGAGTCAGCCGCGGCGACGGGACCGCACCGCGTCACGGGTGCGGACGTAGGCCTTACGCGGTCCCATCAGCACCGGCCAGCGCTCGCTGGCCCCGACCAGCTTCTGCTTCACCTGGGTCTTCGCCGGCACGATGTGTCCGGCGTGGGCGACCCGGCGACGCAGCGCGTCCCGCTCGGTACGGCGGGCCCGGTGCTCGTCGAGCAGCCCGGCGAGGGCGGCGATGCTCTCGGCGAGGAGCTTGTCGTCGCTGACCAGCGCCTGCAGGTCGACCGGCTCCTCCTCGGTGACCGGCGGAACGAGGTCGGCCAGGTCGCCGACCACGTGCGCGCCGAGCGCCTTGAGCTCCTCGGCCATGCGGGCACCACGCTCGCGGGCATAGTCCAGGTCGTCGCCCTGGAGCCCGAACTTGGTGCCGCGGCGTTCGGCGAGCACCCGCTGCGCGAACACGGTCTTCACGTCCGCCGGGTAGGGGCCCGGGATCGGCAGCCGGTCCCCGAGCTCGGCGTTGACCCGGCGCAGCAGCTCGGCCTGCTCGTAGCCGAGCGAGGTGTTGGACCGGGAACCGCCGAGCTCGAAGGCGGACGGGTCGAGGTCGAGCAGCCCGGCGAAGCGTGCCCACAGCAGGGAGGGGTCGGTGCCCGCGGGCGGCACGGTGACCACGTGCAGGCGCTCCGGCGGCAGGTGCCCGCCCCACCGGCTCAGCACGGACGGGTAGTCCTGCACCTTCCAGAACCACGCGTCCGGGTTCTCCCGGCGCAGCCCCTTCACGAACGCGGGGAACGTCTCCGTCGACCGGTGCTTGACGTGCTCCTGCCACTCGGCCGGGATCTGGCGGACCAGGTCCCGGGCGGTGAGCACGACGTGCACCTCTGCGTCGTCGGGGAACGCCGCCATCGCCTGCCGGGCCTGCTCCTGCGACGCGCCGGCGAACAGCTCGTGGGAGATCAGCACGTTGCCCGACCAGTCCAGGGACTGCTCGACCATGCGTCGCCACATCCCGGCGGCGCGGGCCGGGTGGTTGCTCTTGCCCGCCAGACCGCGCACGTCGAGCGTGGCCAGGTAGTGGTCGTCGAACGACCTCATCGGCAGCAGCAGGCCCTGCTTGCGGGCCACCGGCCGCTGCGACCAGAGCACCTGCTGCAGGAACGTCGTGCCCGTCTTCGGGCTGCCGACGTGCAGGAAAATTCGGGGCTTCACGCGAGCGCTCCTCCCATCACCGGACGCCCCGGCGCGCTCGCGCCCGGGCCTTGTGCCACAACGTGGAGAGGCGGTCGGGCCACCTTCCCCCACCGGCGCCGAGCGCCTCGATCTTCTGCTGGAGCCGCCGCTCCCGCGCGGCCGAGTCCAGCACCAGTCCGACCAGCCCGTCCACCGCGGCCTCGAGCATCTGCTGCTCGGTGACCTCCTGAGGGTCGGTGCCGGGACCAGCCGGCTCCGGGAGCAGGTCGGCGAGGTCGCCCACGACCGGCACCGGCAGCTGCTCGAGCTCGGCGACCATCACCCGCGACCGCTCGGCGAGCCGCTGCCACGCCTCGTCCGGGACCGCGATCGCGCCCTCCGCCTTCCGGCGCTCGGCGAGGATCCCCTTGCTCAGGGTGTGCTTGACGAGCCGGTGGTAGTCCTTGCGGCGCACGTCGCGCTCGTGGGCCACCACGTTCACCCGCTGCATGAGGGCGGCGGAGACCACCCCCAGCGACGGGTTGCTGCGCCGCGGCTCGGCGAACCCGGCGCCGTCCAGCCCGACCACCGAGCAGAAGCGCTCCCACAGCAGCCCCGAGCCTCCATCGCGGCCGGGGACGGTGACGACGTGGAACCGGTCGGCGGGCACCTGCGTGGTCCAGGTCCGCGCCACGCGGGCGATGTCCTGCTGCCCCCAGAACTCCACCGCACCGGGGTGGGCCGGCTCCCCCGGCGCGGTCACCGCGTCGACGTACTCGTGCCAGGTCCAGGTGCGGTAGTTCTGCATGCTCTCCTGCCACGCCGCCGGCAGCGTGCGCACCACGTCACGGGCAGTGCACACGATCTCCACCCGCGCCGGAAGGAGGCTCGCGACCGCAGCCTCGACCTGTTGGGGGGCGGCGTTGGTCAGCCACTCCATGGAGATCAGGACGGTCGGGCCGCTCCAGGCCCGCGCCTCCTCGACCAGCGTCTGCCACGGACCGTCCGGGCGGAGCGAGTCACCGGGCGCGAGCGCCTTGACCTCGCGTGCGGCGTGCACCTGCTTGGACCACGGCCGGCTCCAGAGCATCCCCTGCCCGCTGACCGCGTCCGGGTTGGCGTCCAGCCGCGCCTGGAGGTAGCTGGTGCCGGTCTTGGGCGCGCCGATGTGCAGGTAGACGGTCTTGCCGTCGAGCGAGCCGGGACGCGCCGCCGCAGGGTTGTCTGACATGTCGCGGGGAGTCTAGTGGAGCCGGGGTGGCACGCCCACCCGGGTACGACGGTCACCCCTGCCGCTCACGTACCCTGGGGTGACCGTTTTCCCGGCGCACTCGCGCTACCTCAGGAGACGACCCAACACGTGAAGATCAGATTCCTCATGCACGACGTGTACGGTCCGGGCGGCGGCGTGCTCACCGTGGTTCGCCACCTCGCCGGCGAGCTCGCGGCCCACCACGACGTCGAGATCGTGTCGGTGATGCGCACCGGCGACGAGCCCGTCCACCGGATGCCCGACGGCGTCGTTCTCACCACCCTGGCCGACACCCGTCCCATGCGGTTCCCCTGGCTGCCGCACAACCGCCGGCGAGCCCGGCTGTCGGCCCGGCCCAGTGAGGTGATCCCCCGCTCGGAGCCGCGGTACCGCAAGTACAACGCCTACACCGACCGGAAGCTGGTCCGCTACCTCGAGTCGCTCGAGGGTGGGGCGGTGATCGGCATGCAGCCGGGCGTGAGCATCGCGATCGCCAAGCACGCACCGGACAGCGTGGTGCGCGTCGCGCAGGACCACGTGCCGTTCCGGCTGCGGCCCCAGGAGCTGCACGAGGACATGCGTCGGCACTTCGACCGGCTGGACCAGTTCCTGACGCTCACCAGCACCGACGCCAAGCGGTACCGCCGCTTCTTCCGGCACCAGATCCCGGTACGCCGGTTGCCCAACGCCGCACCCGACTACCACGGACCCCTGTCGGACCACACCACCAAGGTCGTGACCGCCGCCGGCCGCCTCGAGCGGTTGAAGGGGTTCGACAGGCTCGTCGACGCCTGGGCGCTCGTCCACGCCAAGCACCCCGACTGGGAGCTGCGCATCTTCGGGGCCGGGTCCCAAGCCGGACCCCTGCGCGAGCAGGTCCAACGGCTCGGCCTCGACGAGGTGGTGCGGCTCCACGGCTACAGCCGGAACCTGCACGCCGAGCTGGCCGGCTCCTCGATCTTCGCCATGGGCTCCCGCTTCGAGGCGTTCGGGAT
>DATIBI010000199.1:0-37656 GCA_035457605.1 Nocardioidaceae bacterium
CTCCGACACGGCCTTGGTGAGGTATTTGGTCAGGTACCGGATGGTCCGGTTCGCGTCCTCGGAGGGTGCGATGACGCCCTTGATGTCGACCTGGGTGCCGAACCGGACCACGTGCGCGGGCTCCGGATCACTCGCCTCGGCCTCCGCCAAGGCTTCCTCCCAGGTCGGGAGCGGGAAGCCGGTGTCGGGGTCCCGGTAGCACTCGGTCTCGGGGTCCCAGACCGGTACCCGGTGGACGTAGACCGGTCGGTCGTGGGGTGGCCACCACAGGCTGTAGTAGGTCGCTTTGATGACCTGGCGCAGGATCCACCGCGGGATCGCTCCCCGCAGCGCAATGTGCACGTGCGGGGCCAGCCGGAGCTGTTCCTCGATCGCGGCGAAGTACTGCACCTTGAACCCCGCACACCGGCGCAGGTTCTGGATCAGTCGGTCGAACGCTTTCGCGAAGTGCAGCGCGTCCAGCGCCGCACCCCGGTAGTCATATGTGTCCGGGTCCACCGGACACCCCGCACCCGGCTGACGCCCGCCATGTTTCCCGTGTTTCCGATACGGGTGCACCCGCCCGTAGCTGGGGAGGGTGACGGTGACGAACATCGACGGCCGGTGCACCGTGCCGTCCGGGGCGGTGAACGTCCGCCCCACCGACCGGTGCTCGGCCGGCACCTTGGGCAGGTCCGCCATCTCCGAGCGCCGCCGGGTCGAGCGCACCCGCCGTGACGGACCCTCACCCGTGTCGTCCTCGTCATTGTCGTCCTGCTCCCCGTCCTCGTCGGGATCCTCTTCCTCGGACTGGTCGTCGTCGGGATCGGGTTCGGGTGGCAGCGGGTCGTCCTCGAGGTGCCAGCCCTCCGCGCACTGCTGCATCCGCAGGCGCTGGGCTTTCTTCGCGCACGGCGGGCACAGGTACTCCCGGGTCGACCCGCACGGGATCACCAGCTTGTGCACCTGCCCGGTCTGCTGGTCGGTGACCCGGCGCAGCACCGGCCGCACGCACACGCCCTGGTTGGCGGCGACCTCCCGGATGTCCTCGTTCGTGAAGTGAGGGACGGCGGTGGTCGGGGCGGTCATCAGGCTGCGTCTCCTTCCGGTGCGAGCGGCAGGGTGGGGCCGTGCAGGGTGCGGTGGTGACCGGCCCAGAACCCACCGACCACGTCCGCATCCTCGACATAGGCCTGACATAGGGCGAGCGCGGGACACCTGTTGCAGACGGTGGCCATAGCGGCCTCCTCCCGCACGTCGACCAGGTGCGGGTCCTTGACCCAGCCCAGCCGCGGATACCGGGTGCAGGCCGCCTCGCGCATCCACCCGGTGGGCACGTCGTCGGGAACCCGCCGGGTCATGCCGCCACCTCCCCCGACCGCTGCACCGGCCGCTCGCCGGTCACCTTGCTGGTGGGGTCGTGGTCGGCGGCGAGGGCGTCGATGTGGGCGTCGGTGATGTGGGAGAACCGGACCCGGACCGGCTCGGCGACCCCGTCGATGCCCACATACCCGACGCCGGGCAGGGACTCCGGGATCGCATCGCAGCGGGCGCCGCGGTCCCGGGCACCGGACCCGAGCACCAGGGCGACCTGCTCGGCCTCGGACAGCCGGAGCGCGATCCGGGTGGGGAACAGGTCCCGCATCGCCACGATGTCCTTGCGGGGGTCCTGCACCGCCCCCACAACCGTCACCCCGACCGCTCTTCCTTGGGAGAGCAGCAGCGACAGCGCCGCGGCGATCCGGCGTTTGGCGTCCCGGTCGGTGACATAGGCGGTCAGCGAGGCGAGCTCGTCGACCACCACCACCACCAGCGGCTCCTCCGGCGTCGGCGAATGCAGCCGGGTGACCCCGCGCAGCGTTGCCTGCCTTCTCCGCATCACGGTCACGGCGTCCTCGAGCACCCGGGCGAACTCCACCTCATAGCCGCTCCCGTTCCCGGGGCCGTCGTCGGCGGCGTCGTCGGGGTCGCCGTACACGAACCGACTGAACAGTCCCCGGCCGCCGGCCAGCTCCATCCCGCCCTTAGGGTCCAGCGCCCACACCTGGCACGACCCCTCCCGGATGCTCGGGGCCAAGGCGGTGATCAGGGACCAGATAACCGGGCCCTTCCCCGAGCCCGTGGCGCCGACCACCAGCAGATGGGTGCCGAGCAGCCGGAGCCGATAGGTCAGCCCGTCCTCCCGCCGGGCCACCGGCAGCCCGGTGAAGTCCACCGACTGATGGGCGGCCGGGAAGGGTTCGACGGGCTGGGTGAGCGGGTCGTGGACCAGGAACCACAGCACCAGCTCCTGCCGCTTGCCGTCCAGGGTCCGGACGCGGCACTCCTGCGCGGCGAACGTCTGCGCCAACCGCGGTGCCGCATCGGCCCAGTCCTCCATCGTCTGCCCCGGCAGCATCCGCACCCGCACCCGGTCCACGGACCCGGTAGACCGGATCGAGCGGATCTTCGGCAGGTACTCCCGGGCACCGAGGGTGACCGCGAGGCCGGTGGTGACCATCGCCGGCTGCCACGCGAACCGGTACACGAACCGCCCCCGCCACAGGCCTCGGAGGCGCCAGGTGACCTGCCGGGTGAACGACTCCCGCCACCTCACACGCCACACCACCAGGCCCGCCACCGTGAGGACCAGGACCAGCAGCAGCGGCACCCCGCCGAGTGCGTCCGTCACCCGGGCCAGCAGCCACACCGCCAGCACCGGGGCCACCACGAGGGGGTGTCTGCCGAGCCAGAGCAGCCCGGCACCCGCCTTGGATCCGAGCCAGGCGGCGAGCACCGCCGAGAGCGGGACCTTGACCTTGGCGACGTTGAGCCGGAACGGGCCGCCGTGCACGTCTCCGCCAAGCCGGTTCACAGCCCCCTCACCTGCCCCCATACCCAGGTGCCGGACTGGTTCAGCGCCTGGTCCAGCGCCGGGCCGGCCGGTGTCGCGCCCAGCACCAGCCCGAACACCACCGCCACTAGCGCCGAGCCCAGGCCCAGCTGGTTGGTCCGCAGCAGAAGAACAAGCAACGCCGCCAACACCACGGCGACCGCGACCACACTCATCACCCACACCCCCGAGACATCCGATGCCCGGGCCGGTCAGGCCGCGGCCGACGAGCTGCTCGACGAACCGCTGGACGACGAGGACCCACTGGACGAGCCAGCGGACGAGGACCCGGACGACGGGCTGGCCTTGCGGCCCGGGGCGGCCATCGCCTCGGCCTGGAACGACCACGAGATCTTGCTGAAGTTGCCGGACTCCTCGATCCACGGGAGCGCGGTCAGCCCCTCGAACACCACCGGCGTGAACGGCGAGGAGTCCTTGTTCTCCGGCGGCACCGGCACGACGTTCGCCGGGATCTTCACCGTCACCGTCTTCTGCGCCTTCTTCGCCTCCGGGTCCGGGTCCAGGCACGTCACCTGCCACAACGGCTTGCCCGACTCCGAATCGGACTTCTGCACCTTGCTCTCCTTCGTGGACCGGTCGTAGTCCACCACCGGCTCCACCTCCCCGATCAGGTAGATCCCCAGCGGGAACGCCACCTCGAACGGCATCGGGAACCTCCGCGAAATTGCCATGACGCCTACTCCTTCCAGATCACGAATACAGCGGCTACGCTGTAGACCGTATGCAGCGCCACTGCTGTAGTCAATGGATCGGTGTTCATCTCTTGGATTTCCAGACTGACCGTCGTGAAGGTGGTGCAACAGATGACAAGACGGGACAAATGCGTCTCCCCCCGTATCCCTTCAGGTCGGTCTGGTGGGCGTTTAGGCGGGTCGGGCAGTATGGAGGGCATGGCTGCGGACGAAAGGCCCGGTTGGGCCATTCGCATGACCCGGGAGCGGGAGGCGCGGGGCTGGTCCAAGCCCCAAGCCGTCGCGAACCTGCGCATGACCTACGCGGCGCAAAACCGCAACAAGGAGGGCGGCACCCAAGAGAGCCTGCTGCGGCAGTGGAAGGAGTGGGAGGCCGGCAGGGTCCGGCCCACCCACTGGGCCAGGTATGTGGCCGCCACCTTCGGCACCGTCAAGGACGACCTCTTCCCACCCGACGGGAGCGCCGACACCCACCTGATCACCGCGGCGGGCATGGACACCGCGGAACTGATCGCCCGCCTTCGCAGGTCCACGGTCGACGACGCCACCCTGCACGCCGTCCGGGTCACCGCGGACCGCCTCTGCACCGAGTACCGCTTCCGACCCACGAACGAGCTACGGATCGAGGGCCAAGAATGGCTCCGGCGCATCACCCGGCTGCTCGGTGAGCGACTCACCTACCCCCAGCACGGAGAGGTTCTCTCCCTCGCCGGTCTCCTGGCCCTGCTGGTCGGCTGCGTGGAGTACGACGCAGGCGACCAAGTGGCCGCCGAGGCGACACGGCGCTTCGCGATGGACCTTGGCGCCGAGATCGACAACCGCGACATCATCGGCTGGGCCCACGAGATGTCCGCCTGGTTCGCCCTCACCAACGGCGACTACCACCAGGTCGTCGCCGCCAGCGAGCACGGCATCGACGCCGCCGGTCAACGAGGTGTCAGCGTGCAGCTGGCCGCGCAGAGCATCAAGGCATGGGCCCGGCTGAAGAACCGACGCCAGGTCGAGGTCGCACTCGACAAGGGCCGAACGCTCCTGGAATCCCTGCCCCGGCCAAGCAACCCCGACCACCACTTCCAGATTGACCCGGCCAAATGGCACTTCTACGCCATGGACGCCTACCGAAACGTCGGCGAGGACTCACTCGCTGTCACTTACGCCGAAGAAGTCCTGCGACTCGGAACCGCGGCCAACGGCCAGGAGCGCAGTCCGATGCGAAACGCCGAAGCCCACATCACCCTCGGGGCAGCAGCGGCACGGGCAGGCGACCTCGACACCGCCCTCACCCACGGCTACAACGCACTAAACGGGGCCCGAAAGTCAATGCCAACCCTCCTCATGGTGGGCGGCGAACTCGCCCAAGTCATATCCGAGGTGGCCCGCGACCAGGACCCCCGAGTGCGCGACTTCAAGGCCGAGGTGCGCAACGCCGGCCAACCAACCTGACCAGCGCAAACGCTGTAATCTGACCCTCGTGACAGACTCAAAGGGCCTCCCCGACGACTGGTGGACGACAAACGACGTCGCACACTACCTCTCTGTCACCCCTTCGACTGTTCGCTCCTACCTCGCCCGCAAACAGATGCCCGAACCGGACCGCCGGATGGGACGAATGCAGTTGTGGCGACCGGCAAGCATCCGAGACTGGAATGAGCACCGTCCACGAAAGTAGCCGCACGGGAAGTGCACTCTTCGGCCGCGCGCGAATCAGGTAGAGCTGGTCAGGCACCCCGTGGACTGGAGCGCGAAAGCACGAGAAGAGGTTCGTGTTGATGGCGTGTCAGTCCCTGCGACGCGTTCCCTCAGCGCGCGGCGAGTCTCGGTGGCCGCGAGAAGGACCTCGGCACCGACGCCGGACCGGCACGCCCTCCAGAATCGCCGCCCAGTGAACGCGCTCAGATACCGGGAAGCCCGCAAACGCCACTGAACGACATGCGCCGCACGCTCCCCTGGGCGCCGGGTGTCGGACCAGCCGCCCGCCAGCTTCGATAGCGGGCTTAAGGTCGGTCGGGCACCTCCGACCAGCAGATCACGTCACACCCACCAGTTTTCGAGGCCGCCGTCAGTAAGGCCAATATGCGACTCTCCGCCCGCGGTCATCTCGTCCAGGTCGTCGTACGCCCAGGTGGCATCGCCACTCAATAGAACACCGTGATACGCGAGATATGCGCACCAGGAAGCATCAGCAAAATGGAGATACTGGTCCTGGTGTGCTCGAGCAATAACTATCAAGTTCGCATATTTCACGACTTTGCAGTCTTGCGACTCTAGCCGAGAGAGGAGCAGGCCGCGATGCCGCCTACATGGTTTGCTCTCAAGTCCGCCGGTCTGCTGCACGATCGCATATCCGTCTCGAAACCACTTGGTATTCTCGTCGGGCAGCATCGCGGCGTCACGAGCCGTTCGCTCGACCATCCCCGCGACACTTCTGGCAAAGACCGAGCGGTCTATGAGGCCAGCAGCCTCCAAACGAACCTCATTCAGCGTGTGATACAGAGTGCGCTCGAAGATAGTTCGTCGACCGTCCACATCTCTGACGCCTATGACTATCCCGACGTGCGGCTCGACGCCAAGAAGCCCCCGGCGCTCAGTAAGAAAGACGCTTCGGACCGAGAGGAAGGGGAGCCGAATACTCTCGAGCCCTCGCCTTACTGCCTCAATTTGTTCCATACGGCTAGTTAAAGTGGTGGGTATAACAGTAGGACCCGGCGATCGGCGAGTATATCTTCGGGAACAAAGTCATGATTCGCTGACCCGTCTTGCCAAGGATGACGACGAACGTTCGACGCTCATATTCGCGAGAGTTAATCTTGAAACTGAAGCGCTTCTCGTAGCACCAATGCCCGTCGCTGACCCGGCGCCCTACCTGCCACGGATCGCTGAGCGTCTTGGTCCCCACCTTGGTCATCAGAGTGCCCCACGAGGATCCTTCGTATGCCGCGAGTGTCACGAACTGCTCCTTGTGCCCGCGGCGAATGTGGCGGATACCGAATCTGCTCTCATTGTCATCCTTGGGCTTCGAGACCTTGCCACAGTACATCTTTGCCTCGCTACCAGACATGCCGGGGAACTTCTGGCGCGGCCAAAGCTTGATGATCTCGTACTTGCTTTCTCCGTTGGTGCACACACCATCCCACCAAGTGCCAGCGGACTGAGCGCTCATCAGGGACATTGACGGATCGACATCGTCCTCGGAGTTGAGTGGCGTCAGGGAACCGTCGGGCCCCTCAGCGAGAACGGTCCAGCTCTCTTCGATCTCATTCATCTGCGCCGTCATCGGCTCAGCCTCCGCACCCATGTTGCTGATCTCGGTCGCGACAACCTCAGCGTCCTCGGGAACGATGACGTCTTCGCGAGTCTCCTCAATCGGTGGAATCTCAACGTCGAGCGGGGGAGGCGTAAACCAGGCCTGCGAGTCCAGGACGAAATTGAGGGCCGAGTCGCTGTGGTTGCTCACCACGATGTCACCTTCGGGATTCGTCTCCACGATAGAGAGATTGGACGTGGACTCCCCAGCCCGAAAGTTGATGTTCGACGTTACCGGTTCCTCGAAGTCGGCGTTCCAGATGCGCACGTATCCAGGGCCGCCGGGTTGCAGAACCGTAAGGTTAACGACGACCGGAACACTACGGTCGACCGGAATGCCCAGGGTTCCTCCCAACGGGATCGCGCGCTCAGCACCAGAGGCTAGTGCCGAGTCACTGCGCGAGTCGTAAACGCGCGACACTGCGGGATGAAAGGTGTTGTCGCTAGTCGAAGTTGGACTGGTCACGTAGGCCTGCACGTCAACTACAACGTCGACATCTGATCCCCCGACGTAATTGTAGAGACGCAAGACTCCATCGGCGTCTAGGGGGACGAGCACCCCAGTTGCATCGTTTCCGGTCGGTGAGTAGCGAGCGGTTGGGGCGACGCTCGACGCGGCCTGGGACCCAGCCATTGCCTTGATGTACCCGTCACCTGTCGCACCGAGTACGGTGATATTGGCGAATATTGCCGTCACTCCGCTAGGGACACCGCCGGTACCTGCAATGGTGACGTCACGATACTCAGTCGGCTCCAAGGGCCCCGCGGAGTCGGTCCTTGAGTCATAGAGACGCTTCGGGTCCAGTGCCCTCACCGTCGTCGATGTCGTGCCCGTGGAGTCTGGCACATACCCCTCAACGTCGACGATGATGCTAGTTGCTCCGGTTGAGGTATAGATACTGAAGCGATCGTCACTGGACACCTCAACGAGCGCTGTGTTGTTTTCTGGGACCGCGTCTGCTCGGATTCGCAGATTCGTAACGGACGGCCGCACGCTATCTGCGCGGAAGGCAATCAGTGATCCTTCGGAAGTGCTGGATGTGCCAGTAATCGCAATGTTTAGCAGCACGGCCCCGACGCCGGAAGCCGGGAGCCCAGCGACGCCTCGAATGCTGTAACTACGCGTTTCCCCAGCTTGGAATGCGCCTCCAGAATCACCCAGTCCACTCTCCGTATTGACTAAGCGGACATTCGAAACCGGAACGACTCCCACCGAAGTGATTTCGGCACGGGCTGGGGAGTAAGAGGCTAGAGGGATAATCACAGCAATGGCAGCAACGAAAACTCCAAGACGCAACCCGCGCACAACTAACTCCCGCTCGAGTGAACCAACAGTGATGGTCGCGATGTCTCGCGTGGAGTCAGCGCGGCGCCAGCATGCCAGAGCCGTTAGCTCCGGAAAGCCTGATCACCACCGAATAGGGTAAAAGTTCTCGTTGCAACCGGCGCGAGGGCTGCACTTGCCCGTCAGTCGTGGCTACTCTCGTCTTCACAAGGCTTTGCGGGTAGGCGTCGTCGACACTGTTTCCCGATCATCTGCCAGCTGGTGCAGACGCACGAGTCGGCGAGTAGCAGCGCCTCGGGCTTGACATCGCATTCAGCCATTGCTGGGCTCCGTCACGAGTCGCGCGACAGCGGAGTCGCACATAAATTGGCACGGCTTCGTCACGCATCACTCGGCACAGGACAGCCAACCGGGCCGTCTGTTTGCCGCGTACGCCTCTACAGGATCAAGGCGCCGGCTCCGCCGGCGCTCCGGCCTGCGGGCGGCGCTTCGCGCCGTCCTCGGCCTGTCGCAGCGAGGTCCGACGCCAAATCATCGATACTCGCGGTTCGGCGATGCACCCTCGGAGGAATCTGGTCTATGAGCGACGTGGCGCACCATCAGTGGCTTATCGAGCCTCGCGAGATCCAGAGGCAGGAGTCAAGACGCGGCCGCCGGCACGCGTACGAATGGCTGGAGCCACGCCGGACGGCGCTCGTCGTCGTTGACATCGTGCCGTTCTTCGCAGAGGAGTCGGCCTACTGCCGCGGGATTGTGCCGAACGTCAACCGCCTCGCAGCCAAACTTCGCGACCAGGGCGGAACCATCAGCTGGGTCGTTCCACGCAATGAGGCGCCGTCAAACGTCACACGCGAGTTCCGCGGGAACTGGGTGGCCGACATGTACACGAAGTCCGGCGGCGAAGGCGCACCCAGAGACCGACTCTGGAAGGAGTTGGACGTCGAGTTCGACGACCTCGTCGTCGAGAAGACGGGCGCGAGCGCATTCTTCCCGGGGATGTGCCAGTTGCACGATCTCCTCGCTGAGCGAGGGATCACGACCGTGATCGTCACGGGCACGGTCACCAACGTCTGCGTTGAGTCGACGGTTCGCGACGCCTCAACGCTCGACTACCGAGTCATCCTGGTGGCCGATGCCTGTGCCGCAGTACGCGACCAGGACCACAACGCCACTCTGCACGTCGTGTACAGGAGTTTCGGGGACGTTCGGTCAGCGTCGGACGTGGTAACCCTGATCGATCTGGGAACCCCACACGCCGGACCCGCTGCCGACTATCAACAGTCTCAGTTCTAGTTTCAGTCGCAGGAGTTCACCACTGTTCGTAAGCGTCGGACGACCAACGTGCTCAGCGTGAGACCCAGGTCATGGATGGTCGCGAATTCGGAGTCGACTTGGAAAGCGGCCGTGCGATGCGCGTGCAACAACTCGTGGCCATCGACAGCCAACCCACGCACAATCAGACCGCCAGCTGACACGATCGGCATGGGCTCTTGCCGTCTTCCCAAGCTGAACATGCGGGTTCGATTCCCGTCATCCGCTCCAACGCGAAGCCCCAGGGAGAGCCCGTCTTTCACCTGGGGCTTCGTCGTTCCCGGCCCGGTCATTTCGTCCGGCGGCCCTCCGCGTGCCTCCCGGCCCCTGCACCGGTCAGCGCGGCGCGGCGACCTGGGTCACCTCCGCGAACTGCCAGGTGTCCGTGTACTGCTGCCAACGGACCGCCTTGCCGTCGCGGAACTCCCAGACGTGGGCGACCTGTGCGTCCAGCTGCCGCCCGGTCGACCTGACTGTTCCCCGGTAACGGGCCTCCACCAGGATCGTCGACCCGAGCTCGCTGATGCGCTCGACGTCGACACGGAACCCGTCGAAGTCGTCCGCGATCCGAGCGAAGACGCCCTCGAGCACCGCGTCAGGGCCGGTGAAGGCGCCCCCCGGCCAGTAGGTCACGTGCTCGGCCTCGTTCCACTCGATCTGGTCGTCCAGCATCCCGAGGATCGGCTGGACATCACCACGGGACAACGCCTCGTAGCCATCGCGAACGAGGTCAGTAGTTTGGGTAGTCATGGCGTCCTCCTCGAACCAAGTCCCACCAAGCTCATGACCACAGGCTTGCTCGCCTGAGCCCCTCTGTCAGGAACTTCTGTTCCACTCGACCTCCCGGGCGAGACGGGCAGGATCGATGATGACGATCCGATCACGTCCCGTCTCGACGATGCCTTCCGTGCGCAGCTCCCGGAGGACGCGGACGACGACCTCACGGACCGTTCCCACCGCGTCGGCAAGCTCCTGCTGGCTCTGGCGCACGACCAGCTCGTGTGGTTTCCCCGCGTCCGGCTGCTGTACGACGGCTGGCCCCAGGGACAGGTCGAGCAGATGTCGGGCCACCCGCTGCCTCACCGTCGCGAAGGCGCTCTCAGGAATCTCGTAGACGAGGCTCATCACCCGTTCACTGAGCTCCTGCAGAAAGGCACCCGCGACGCTCACGTCTCGAGCGGCAGCGCGTCTCACGGTCGCGGCGTGCATCTTCAGCAGCCTGGAGTCCACCAGCGCCTGAGTGGTCACGGGTGTTGCGTACCGGGGCGTGAACAGCGAGACCGCTCCGATGAGCGCGCCGGCGCGGCAGTACCGCACGGTCATGGTGCGGCCATCGGGCGCCACGACGAACAGCCGAACCGCACCCGTGACCACCAGCTCGACGTGGCGGACGAGCTCACCCTCACGCGTGCTCACCGATCCCGCAGGAAGCGTTGTCTCTACAGCACCGCCCAAGAGGGGCTCGAGGATCCTGCGGGGCAGGTCACGAAGGCTCGACAAGGCCAGTGCGGACTCGACCTCCGGATCCATCACATCAGGCTATGCCGCGGTCCCGCTCGAGCGTCTGCAGCTGGAGGACCTCACAGGGCCAGTCCGTCCTTGATGCCCCAGGCGACGAAGGCCCGGACGTCGGCGCCGCGCTCCCCCGCGGACGAGTAGAGGCTGGCGTCCTCGGGCCTCTCACGCAGCCGCAGAGCCTCTTGGCCGATGCGATGCCACTCCTCGGGAAGGTGCTCGACGATGTGACGTCCCGCGCCGCTCTTGCTGGTGAGCTCCCCCGTGGCCAGCAGGTGGTGGAGCCTCGCGACCCCCAGCACGCACCACTCGGCGGTCCACTCCAGCTCGCCGATCTCGTCATCGGTGGCCCGGTCGAGCTGCTCGGAGGTGTTCCGCCAGTAGGTGTCGAGGTTGTTGTGGGTGAAGGTCCGCAGGGCCTCCCGGTCCGTGTGGATGCCCAGGTCGGCGGGCGGCCGGCCACGGACCGTGATGCCACGCTCCGCCAGCTCATGCCAGGTCACCGGGTGCACGTCCAGGTGGCCGTGCTCCTCGAACCGTCCCCCGTAGAACACCGGCAGAGGGGGAGACTCGGCGGGAGGCTTGGCGAGGTCCCGGGCTGTGCAGTGGAAGCCGTCGAAGGTCACCGCGGACGTCTCGGTCAGCGCGGACTGCACGAGCTCGAGCGCGCGCAGCTCCTCGCGGCCGGGTCGATGGTCGAGCACCGCCACGAAGTCGACATCGCTGCCCGCGAAGAACTCGCCCCAGCACAAGGAACCATGCAGGTACAGCCCGGTGACCAGCCCCGGCAGTGCTCGGTCCACCTCGTGGAGATAGCTCCTCGTCACGTCGGCAACGTCATCGGGTAGGCGCATCCGAGAACTCTCGCACAGCGCCAGGCCGCGACACCGTGGTCGCGGCCCGGCAAGGCGGGTGGCCGGCTCAGCCTCAGGTGCTGGGGCTCGCGGCGAAGTCGACGTCGGCGGTGTCGACCGTCCCGGCGGTCCGGCCGGGAGCCGTGTGGTACTTCCAGTACAGGTTCGTGTGGGCGATGACCTTGTCGGGCGGCGGCGCGCCGTACGGTGAGAGATCCTCCGTCGTGTGGGCGTCGCCCACCAGCGTCGCGTCGTAGCCACGGGTGATCGCACCGTGCAGGGTCGAGCGGATGCACTCGTCGGTCTGCGCGCCCGCGACGAAGAGCCGACCGACACCGCGGGCGGCGAGCACCGGCTCCAGGTCGGTCTCCTCGAAGGAGTCGCCGTACCTCTTGTGCACCACCGGCTCGGAGTCGCGCCGCACGAGCTCGGGAACGTACTGCCAGCTCTCGCTGTCCCGGGGCAGCTCGTCGCTGTTGTGCTGCACCCAGACGACGTCGACGTCGGCGGCGCGTGCCTTGTCGACCAGGGTGCGGATGTTGGCGACGACGTCGTCCCGTTCGTACGCCTCTCCCACGACGCCGTTCTGCACATCGATGACGAGCAGGGCGGTGTTCGGTCGGTTGTCGAGCGTGGTCATGCGGCCCCCTGTGACGTTCGGATCGTTTCTCCGAGCAGACTATGCCTCCCCACCGACACCGTTCGCGAGCGCAGCGAGGTCTACGGTGGCGCCATGGCCGACACCGACTACCCGTGGGAACCACCCCTGGCCGGCACGGAGGTCGAGCACCTCCTCGGTGCGCTCGACCGCCTGCGCACGACCTTCCGCTGGAAGGCCGACGACCTCGACGCCGCCGGGCTTCAGACGCGCGTCGGCGCCTCCTCCCTGACCCTCGGCGGGCTGCTCAAGCATCTCGCCGCCCAGGAGGACTACGTCTTCACCGCCAAGCTGCGCGGCGAACCGGTCGGTGCGCCGTGGGAGGCCACCGGCTGGGACGGCAGCAACGACTGGGAGTTCACCTCCGCCGCGGACGACACCCCCGACCAGCTCTATGCGCTCTGGGACGCCGCCGTCGAACGGTCCCGCGCGAGGCTCGACGCAGCGTTGGCCGACGGCGGTCTCGACCAGCCCGTCCACGTCGCCGGCCCGGACGGTCGCCATGCCAGCCTGCGCCGTCTCCTCTGCGACCTCATCGAGGAGTACGGACGGCACACCGGACATGCCGACCTGCTCCGCGAGGCGGTGGACGGTCGGGTCGGCGAGGACCCTCCGGCCGGCTGGCAGGCACGCGGGGGCCGATCGCAGGGGGACGAGCCGAAGGCCTGACCCAGCCCGACAGGGCCCGGCCCGTCACGGAGACTGCCGCGGACCTTCGCCGACCATCGCCATCAGGTCACCGACCTCCCCGAGGTGACGCAGCTTCTCCGGGTTGACCTGGTTGCGCAGGCCCACGACCCCGCCTCCGACGATCTCCAGGACGAGAACGCCGAGGACCGCGCCGCCGGCGGAGAGCACCCGCACCGCCGGCTGCCCGTTCGCAGTCACGACCTCCATCCGCACCCCGAACTGCTGCCCACGTCGCCCGAGACCGACGAGGAAGCGTGCCACCCGGGTCGCGCCGACCACGGGCTTCTGGATCGCCGGCGCCTTCCCACCTCCGTCGGCGTAGAGGACGACGTCGTCGGCGAGCAGGCGCTCGAGACCGGACACGTCCCCGTCGCGGACCGCGTCCAGGAACCGGCGGGACAGCACCCGGTGGTACTCCGCAGGGGGCTCGAACCTCGGCTCGTCCTCCGCGAGGCGGCGTCGGGCACGGGCGAACAGCTGACGACAGTTGGCCTCGCTCTTCCCCACGACACCCGCGATGTCGACGTACTCGTAGCCGAACACCTCGCGGAGGAGGAACACCGCACGCTCGACCGGCGACAGGCGCTCCAGGACGACGAGGAACGCCAGGGACACCGAGTCGTCCATCTCCATCCGCCAGGCCGGGTCCATGTCGTCGGACTCCACGAGCGGCTCGGGCAGCCAGGGCCCGACGTACCGCTCTCGCCGGTGCCGGGCAGAGCGGAGCGCGTCGATGGCGAGACGGGTGGTGACCGTGGTCGCGAACGCGGACGGCGAGGACGGGCGGTTTCCGTCGAGGCTGCTCTTGTGCATGCGCAGGAAGGCCTCCTGCACCACGTCCTCGGCCTCCGCAACGCTGCCGAGCATCCGGTAGGCGATGGAGAACATCAGCGGTCGAAGCTCGTCGTGCGCCGCGGTGAGGTCGTCCACGCACCCGATGCAACCACAGGGCTGTCACAAACGCAGGGCGTTCCTCGTCAGAGGGGACGAGAGAAAGGACGAGAGCCATGAGAATCTTCCTCGCCGGGGCCTCCGGCGCGCTCGGACGGGTGCTGACACCGCTGCTGGTCGACGCCGGCCACGACGTCGTGGGCACGACCCGCACGGAGGCGAACCTCGCCACCCTCGAGCGTCTCGGAGCCGAGCCGGCCCTCATGGACGGGCTGGACGCCGAGTCGGTCGCGGCGACGGTGTCCGCAGCCGCCCCGGACGTCGTGATCCACCAGCTCACCTCGCTCAAGGGGATCGGCAGTCTCAAGAAGCTGGACCGGACGTTCACGCTGACCAACCGGCTGAGAACCACGGGCACCGACCTGCTCCTGGACGCGGCACGCACGGCCGGAGCGAAGCGGTTCATCGCGCAGAGCTTCACCGGCTGGACCAACCCCCGCAGCGGAGGCCCGGTCAAGACGGAGTACGACGGGCTCGACCCCCGTCCCGCCGCAGCCTCCAAGGAGACCCTGGCCGCGATCAGGCACATCGAGCAGGTCGTGCCGGAAGCCGCCGGCCTCACCGGGATCGTGCTCCGGTACGGCGGCTTCTACGGGCCCGGCACCTCGCTGGGCAGGGGCGGCGAGGTCCTCACGATGGTGCAGCAGCGACGGCTGCCGATCGTCGGCGCGGGGACGGGCGTGTGGTCGTTCATCCACATCGAGGACGCCGCGCGCGCCACCCTCCAGGCCGTGGACCACGGCGAAGCCGGTGTCTACAACGTCGTCGACGACGACCCCGCTCCTGCGGCCGACTGGCTGCCGGTGCTCGCGGAGGCGTGCGGCGCCCGACCGCCACGGCGGCTGCCGACCTGGCTGGCCCGGCCCCTCGCCGGCGAGCTGGCCGTGCTGATGATGACCGCGGCCCGCGGCTCGTCCAACGCCAAGGCCGGGCGCGAGCTGGAGTGGCGGCCGCGGTACACCAGCTGGCGTCAGGGATTCGTCGACGGGCTCGGCTGACCGGGGGCGTTCGGCTCGGACACGATGACGGAATGGCGCCGGATCCCGGAGCCGAGGTGCGCGACGACACCGGCGAGGGCGGTCACGAGACCGAGCCGCGCCCCGACCTCCCGGCCCTCGGGCAGGGCTCCGAGCACGGCCACTCCACCCGCGAGCAGCACCATCAGCAGCCAGGGTTCCAGGCGCAGCGTCAGCGGCAGCCTCCGGTCTCGCAGCAGACACACACCGAGTACCAGAAGCCCCACCGGCACGACCACCAGCGTGACCACGCTGGTGAGCAGCGTCCCGAACGATGTCAGATCGGTGTCGGCGCTGAGGAGGTCCGAGCCCAGCATCGCCAGCACTGCCAGGGAGAGGAAGAACCCCGCGACCCAGACGAGGGCCACTGCGACCAGCCGAGCACAGGCGGCGGCCAGACGCCGCGGGACCCCGAGCTCGCAGGCGGCCACCGTCCAGACCGTGACCGCCCCCGCCAGGCACACGACCGCCAGACTGAGCGGCACGAGCCCGGACCGGAGGTCGGAACCGCCGGCCAGCGTGTCGGCGAGCATCAGCGCGACGGCCAGTGCGCAACCCGCAGCGGCCACCCGCAGCGGCGTCGAGGTGCGGTTCATGCTGCCTCCCCCGACGTCAGTGTCGACCCGCGGGGAGGGGTTGCTCAATGGCCCCCGCGGGTGGGTCGGCTGCTCAGCCGAGGGCGGCGGCGTCGACCTTCCGGTGGTAGCGGCAGCCGACCTTGCCCCCGGCCACTGCTGCGAGCAGCAGCACGATCGCGGCGCCCACGCCCGCGGCCGCTGCATAGCTTGCGGGGACGGCGCCACCGAGCTCGGAGGCGGACAGGTTCACGGAGTCGAGGAGGTCCGCCCGCGTCGCGCCCACGTACCCAAGGCCGGCGACGACCGCCGTCATCAGCAGGCCGATCGCCCAGACCCCGGCGCCCTGCCGACCGCCGTCGAAGCGGGACATGCGCCCGGCGACGTAGCCGCCCGTGTAGGCGGCAAGCGCCAGGACGCCGAGCAGGATCGCCGCAGCGGCGAGCTCGACGTTGCCCTGGCCGACGGCCTCCGCCTGGAGCAGGTCGGCGGACCCACCGAGCGCGACCACGCCGCCGGCCAGCAGACCCGACACCAGGATCGCCACACCGGACGCGACCAGCCATCCGAAGAAGCTCGCGCCCCAGTTGAGGCCGCCGAAGCGTTCCCGCTGACGGCCCTCCGGGTCGATCTCGTCCTCGAGCTCAGCCCCCGCCGACTGGTAGCCCTGCGCCGCGGGCTGCGCGGTCCCGTGGACCTGGGTCTCGTCCGTCGCGGCCCCGTGGTACCTCGTCTCGTCCTCCGCCGGATCGACGGTCCGGACGGTCTGGGTCGGCTGGTCGTACGTGGTCATCGATTCCTCCCGAGTTGTCTCAACCCGCTTTCCTACCCCACCACAGCGGTTCCACACCAGGCAGCATGGGTCGGGACCGACCGACCCGGCCACGGCCAGGCAGCGCGCGGCGACACCGAATCCGGCATCCGGCAGCGCACGGACCATCGTGGGACCTTGGCCTCTGGCCGGACACCGGTCGGCGACGGTCCGATGGAAGCGGCCCCATGACGCCCGATGCCCGGCCCGCCTGGGGCCGGTGGACCGGGCAGGTCGGAGGGGACATGCTCTGGCTGATCGGTATCGCGACTCTCCAACCGTGGGACGACTACGACCGTCGGTGGAGGATGCACGACGGGGTGGGCTGGGCCGGCTGGCTGATCCTGGTGCTGCTGCTCCTGCTCTTCGCCGGCATGATCGCCACGCTGGTCCTGCTGGTGCTCCGCAGCGGGCAGGGCGGGACGCCGTCCACGCGACACCAGACGAGCCCGGCTCGCCCGGCCGGCGCCGCGCAACAGCTGCTGGACGAGCGGTATGCCCGCGGGGAGATCGACGAGGAGGAGTACCGCCACCGCAGCTCGGTGCTGCGTGGGTCGTGACGGTGCCGGGACAGCGGCACCATGGCTGACGTGACCGACCCGCGGCTGCACGGAAGGCGAACGCGGGAGCGGTGACAGACTCGGCCGCATGCGCAATCTCGCCGCGGCGGCATTCCTGTCGCTGGGACTGATCTGGGGCAGCAACTTCATCTTCATGAAGTGGGCCGCCGAGCTGGTCACGCCAGGCCAGATCACGTTCCTGCGTGTGCTGTTCGGCTTCGTCCCGATCCTCGCCTACGCCGTCGTCAGGGGAGTCCTCGACCGGCGCCACCTGCGCCACGCCCACCACTTCTTCGTGATGTCGCTGCTGGCCACCAGCCTCTACTACTTCGCTTTCGCTGCGGGCACGTCGCTGCTGGCGTCGGGGATCGCCGGTGCCCTGAGCGGGGCGATCCCGCTGTTCACGTTCATCAGCGCGGCCGTCCTGCTGCGCAGCGAACGGGTGACCCCGCTCAGAGGCCTCGGTGTGCTGGTCGGCTTCGGCGGGGTGCTGCTGATCGCCCGGCCCTGGGACGCGGTGGGCGGGGTCGACCGGACCGGGGTGCTGTTCATGCTGCTCGGCTCGGCCAGCGTCGGTCTCTCGTTCGTGTACGCGCGACGGTTCCTCAGCGGGCTCGCGATCCCCGCAGCTGCCCTCACGACGTACCAGATGGGCTTCGCGCTGCTCAGCCTCGCGGTCGTCACCGACTACAGCGGGATCTCCGAGATCACGACCGAAACCACGGCGCTGGTCGGCGTGGTCGTCGGGCTGGGGCTGCTCGGCACCGGCGTCGCCTACATCCTCTACTACTTCATCGTCGAGCAGCTCGGCGCGATCACCGCCTCCAGCGCCACCTACATCCCACCGGTGGTGGCGCTGCTGATCGGGTGGCTCCTGGTCGACGAGCCGATCGGTCTGCTCGACGCGGCGGCGGTCGGCCTGATCCTGGTCGGCGTCATGGTGCTGCGCCTCGGTCCCGTCCCGGCGCGGCCCGCAGTGGCGTGGCACGGCGGAGGCAATACTCGTCTCCGCGACGACAACACCGTCACCGACGACGAGGAGACAGCGTGACCGCGACCGTCCGGCACATCACCATCGACTCCGCCGACCCCTACGCCCTCGCCGCATGGTGGAGCAAGGTGACCGGCGCACCGCTCGACGAGGCCGACCTGCCCGGCGACCCGGAGGCGACGGTGCACCTGCCCGAGGGTCCGACCCTGCTGTTCGTCACGGTGACCGACCCCAAGACGGTGAAGAACCGCGTGCACCTCGACCTGCAGCCGGACGGACCGCGGGACGCGGAGGTGGAGCGCCTGCTCGGGATGGGCGCCCACCTCGTCGACGACCGCCGCCGGCCCGACGGCACCGGCTGGGCGGTGCTCGCCGACCCCGAGGGCAACGAGTTCTGCGTGGAACGGAGCGCCGCGGAGAGGGCCGCGGGCGCCTGAGACGGGCTCGGTCGACCGTCGGCCCTCAGTCCAGCGGCAGCTTCGCCGTCTCCGGCAGCAACGCCGACAGCCGCGCGGACCGGTCCCGACCGAGCACCACCTCGGTCTCCACGTTGCCCGGGTCGACCTGACGGATGAACTCCCGGCACCGCCCGCACGGCGGGTACACGCAGAGCACACCGTCGTCGTCGCGCACCACCGCGACGATCCGGGCGATGCGGTACTCCCCGGCGGTGACCATCGCCGCGATCGCCGCGTGCTCGGCGCAGAACCCGGTGCCGGAGGAGGTGTCGATGCACACGCCGTGGAACCACGTGCCACGGTCGGTGACCAGGGTCGCCGCCACCGTGCCGAAGACCCGGTCCCCCACCTGGTGCGGGTTCAGGTACTCGGTCGCGGACGCGATCAGCTCGTCGTTGTCGGTGCTCACGTCGTCAACCTAGCGAGCACCCGCGCCGTTCAGCGCCGGGCGCGCGCGGATCCGCCGGCCCCGCCCGAGAACACCAGAGACACGCCGATCATGAAGCCGAAGTCGTACCAGTTGCCGTTGTTGTTCACCTCGTAGATGTTCACGTCGTCGCGGAACAACGAGATCAGGAACGTCACCGGCGTGATCATCCCCTGCCAGAGACCGAGCCAGAACCCGGCTTCGTCCGCCGTACCGCCCGTCCCCGCCATCTCGTTGGGCCCCGGCGCGCACCCCGCGACCAGCAGCACGACCAGCACCAGCACCCCACCGACCAGGACCCCTCGCCGCATCCTCCCCACCTCCACGTCCAGTCAACCGGCCCGCCTGCTGGGACCGACAGTCCCGAAGGTCCCCCGCTGCGAAGACTTCGCGCGCCGCGAACCCGCAGGACACCGACCGTTCACGGCGGCTCGCCACGGTGAGGCCATGCGCGTCGCGATCGTCACCGAGTCGTTCCTGCCGCAGGTCAACGGCGTCACCAACACGGTCCGCCACGTCGTGGACCACCTCCTGCGCCAGGGCCACCAGCCGCTGGTCGTCGCGCCCGGGCCCGGCCTGCGCGACTACCGCGGTGTGCCGGTGGTCCGGGTCCGGTCCATGGGCCTGCCCGGCTACCGCTCGTTCCCGCTCGGGCTGCCCGACGACGCGGTGGAGCAGGCGCTGGCCGACTTCCGCCCGGACGTGGTCCACCTCGCCTCCCCGATCCTGCTCGGCGCCGTTGGCCTGCGTGCCGCCCGCCGGCTCGGCATCCCGACGTTGGCGGTGTACCAGACCGACATCGCCGGGTTCATGCGCCACTACGGGATCCGCGCGGACGCGGTCGTCAACCGCTGGGTCGGCCGCATCCACCGGCGCGCGGACCGCACGCTGGCGCCGTCGAGCGCCTCCGCCGAGCAGCTCGCCGCGATGGGCGTGCGGGACGTGCACCTGTGGCGGCGCGGGGTCTCCCTGGACCTGTTCTCGCCGCAGCGACGCAACGAGGAGGTGCACGCCCGCTGGGCCCGCTCCTCCTCCCTCCCGGGCGGGCGTGTGGTGGTCGGGTACGTCGGACGGCTGGCGCAGGAGAAGCAGGTACGACGGCTCGCCGAGGTCGCACGTGTCCCCGGGGTGCGGCTGGTGGTGATCGGCGACGGGCCCGAACGCGGCTGGCTGCAACAGCACATCCCCTCGGCGAAGTTCACCGGCATGCTCCGCGGCGAGGACCTCGCGATGGCCTTCGCCTCGCTCGACGCCTTCGTGCACACGGGGGTGCACGAGACCTTCTGCCAGACCGTCCAGGAGGCCCAGGCCAGTGGCGTGCCCGTGGTCGCTCCTGCCTCAGGCGGCCCGCTCGACCTCGTCACGCACGGGTCGACGGGCCTTCTCTACGACCCCGAGGACCGGCGGTCGCTGCGCCGGGCGGTGGCGATCCTGGCCGGCAGCGCGGACCTGCGCGACCAGCTCTCGACGGCTGCGCTCGCCGCGGTGGAGGGCCGGTCCTGGGCGAGCGTCGTGGAGGAGCTCGTCGCCGGCCACTACACCGCGGTGTCGCTTCCGCACGGCCTGCCCAGCGCGGCCTGACGGGTGCGCATCGCCCAGCTGGCCAACTTCATCGGCCCTGCCTCGGGTGGCATGAAGACCGCGGTGGAACGGCTCGGCGCCGGCTACGTCGAGGCCGGCGCCGAGCGCCTCCTGGTGGTGCCGGGGCCCCGCGACGCGCGGACCAGTACCGACGCCGGCGACGTGGTGCAGGTGCGGGCTCCCCGGGTCGGAGGCGGCTACCGGCTGATCCTCGAGCCGTGGCGCGTGGTGGACATCCTGGAGCAGTTCTCCCCCACCTCGGTGGAGGTCTCCGACAAGTCCACGCTGCTCCCGGTGACCCGGTGGGCGCGACGCAACGACGTCGGGTCGGTGCTGTTCTCCCACGAGCGCCTCGACGCGATGCTGAGCCTGCGCACCGGGTGGGAGTCGGGGATCGCGCCACCGGTGGCGGTGCTGAACCGGCTCCTGGTCCGACGGTTCGACACGGTCGTGGTGACCTCGGAGTTCGCTGCCGACGAGTTCGGCGCGGTCGCCCGGGCGGCGGGTACGTCGATCCACCGGATCCCGCTCGGCGTCGACCTGGACACGTTCCGGCCGGGCCCGGCCCGGCGTCGCACCGGACCGCTGCGGCTGGTGCACGCGGGCCGCCTGTCCCGCGAGAAGAGCCCGCACCTGGCCGTGGCGACGGCCGTCGCGCTGCACCGCCGCGGCGTCGACGTGCGCCTGGACGTCTACGGCACCGGCCCGCACCGCGACGAGCTCGAGCAGGTCGCGGCCGGGGCGCCGATCCGGTTCCACGGACACGTCGCGGGCCGGGCGGCGCTGGCCGGCCGGCTGCGCGCGGCGGACATCGCCCTCTCGGTCTGTCCCGGCGAGACCTTCGGGCTGGCCGTGCTCGAGGCCCTGGCCTGCGGCACCCCGGTGGTGACCGCGGACGTCGGCGGCGCCCGCGAGCTCGTCGACGACGCCTCGGGCGCCTGGGGCGAGCCGGACCCGGACTCGCTGGCCGACGCGGTGCTGCAGCTGGCCTGCCGAGACGTCCGGGCGCGGCGTCGAGCGGCACGCCGCCGCGCAGAGCAGTTCCCCTGGTCGGCCACGACCACGGCGATGCTGGCGATGCACGCCCGGCACGGGCGCGGCCTGAACCCCGGGCTCGCCGACGGGCTTGCCGACGGGAGGTCCTCCGGCCTCGCCGCGGGTCAGGACACGCTGGCCGGCTGAGCCGCCCGACCCGGCGTGGCGGCGACCGGCACCCGCCGGGACGCCAGCAGCAGGGCACCACCCACGCCCGCGACCAGCACCGCGGTGAGCGCGAGGGCGGCGTGTGCTCCGTCCAGCGACGAGTCGAGCGGCGCGGTCACGCCAAGCAGCAGCGAGACGGACACCAGCACCGAGAGCCACCGCGGACCCCGCCACGACGCCGCGGCCCACGGCACCCACCACAGCGCGTACCACGCGTGCACGACCGGCCCGAGCAGGAACACCACCAGCAGCACCAGCCCGGTCGTCCGCACCGCCGCGGCCCGGGAGCCGGTCGGCCCGCGCAGGCAGGCCGCACCCGCGACCAGCACCGCCGACACCACACCGAGGCCCCGGACCACGTCGACCGCGACCTCCCCGGACGAAGCCCCGAGTCCGGCCGTCATCCAGCCGAGCAGCCGCCCGAGCTGGGTGGTGGCCGACAGCGGGGTCTCGACCACGCCCGGAACGCCGAGCGCGCCCATCCACCCCACCCCTACGCCGACGACCGCACCGGCCAGCCAGACCGTACCGAGACTGACCGCGGCGACCCCGCCGACGCGGACCAGCCGAGCCGGGCCGGTCACCAGCAACGGCAGCGTCACGAGCACGACCCCGACGCAGACGAGCCCACCGGGCAGCTTCACCCCGGCGGCGAGACCACCCAGTGCCGCGGCCACCTTCCAGCCCCGCTCGCCGGCGACCACCAGGGCGCAGCCCATCAGCCCGACCATGAGCACCTCGTTGTGCAGGCCGCCGACACCGTGCGCGATCATCAACGGGCTCGGCAGCACCAGCGCGGACGCGAGCGCCGGGTCACGCCCGCACCAGGTCGCCAGCCTCGGCACGCTGTAGGCCAGCATCACCAACCCGGCCCCCGCCAGCAGCCGGTGCGCCACCACGAGCAGCCAGGGGTCACCGGTCACGCCGGCGGCGAGCGCACCCCACAGCAGCGGCAGCGGCCCGTACGGCGTCGGCGTCTCCATCCACATCGGGTCCACCGCCGCGACGATCGGCCCGTCCAGCGCGACCGGGCCGGCCACGTACGGCGAGATCCCGAGCCGGGTCATCTCCCCCTGCGCCACGTAGCTCCACCCGTCCCGACTGAACAGCGGGGGTGCGAGCAGCAGCGGCAGGGACCACAGCGCGGTGGCCCGGCGGACCAGCGCGATCCGCACCACGGCGGCGGGTCCGGAGTCCGCCGCCCGGTGGAGCAGGTCCAGCCAGCCCCACGCCACGAGTCCGAGGCCGGCCACCGTCACGGCCAGGGTCAGCATCCGCCCCGGCATCGTCGAGCCGACCGCCAGCAGCGGCCCGGAGACCTCCCGCAGCAGCGACGCGGGCGGGTCGGAGGTGGCCACGCCCCCGAACAGCACGAGCACCGACCCGACCACCCCGCGCCACCACACGGCCGCAGGCTAGGAACCGGCTGGGCCCGGACGGCGACACGGGCGTGAACGCGACACGAACCCCGCTCGGCGTGATGCCCCGCTCGACGCCCCAGCGTTCCGGGACCGTTCACCGGACCTTCAGGACCACACCGGGCTCCGGGCACCTGCGGCCACCACGCTCGGCCCCATGAACGAGCAGAGGGGGAACGTGATGACCGCTGCACCGACCCGGCCGACCCTGACCGTCATCGGCACCGGCTACCTCGGTGCCACGCACGCGGTGTGCATGGCGATGCTCGGCTTCGACGTCGTGGGCGTGGACTCGGACCCGGCCAAGGTTGCCGCCCTGTCCACCGGCGAGGTGCCGTTCCACGAGCCCGGCCTGCCCGAGCTGCTCACCAAGGCGGTCGACTCCGGCCGGCTCCGGTTCACCACCGACCTGGCCGAGGCAGCCGAGGTCGGCGACGTGCACTTCGTGTGCGTCGGGACCCCGCAGGCCGCAGGCTCCGGGGCGGCGGACCTCAGCCAGGTCGAGGGCGTGGTCCGGGCACTCGCGCCGTTGCTGCGCCGCCGCTGCCTGGTCGTCGGCAAGTCGACGGTGCCGGTGGGTACGGCGGACCGGCTGCGTGCCCTGCTCCGGGCCACCGCTCCCTGCGGCACCGAGGTCGAGCTGGCGTGGAACCCGGAGTTCCTCCGCGAGGGCTACGCGATCGAGGACACGCTCAAGCCGTCCCGCCTGGTGTTCGGGGTCGCCTCACCCTGGGCCGGGTCGTGGCTGGGATCGACGTACCGCCCGCTGCTCGACGCCGGAACCCCGCTGGTCACCACCGACCTCGCGACCGCCGAGCTGGTGAAGGTGGCCGCGAACTCGTTCCTGGCCACGAAGATCTCCTTCATCAACGCGATGGCCGAGGTGTGCGAGGCCGCCGGCGCCGACGTGCAGGAGCTGGCGCGGGCGCTGTCCTACGACGACCGGATCGGCGGCCGGTTCCTGCGCGCGGGTCTCGGCTTCGGCGGCGGCTGCCTGCCCAAGGACGTCCGCGCGTTCCAGCACCGGGCCGCGGAGATCGGCGCCGGGGAGGCGGTGTCGTTCCTGCGCGAGGTGGACACGGTGAACCAGCGGGCGAGGGAGCGCACGGTCGCCCTGGTCCGTGCCGCCGTCGGCGGTGACCTGCGCGGGGTCCGGGTCTGCGCGCTCGGCGCGGCGTTCAAGCCCGACTCCGACGACATCCGCGACGCGCCCGCGCTCGAGGTGGCCCGGCGGCTGCACGAGGCGGGAGCCGCGGTGACCGTGCACGACCCGCAGGCGATGACCAACGCCCGGCGGACGCATCCCGAGCTGGGGTACGCGCCGGGCGTGATGGCCGCGGCCGCCGGCGCGGACGTGGTGGTGCTGCTCACCGAGTGGCAGCAGTTCCGCGCCCTGGACCCGGAGCTCCTCGGCCGGGTCGTGACCCACCGGCGGGCCGTCGACGCCCGGCACGGTTGGGACGCCGAGTCGTGGCGCGCGGCCGGCTGGGACTACCGGGCGCTCGGCCGGCCCTGAGCACCGCGTGGGCCGGCCGGCCGGGTCGGAACGTGCGGGCCAGAACGTGCGGTACCGGGCGGCCCGCCGTACCGCCGGGGCGCTTCTCACGGAGCCTGTCCTGTTGCCGGCCGCGCGCCAGGTCCGGTCCTACACGCAATCAAGCAAGCAGCCGATGAGCGGGCGGCCTGACAGACTGTGCCGGTGGCCTGGACCCATGCTGCTTACGGCGGAGAGCCAGCGCTCGTTGACGGGAGACCGCCAAGCGTGGAGCTCAGCCGAACACGAGCTCATACCCCACTGACGATCACCATTTCGTTGCCTTCGGGGTCGGCGACCCGCCACCGATCCTCCGACTCGTCCAGGAGCCGGCCACCGGCTGCGACGGTCGTGGCGAGGCGCGTCTGCACGAGGTCCGACGGTACAGCGAGCTCGAAGTGGATGCGGTTGCGCTGCCGGCGCCGCTCCGTCTCCGAAGCGTCGAGCTCTTGGAACACCAGCACCGGGTTCAGTCGCCGCGGATCGTGGATGTCGCCGACCCCGACTCGCCCGTCGTGGGTGTATCCGAGTGCGGCGAGCCAGAACGCGCGGACCGCGGCGACGTCGGCAGCGTCGAGGAAGAGCTGAGCGAAGCGCGGCAGCTCCGGGTCCGCGGTGGCCCCGAGTTCGCGGGCAGCGGTCTGGAGGTTTCCGGCGAGGCCGGTGAAGTCGAGCTTGAGGCCGTGGGCGTCGTCCTCCCACTGGTCCTTACCGCTGTCGATGATCACGAGCCCGGGGCGCAGGTCGATCAGCAGCGGGAAGCCAGCGTCGTCGGCCAGCGCCGCTGCTGCGGCGGCCAGGTCACGCTGTTGCGGCGGCGAGGTGATGCGGTAGCACGCGATCGCGCTGAACACCGCCTGCCAGTCGGCTGTCCCGATCCTCTCGCCGAGCGCCGCGCCCGGTACCAGGTCGACCTCGTTGCCGTCGGGATCTGTGTGACAGACCCCGAACGGTCCCGATGCCTCACCAAGACTCGCCTGCTCGACCGTCGCGGCCGGCCGCACCACGTCGAGGTGGATGCGGTTTCGCAACGGCCGTGGCTCGGTCGACTGCCGGACCCGTATCGCGGGGTCGCGTCGCAACGGATCCGCCAGACGCCGTCCTCCGCAGGCGCGTAGTCGAGCACGCGCTGCCAGAACCGCCTCACCACAGACGGGTTCGCGGATTCGAGCACGACGCCCACGTGCTGCAGCACGGCAGGGTTCGCGGCCAGCCCGAGATCCCGCGCGGCCGCCGACACCGCCTTGGCGTGCTCGTCTGAGTCGAGGCGCACCCGCACGCCTGTCGCGCGCAGGTCGACCACGATCTCGGCCGACAGCTCCACGATGCGCCCGGCCAGCGCAGCCCCCTCGATCAGCGAAGGCGCGTCGAACCAGGCCGTCGCAACGCCATCGACCACCCGCCAATCCGTTCCGGTCTCTGTCATGCCCGGCACTGTAGAGCCCATCCCGGACGTCTCCCTCCGGATAGTGATGATGTCCCGGCCGGGGCATCGATGGAGCGCTGTCGATCGCGGCGGTGGTGTCAGTTTCGCTGGTCGGGTCGAGTCGGGCGATCGAGCCCAGTCCATGCCCGGGCGCGTCGCCGGAGCCACACCCCGCGTCGAACGACACCTTCCCGGTTGTGCCGCAGGCCGTGAGGTTCCGTCTGGCACTGTGGCAGATTTGCGCCATGAGCGCCAGCGAACCTGAGGTCCTACGGGGCAGGACCTTCGAGAGCAGGAGTCTGCGGGGATCGCGGTTCGTGGGCTGCGACTTGGGAGACGTCGTCGTACGCGGAAGCGATGTCGCCGGGATGGAGATCGACTCCCCCTGGCTGCTGGAGGGCGACAGCAGCCTCCTCGTCAACGGTGTCAACGTTGTGCCCTTCGTCGACGCCGAGCTGAACCGGCGCTTCCCGGGGCGGGAGCTGCGCACGGCCAGGGACCCCGAGGGCCTGCGCGCCGCGTGGGCCGCACTCGAACGGACCTGGGCCGCGACCCTCGACCGCGCCACCGCGATGCCTGCCGGCACCATCGAGGCGTCCGTCGACGGCGAGTGGTCGTTGGCCGAGACGCTTCGCCACCTCGTGATGGCGACCGACATCTGGCTCGGCAAGGGCATCCTCGGGCAAGAGCAGCCGTACCACCCGGCGGGCCTGCCCCACGACGACAACGACAGCGACGCTTACGACGACGGCGTCTTCTCCGCCCCAGCGCCCTCGTTCGCGGAGGTCGTGGAGGCGCGCGGCGACCGGCAGACGATGGTGCGCGATTTCCTCGCCACTGTCACTACGGAGGTCCTCGCGCAGCCTCGAAAGAATCCCCACGCCCCGGACTACGAGGAGACGGTCCTCTCATGCCTTCGGACGATCCTGGAGGAGGAATGGGAGCACCACCGCTATGCCGTGCGCGACCTGGACGTGATCTCCACAGCAAGATCGGCAGACGAGTAGAGCCCCACCATCACCCGTATGTGCGCGGATCTGCCGCTGTCAGTAGCGACTCCGAACCGCAGCGCGAAGGACCACACACCCGCGCATCCGCGGAACCTCATCCGGCCGCGACAACACCGAAGTCTCAGGTCAGCAATGGACGCCGACGACCTGCTTCCACGCGATTCCTCCGGTTTCGACCTCAGTCCAGGTCACCCGCACTGGCACCGTGCCGCGCCCCGTCGGTGGCAGGCAATCCGGCCGACCATCGGCGTGGAACGCCCCACCCTTCGTCCACGCCACATCAAGCGGTACTCCATACTCCGCATCCCCGGGAGAGTCGAGCGGGCCGCACGAGATAGTGCCAGGCGCCGACAAGCACGCGACGTCCGCCTCATGCATGTGTGAGCTCCCTTGACCGACCACATAGCCGACAACGAGACCCAGCAGCAGCGCGACGACCGCTACTCCGGCTGGCGTGGAGAGCCGGTCCCGCAACTGTACTGCAACGGGTCGGCCCCGGGTCGGTGCCTGCTGCTGGTCCATGAGTCCTCCTCGGGATTGCGACTCGTCGCACTTCACCGTCTCGAGTGCGGGTCCGCAGCCGGCAACGTGCGCGGACACTACAGGGCTCCCGATTGCTCTGTGCACTGAAACGCGCGCATCTGCCGCCGATAGTGAGGCGCGGACTGGCGATGACAAAGCGTCCGTTACAGCGTCGGCGGGTCCGCGGTACGCCGCCCCATGATCACCGTCCCGTCGCCTATCCCTGGACCAAGGACGTGCCATCCTTCGGACGCGTAGAGCCGCCTCGCCGGGCCTGAAGGGTCTGACGACGTCATCAGGAGCAGACGCTCGTGGGGAAGACCTTCAACAAGGACGTGCATCAGCCCTCGGCCGATACCCCCGCGCCGGGCAGCATCGAGCACGCCGATGCTGACCAACTCGAAGTGTCCCCCCAGCCAAGCCTTGGCGACGTCAGGCTCCAGCACCTTGAGCGCTTCATCGGTCCACCACTGGCCATGCTCACCCGTGTAGCCGTAAGCGAAGCCGACAAGCACGTCAGCCTCGTACGCGCGAGTGAGGCGAAAACCGCTCCGGACGCTGTGCTTGTCCCAGACGGCTCCGCGCCAGGTTTCGTAGTCGGAGAAGTCGCCGAAGACGGACTGGTACAGGGGCCACACCACTGCACCGTCGTCCGCCGCGATCGAATCGTCGACACGAAATCGCACCATGGCGTCCTTCTACAGGAAGTGGCAGCGCGCCACCACAACCCTGGCCCAGAGACGTCCGCTCTTGCCGCCGACAGTGACAGCGCGAGCATCCCCGCCAGTGTTCGGCAGACTTCCCACAGGAGGTGCCACGCGTGAAACCCATGGCGGCTGATGCAAGCCGAGCTCGAGTTCTGGGGAGAGATGGGCCTGGTGACGCGGGTTTCGACGGGAATGACCTGTGGCAGTTCAACCTGGACGACGAGGGCAAGAGGCAACGCTTCCTCACCGCCCTGCACGCCTCGGCCGCCGACCTGATCGCCCTCACCCACCGGCCGGCGCTCATCGAGGCCTTGCGGCACCCCGCTCCAGGAGTGCAGATGCAGATCCCATCCGCGTGGAGCTTCGCCCTCGCCTGGCTGACCAAGGCCGCTCCCCCGAACTCGACCATCTCCTACAAGAGCTCCGAGAGATGGACCAGCACCCGCATCTGGTGACCTGGCTGGAGGCTCGGGCGGACAGCCGAGGGGGACCGCCGGCAAGCCGGCTAGACCGAGGACATCGGCGGCCGAACCTGCACTGATCCGCCTCGTTCCGCACGGGTTCGCGCGTGTGATCAGTCAGGCTGCGAGCACGACTGGGCGCCTCGGGCCAGGTGGGCCTCGATGACCACCATCGGCGGAGCCTCCTGGGCCCGCCCATCCCCCTCGCGTGCGGCCGCGTGCAGCCAATAGGGACACGCCCAGTCAGAGCCAGTTCATCGGGTTCACGGTGGCCCCGTTGCGGAACACCATGAAGTGCAGGTGGCAGCCGGTGGAGTAGCCGGTGGTGCCCACGAAGCCGATGATCTCGCCGCGCTCGACCCGCTGCCCGGTGTAGGTCGAGTAGCCGCTGAGGTGGTTGTAGGAGGTGGCGAGGCTGCCACCCTTCTTGTAGCCGTGGTAGATGATCACCCGGTTGCCGTAGCCGGTGTTGTAGTACTTCGCGATCACCTGGCCGTCGGCGGCGGCGCGGATCGGCGTGCCGCAGGAGGCCCCGAAGTCGGTTCCGTCGTGCAGGGTCCACCGCTTGTAGACGGGGTGCAGCCGCATGCCGTACGACGAGGTTATGTAGCTGTTCACCGGGTAGCCGAGCAGGCTCCCGCTCGTCGCGGTCTTCACCTCCTTGCGCGCCTTCGCGGCCCTTCGTGCGGCGGCCCGGGCAGCAGCGGCCGCCCGCTTCTCGATCAGATCAGCGATCTTGGCGCGCTCGGCCTTGAGGTTGCGCAGCTGCGCGAGGTCCTCCGCCTTGGCCTTCGCCGCCGCCCCGCGGGCCTTCTCCCGCTCGGCGACCATCACGGTGACCGCGGCCTCCGCCTCCGCGGCGGCCTCCTCGATCTGCTGCTTGCGCTCCAGGTTCTCGGCGGCCGCGGCGCGCTTCTGCGCCACGTCGACCTTGGCCTCCGCGACCTCGCGCTCGGTGACCTTCAGCAGCACCCGGGACGCCTTGAGCCGGTCCAGCGTGGCCGACTCCTTGTCCATCACGTTCTGCATCGAGTTGAGCTGGCTGGTCAGCTCGACCGGGTCCTCGGAGTTGAGGACCATGCCGACCCCCATGAGGCCGGGCGTGCCGGTCTGGAACTGCTGCACCGCGACCTGTCGCATGATCTCTTCTTGGTCACCGATGTCGCGGCGGCCCTCACGCAGGTCCTCCCGGGCACGGGCGAGGCGGGCGATCGCCTCGGTCAGCTCGATCTGCATCCGCCGGTCGAGCACCTCGGCGGCGGCGAGCTCGCCCCTGGTCCTCGCCAGGTGCGCCTCCGCGGCGACGAGCCGCTCCTCGGCGGTCTCGAGGGCCTGCGTGGCGCGCAGCAGCGCCGCACTGGACTGGTCGAGGTGCTTCTGGGAGGACCGGATGTCACGGTCGACCTTGTTCTTGCGGTCCTTGAGGTCGTCGGAGAGCGCCGGCGGGACTGCGGCGAAGCCGAGCAGGCAGGTGCCCGCGACTACTGCTGCAACCAGGCGGCGACGGGTAGCACGGGGGAAGGAGCGAACCACCGGTCTGCCTTTGCTTTGTGTTGTCAGGCCAACCTCGACGGTAGTAGACCGAGCGGCGTTTCCCGGGGATTTCGGCCGCCCGACCATGTCGCGCCCGCCCCGGCTCCCCGCGACCCAGGCCCCGCCCGCCCCGCCGCCCGGCCGGTCGAGTGGTGAGTTGCGGAGTTTCCTACACTTGGGGGCGATGTCTGCCTCGACCCGTCTCCCCGCCCTGATCGTCCTCCTGCTCGCCGCGCTCGCGCTGACCGGCTGCGGGCAGGACTCCGCCGAGGCCGGCGACGGCACCGGCCACAACGACGCCGACGTCGCCTTCGCCTCGGACATGATCCAGCACCACGCGCAGGCGCTCACGATGGTCGACCTGACCCTCGGCAAGGAGCTCGACCCCGAGGTGGCCGACCTCGCCGAGCAGATCCGCGCGGCCCAGTCGCCCGAGATCGAGACCATGGTGGACTGGCTGAACGAGTGGGACGAGCCGGTGCCGGAGACCATGCGCGACCACGCGAACGCGCACGGCGGTCACAGCGAGGACATGGACACCGACATGCCCGGCATGATGAGCGCAGAGCAGATGGCCGAGCTCGAGAAGGCTCGCGGCGAGGAGTTCCAGACGCTGTGGCTGGAGCTGATGGTCGAGCATCACGAGGGCGCGATCGAGATGGCCCGCACCGAGCAGGCCAACGGCGAGAACGCGAAGGCGGTCGCGCTCGCGGAGAAGATCGTGAAGACCCAGCAGCGCGAGATCGACACGATGGAGCAGCTGCTCGGCTCCTGACAGGGCCCGAAGCCCGGCCGCCTGGGCGGGTGGCGCCTGCCGGCGAACGGACTAGGGAACGACCAGCAGCTTGCCGGTGGTCCGGCGCCCCGCCAGGTCCTCGTGCGCCCGGCCCGCGTCCTCGTAGGGGTAGCGGCCGCCGATCCGCACCGACAGCCGCCCCGCGCCGACCATGCCGAGCACGTCCTCGGCCCGCTGCAGCAGCTCGGCCCGGGACGCGATGTAGTGCCCCAGCGACGGTCGGGTCAGGTAGAGCGACCCCTTCCGGTTGAGCACCTGGGGGTCCAGCGGCGGCACCGGCCCGCTCGAGGCACCGAGCAGCACGAGCATCCCGCGCGGCACCAGGCAGTCCAGGCTGGCGTCGAAAGTCGCCCGCCCCACGCCGTCGTAGACCACGTCGACTCCGCGGCCGCCGGTCAGCCGGTCGACCTCGGTGACCACGTCCGCCGAGGTGTAGTCGATGACCTCCGTGGCGCCGGCCTTGCGCGCCAGCTCCGCCTTCTCGGGCGTGGACACGGTTCCGATCACCCGGGCGCCCTTGGCGCTGACCATCTGCGTCAGCAGCAGGCCGAGCCCGCCCGCGGCGGCGTGCACCAGCACCGTCTGCCCGTCCCGGACCGGGAACGTCGACTCGCACAGGTAGTGCGCGGTCATCCCCTGCAGCAGGACGGCGGCTGCGGTCTCCAGGTCCACCTCGGGCGGCACGGGCACCACCCGGTCGGCTGGTACGACGACCCGCTCGGCGTACCCACCCCCGGGCACCATCGCCCACGCCACCCGGTCGCCGACGGCCACCCCGGAGACGCTGGTGCCGACCTGCGTCACCACCCCGGCGCCCTCGGACCCGGTGAGGAACGGGGTCTGCTTCGGGTAGGCACCGGTCCGCTCGTAGATGTCGATGAAGTTCACTCCGGATGCGGCCACGCCGACGGCCACCTGTCCCGGGCCGGGCACCGGCGGCTCGACCTCCCGCACGTGCAGCACCTCCGGGCCTCCGGTCTCGTCCACCATCACCGCGCGCACGGCCACCTCCCTCGTCGGGTCCACCGGGCTCACCCTGCCACGCCCTTGGCTATCCTCCGAGCATGTTCACCGGGTTTCCCGAGGCCGCGCTCGACTTCTACGACGACCTGGAGACCGATAACACCAAGTCGTTCTGGGCCGAGCACAAGGACACCTACGAGTCCGCGGTCCGCGCCCCGATGACCGCGCTGGTGTCCGCGCTCGAGCCTGAGTTCGGCAGCGCGAAGGTTTTCCGCCCCTACCGCGACGTGCGTTTCGCCAAGGACAAGACGCCGTACAAGACCCACCAGGGGGCGTTCGTCGCGCACGGCCCCGCGACGGGGTGGTACGTCGAGGTCGCGGCTCCCGGTGTCCGGGTCGGCGTCGGGTTCTACGAGGCGTCCTCCCCGCGGCTGGCTCGGATCCGCGAGGCCATCGTGGACGACCGGCGCGGCGGTGACCTCGAGCGGATCCTCACCGACCTGCAGGAGCGCGGCTGGACCCTCGGCGGGGACACCCTGAAGACCGCCCCGCGCGGCTTCCCCGCCGACCATCCCCGGATCGAGCTGCTGCGGCACCGCTCGATGACGCTCGCCAAGTCCTACGGGTTCGAGCCGGTCATCCACACCCCGGAGCTGCTCGACCGGGTCCGCGCGGACTGGCGCGAGGCGGCCCCGTTCGTCGAGTGGGTGCACGACCACGCCGGCGGGGACTGACAGCTCACAGCTCGGCGAGGGCGGGTACGACGGTGCGGCCGAGGCCCTCCACGAACGCCACCGGCTCGCCGCCGAAGTGCATCACGTGCACCTCCTCGACCCCGAGCGCGGCGAGCTCGGCCATCCGCCGCGGGAAGTCCTCCGCGACCGGCCCGTTCCACAGCACCGTCTTGCGCAGCCGCTCGTAGTCGCTGCCCTCTCGTTCGCAGTGGGCCCGGAGCACGTCGAGCTTCGCGCCCACCTGCGCCGCCCCCGAGTCGGGGTTGGCGAACAGGTTGCACGCGTCCGCGTACCTCGCGACCAGGCGCAGCGTCTTGCGTTCCCCCTGCCCGCCGACCATCACCGGCACCGGCCGCAGCGGCATCGGCGAGCAGATGGTCTCCGCGAGCCGGTAGTGGCGTCCGACGTACCCACCGGTCTCCGGGCCCCACATCTGCCGCACGATCTGCAGGGTCTCCTCCAGCCGTTCGAACCGCTCCTTGAGCGGCGGGAACGGAACGCCCAGCGCCAGGTGCTCGCGCTCGAACCAGGCCGCGCCCAGGCCGAGGACGGCACGGCCGCCGGAGAGCACGTCGAGCGTGGAGACGATCTTCGCGAGCAGGCCGGGATGCCGGTACGTCACGCCGGTGACCAGCAGCTGGAGCTCGACGGTGCGCGTGTGCGCGGCCAGAAACCCGAGCGTGGCGTACCCCTCGAGCATCGGACCCTCGACGTCCCCGAGCATCGGCAGCTGGAGGTAGTGGTCCATCAGCGACAGGTTCGCCAGGCCGGCGGACTCGGCCGCCTCACCCAGCGCTGCCAGCGTCGCGGCGATAGCCGGCGGGCCGCCGGTGACGTCGAACCGGACCAGGTGGAGACCCAGGCGCATATCCCGAGGCTAGCCGGTGGAGCGGGCGCAGCGGGGCGCAGTCGCCGGCCGGCAGGCCACTGCGCGAGCGGCTACGCGGACGGGGCGCGCTCGAGCAGGTCGCGGATCCGCGCCGCCAGGTTGTCGCCGCGCACCCTGCGCAGCTCGCACATCATCGTCCGGGCAAGGTCGCGCACCTTGACGTTCTGGTGCTGCGACGACCGGCGGAGCAGCTCGAACGCCTCGTCCTCGTCCACGCCGAGGACGGCCATGAGCACCCCCTTGGCCTGCTCGATCACCGCGCGCGACTCCGCGGAGCGCTGAACCGCCTCGGCAACCTCACGTGAGGTCCAGAGCCGGTGCGCGTCGGTCACGTCGACCATGTGGCCGTGCACCTCGACGACCCGACCACCCCTGAGCTCGCCGGCACCGGTCGACACGACCTGGCGCACCCGGCCGTCGGCGTCGAGGATCCGGTGCCAGAGCGCGAACGGCCGACCGTCGGCGAGGACGCGGCGCACCGTCTCGCGGACCACCGGCTCGTCCTCGGGGTGCTTGTGGGACAGCAGCAGCTCGGTGGTGGGCACGACCTGGCCGGGCTCGAAGCCGTGGATGCGGAACAGGGTGTCGGACCACCACCACGAGTCCGGGACGACGCGGTAGCGGAACGGACCAGCCGGGGAGGGGATCACGGACGGGCTGCCTGACACTGCTGCTTCTCCTGGGCCGCGGATGCGGTCGCCGCGGACGCCGTTCGGGCACGTGCGTCCGGGGCCGGACGGGGTCCGGTGGGGCTGGTGTCTTCAACCCGGTCGGTAGTCAAGCACGTCCGGGGATCGCACGCACACCGGACCTGCCGTGGCACCACGCTCCCGACCCGCGCGAGACGCTCACGCCGGGGCGGGCTGGAGCTGGTGCAGCCGCCGGGCCAGACGGGCGGCGTCGGTGCGGATCTCGGGCACCGCGGTGCACTCCCAGCTCACTCCGCGCCGGGCGTACCCGAGGGTGAAGACCCGGCGCGAGCTGAGCCCGGTCTCGGTCAGCAGCGCGCCGTCGACGTCGGTGTCCAGGCCGAGCCCGTGGCTGTCGGGCCGGGCCAGTCCGCGGTCGACCAGGTGGTCGACCAGCACGCTCCACCCGGGCGAGCCGACCGGCTGCGGGCCGGTGCAGTTCACCACGTGGTCGAAGTCGGTCAGGTCGATCCCCTGGGTGGTGCGCACCGTGAGCAGGCCCTCGCCCTGCAGGGCGTCGAGGCGCACCGCGACCTGCGGGGCCATGCGGTGCCGGTGCACCTCCCAGTGCCGGGCGAGGTGCCGCAGGAAGCGGGTGCGGCCCTCCGGACCGAGCCGCTCCCAGAGGGCGGGCAGGTGCGGGCGCATCCCGTCCACGACGCTGCGCCAGTCGCCGCCGGCCCGTCGTACCTCCTCCCGGACGGTGCGCACGAGGCCGGAGAGCGGGTACGCCGGCACCGGCACGGTCGCCCGCGGCACCACCGGCTCGTCCACGTGCCGCTGTGGCAGCAGGCCGTGGCGCGACACCGCGGTCAACCGCACGCCGGCCCGGGACCCGGCCAGGGTGAGCGCGACGTCGACCATGGTCAGCCCGGTGCCGAGCAGCAGCACCCGGTCGTCGACGCCGATCCGGTCGAGCGCGCCGGGCGCCCATGGGTCGTTGACGACCGGCACGTCGGCGGCGACCGTGCGGCGCGGCGGTGCCGGGTTCCCGACCGCAAGCACGGCCGTGTCCGCAATCAGGGAGCGTCCGTCGTCGAGCAGTGCCGTGACGCCGCCGGGGGTCTCGGTGAGGTCGAGCACCTCGGCGGTGACGATCTCGAGGCTGCTGCCCTCGGGGACCGGGGCGGAGGCGAGCAGGTCGGAGAGGTACTCGCCGTACCAGGCGCGCGGCACGAACGCGTGGCTGTCGGCGGGCCGGCCGCGGGCGGCGAGCCAGCGGGCGAAGTGGCCGGGGTCGTCGACGAGCGCGCTCATCTGGCCCACGGTGTTGTTCAGCAGGTGCTGCAGGTCGTCGGTGGAGTAGGCGAGCCCGGGGCCCACCCGGTCCCGCTTCTCGACCAGGGTCACCGCGACGGGCGACTCGGTTGTGGCCTGCCGGAGCAGGGAGATCGTGGTCAGCGTTCCCGCCGCACCACCCCCGACGATGACGACCCGGTGCTCGGTCACGCTGTCTCCTCGCTATCTCATCAGTGCGGCTTCCAGGCCTCTTCGTCCTTGGTCCGCGTGGTGACCTCGCGGGGAAGCTTCCGGTCGGCCAGCGCCTGGATGCTGACCTTCTCGAACACGTCCCTCAGGCTGCTGCGGGCCGCGATCCACACGTGCTGCAGGACCTCGGCGGACTCGTTGTAGGTGACGGCCTCGGGGCGGAGGCCGTAGACGCTGACCAGTGGCCCGTCCACGGCACGGATCACGTCGGCCACGGTCACCGTGTCCGCCGGCCGGGCCATCCGCCACCCGCCGGACTGCCCTCGCTGGCTCATCACCACGCCCGCCCTGCGCAGGTCGGCCAGGATCGCCTGCAGGAACCCGTGCGGGATGTCCTGGAGCCGACCCAGCTCCTCGGCGCTGATGGGTGACCCGTCGGTGCGACCGGCGATCTCGATGAGGGCCCGGAGGGCGTAGTCGGACTTGGCGGAGACTCGCATGCCCCAAGTCTGTCAGATCACTAGTTTTTGTTGGTTTGACTGCACCCGTGAGTCGGAGGCCGCGTGGCCCGGCGGGGGTGCGACCGCCGGGCCACACGTTCTTAGGGGCCGGCTCAGGCCGCGATCGTCTCGAGCTCGTCCTCGAGGGCGCGGGCGGCGCGCTCCTGGCGGACGGCCCACACGATCGCGGAGATCCAGGCCACGAAGATGACCAGCGCCGCGAGTCCGACCATGGCGCCGCTGGCGCCGAGCGACTCGAGGATGGTCTTGCTGTTGGTGAGGATGATCAGACCACCCGCGGCGACACCGAGCACCCGGGCAGCCATGTGCTTGACCAGCCAGGCCGCGATCGGCGCGGCGATCACACCGCCGACCAGCAACGCCGCCGCGTAGCCGAAGTTGATGCCCTGCGTGCCGAGCGCGTACAGGAAGCCGAGCGAGCCACCGATGGCGACGACGAACTCAGAGGTGTCGATCGAGCCGACCACCTTGCGCGGCTCCAGCCGGCCCGAGGACAGCAGCGAGGTGGTGCCGACCGGACCCCAACCACCGCCGCCGATCGCGTCCATCAGACCGGCCACGACACCGAGCGGGGCCAGGAAGAACGCCGACAGCTTGCCCCTGAACTGGGGACGGCGACCGCCCAGGACCAGGAACCGCCACACCACGTAGACACCGAGGCCCAGCAGCAGCGCGGCCACCCAGGGCTTGGCGGTGTCACCGTCGATGCTCGACAGGAACGTCGCGCCGGCGAAGGCGCCGAGACCGCCCGGGACCGCGATGATGCTGACGGTGCGCCAGTCCACGTTGCCGAGCTTGTGGTGCGAGATGCCGGACACCAGCGTCGTGCCGATCTCGGAGAAGTGCACGGCTGCCGAGGCGGCCGCCGGGGCGATGCCCGCGGCAAGGAGCAGGGTCGACGACGTCACGCCGTACGCCATGCCCAGCGAACCGTCGATCAGCTGCGCGAGAAGGCCCACGAAGCCGAGCACGATCAGGTTTCTCATGTCTGCACCCTTTCCAAGACAGACCCCTGGCCCGCCAGTAGGTCTGTTTGTCTACCAAGTTTGTATCTCTATCTGCTCAGTAGATTAAGTACTGAGCATCGACAGAGTCAACTTGATCCAGATCGCCCGGCGTGTCCCAACCCCGCCGAGTGGTGAGAAACGGTGCGTTCAGTGGTGAGAAACGGCGGCGCGAGTGGTGAGATCTGGCGCGCCGTCGGTACGTCGGACCCACGCCCGGGGCGGCGCGCGTCAGAGACCGAGCGCCCGACGCAGGTCGGAGAGCCAG
>DATIBI010000200.1:0-6553 GCA_035457605.1 Nocardioidaceae bacterium
CTTTCCCTACACGACGCTCTTCCGATCTGGCCGCGGCGCCGTGCAGCCAGGAGCCGACCGAGCCGGCGTCGAACGCGGACAGCCCGGCGGCGAGCAGGGCGCCGCAGAGGCCGGCCAGCACGTCGCCGGAGCCCGCGGTGGCCAGCCACGGCGGCGCCACGGTGGTCACCCGGATCTCCCCCGCCGGGGTCGCGACCAGGGTGTGGTGGCCCTTGAGCAGCACCACGCAGCCCAGCGACGCCGCGGCGTCCCGCGCGAACCGCAGCGGCTCCGCCTCGACCTCGGTGCGCTCGACGTCGAGCATCCGGGCGAGCTCACCTGCGTGCGGGGTGAGCAGGACGGGCACGGACGGGTCGCGGCGCACGTGCACCAGCGCGTCGGCGTCGACCACCAGCGGGACACCGTCCTCGAGCGAGTCGGCCAGCGCCTGCTTCGCGTCGGCGCCGCCACCGGAGCCCACGACCCAGGCCTGGACCTGGCCGGCGCCGACCACCACCTCGGGGTGCGCGGCGTGCACCAGGTCCGCCGCACCGCCGTCGTAGCGGACCATGCCGACGAGCCCCGTGGACGCGCCCGCCACGCAGAGCACGCCTGCTCCGGGGTAGCGGGCGGAGCCGGCCCGCACACCCACGACACCCCGGGTGTACTTGTGCGCGCCGGGGTCGGGACGCGGGAGCAACGCCGCGACGTCCGCGGCCTGGAGCGCGGTGACCGAGGCGGTCGGGAGGTCCAGGCCGATGTCGACCAGCGTGACCGCGCCGCTCGCCCGCGAGGCGGGGTCCACGAGGTGCGCGACCTTGTGGGTGCCGAAGGTGACGGTGACGGCGGCCTCTACGTGCGACCCGGAGACCCGGCCGGTGTCCACGTCGACGCCCGAGGGCACGTCGACGGCCACGAACGGGACACCGCCGAGGGCCTCGACGGCCGCGGCCGCAGCGGGGCGGAGCGGTCCGGTGCCGCCGATCCCCACGATCCCGTCGATGACGAGGTCGGGGCGGTGGGCCTCGGCGACCGTGCCGACCACCCGGCCCCCGGCGGCCCGGAACGCGGCGAGGCCCTCTGCATGGGTGCGCTCGGGGCTGAGCAGCAGCACCTCGACGGCGACCCCCCTCCGAGCGAGCAGGGCACCGGCATGCAGCGCGTCGCCGCCGTTGTCGCCGGACCCGACCAGCAGGAGGACCCGGCGACCGTAGGCGTGCGCGAGCAGGTCGAGCACCGCGTAGGCGAGGCCCGCGGCCGCGCGCTGCATGAGGGCGCCCTCGGGGAGGGTCGCCATCAGCGCACCCTCCGCCGTGCGGACCTGCTCGACGGTGTGGGCGGCACGCACCGGTCAGCCCTCCAGCACGACCATCGCCGAGGCGATGCCTGCGTCGTGGGACAGGGAGACGTGGATGTGCTTGACCGAGAGGTCGGCGGCGCGGGCGTGAACCGTGCCACGGATGTCGAACCGGGGGTCCCCCGACGCCTCGTTGACGATCTCGGCGTCCAGCCAGTGCATGCCGGTCGGTGCCCCGAGCGCCTTGGCGAGCGCCTCCTTGGCGGCGAACCGCGCGGCCAGCGAGGCCAACGGTCGGCTGCGCTCCTGCTCGGTGAACAGCCGCTCGCGCAGCGCCGGTGTCCGCTCCAGCGACTCACCGAACCGGGCCACGTCGACGACGTCGATGCCGACTCCGAGGATCATCGCGCCCCCTGCCGGCTCACTCGACGGTGACCGACTTGGCCAGGTTGCGGGGCTGGTCCACGTCGTGGCCCTTCGCCGAGGCGAGCTCGCAGGCGAACAGCTGCAGCGGGATCACCGCGACCAGCGGCTGGAGCAGGGTGGGCACCTTGGGCAGCCGGAAGAGCTGGTCGGCGAACGCCTCGACGTCGTCGTTGCCCTCCTCGGCCAGCACGATGGTGTGCGCCCCGCGGGCACGCATCTCCTGGATGCCGCTGATCATCTTGTCGTGCAGCTGGTCCCGGCCACGCGGAGGCACCACGCAGAACACCGGCAGGTCCTTCTCCAGCAGGGCGATCGGCCCGTGCTTGAGCTCACCGGCCGCGAAGCCCTCGGCGTGGATGTAGGCCAGCTCCTTGAGCTTGAGCGCGCCCTCCAGGGCCACCGGGTAGCCGGCGTGGCGGCCCACGAACAGCACCGACCGGGCGTCGGCGAGCTCGCGAGCGGTGCGGTAGACCGCCTCCGCGTTGTCGAGGATGTGCTGGATCTTGTCCGGGGTGGCGGAGATGTCGGCCACCACCTGGGCGATCTCGTCGCCGTAGCGGGTGCCGCGCACCTGGGCGAGGTACAGCCCGAGCAGGTAGCAGGCGACGACCTGGGTGATGAACCCCTTGGTCGAGGCGACGCCGATCTCGGGGCCGGCGTGGGTGTAGATCACCGCGTCGGACTCGCGCGGGATGGTCGAGCCGTTGGTGTTGCAGATGGCCAGCACCTTGGCGCGCTGCTCGCGGGCGTGCCGGATCGCCATCAGGGTGTCGGCGGTCTCGCCGGACTGGCTGATCGCGACGACGAGGGTGTTGCGGGTCAGGATCGGGTCGCGGTAGCGGAACTCCGAGGCGAGCTCGACCTCGCAGGGGATCCGCGTCCAGTGCTCGATGGCGTACTTGGCGACCATGCCCGCATAGAACGCGGTGCCGCAGGCGATGACGATGATCTTGTCGACGTCGCGCAGCTCGTCCTCGCTGATGCGGATCTCGTCCAGCTGGAGGCGACCGGCCTCGTCGTGGCGGCCGAGCATGGTGTCGGCCACCGCGCGCGGCTGCTCCCAGATCTCCTTGCGCATGAACCAGTCGAAGCCGTCCTTCTCCGCCGAGGAGAGGTCCCAGTCAACGTGGTAGGGCTTCGCGTCCGCGGGCGAGCCCGCGAAGTCGGTCACCTCGGCGCCGTCGCGGGTGATCGTCACGACCTGGTCCTGCCCGAGCTCGAGCGCCTCCCGGGTGTGCTCGATGAACGCCGCCACGTCGGAGGCCAGGAAGCACTCGCCCTCGCCGACACCGACCACCAGCGGCGAGTTGCGCCGTGCGGCGACCACGCGGTCGGGGTCCCGCGCGTCCACCGCGACGAGGGTGAACGCGCCGTCCAGACGCCGGCAGACCCGCTGCATCGCCTCGGTGAGGGTGGCGCCACCGGCCACCTCCCGCTCGAGCAGGTGCGCGGCCACCTCGGTGTCGGTCTCGGACTCGAGGTCGTGGCCGGCCGCCTCGAGCTCGGCACGCAGCGACGCGAAGTTCTCGATGATCCCGTTGTGCACCAGGGCGACGCGGCGCTGCTGGCCCAGGTGCGGGTGCGCGTTGCGGTCGGTGGGCGCGCCGTGCGTGGCCCAGCGGGTGTGCCCGACCCCGGTGGTGGAGTCGGGGAGCGGGCTGTCAGCGAGGGCCTTGTCGAGGTTCGCGAGCTTGCCCGCGCGCTTGTCCGAGGCGATCGTCCCCTCGCTCACCAGGGCGATCCCGGCCGAGTCGTAACCGCGGTACTCGAGCCTGCGCAGGCCCTCGATGACGATGTTCTTGGCCTGCCTCGGTCCTACGTACCCGACGATTCCACACATGGGCCCCAGCCTACCGGTCGCCTGTCGGGGCGAACGGGTGCGGAACAATGCCCCGCATGGCACCCGCGCATCCCTCCAACGACCGCGAGTCCTCGCCCTACGTCGAGCTCGACCGGGGGGCCTGGGCTGCACTGGGTGCGACCACCGAGCAGCCGCTCACGGCCGAGGAGATCGAGCGGGTCCGCGGCCTCGGCGACGAGCTCGACCTCGACGAGGTCATCCAGGTGTACCTGCCGGTGTCGCGGCTGCTCAGCCTCTACGTCAAGGGCGCCGCCGAGCTGCACCGCGCACAGGAGGACTTCCTCAACCAGCCGCACCCGCCGCGTACCCCGTTCGTGATCGGCCTGGCCGGCTCCGTCGCCGTCGGCAAGTCCACCACTGCGCGGGTGCTGCAGCAGATGCTGGCGCACTGGCCCGAGCACCCGTCGGTGGCGCTGGTCACCACCGACGGCTTCCTCTACCCCAACGCCGAGCTCGAGCGGCGTGGCCTCCTCGGCCGCAAGGGGTTCCCGGAGTCCTACGACCGCAAGGCGCTGCTGCGGTTCGTCATCGACCTCAAGTCCGGAAGGGACGAGGTGGAGGCCCCGACGTACTCCCACCTCGTCTACGACGTCGTGCCCGACCAAAAGGTCGTGGTCCGCAAGCCCGACATCGTCATCGTCGAGGGGCTGAACGTGCTCCAGCCGGCCCGGGTCCGCGACGACGGGCGTACGGGCCTGGCGATCAGCGACTTCTTCGACTTCTCCGTCTACGTGGACGCCGCCACCGGCGACATCCGGCGCTGGTACACCGAGCGGTTCCTCCGGCTGCGTGAGACGGCCTTCCGCAACCCGGCGTCCTACTTCGCCCGCTACGCCGACCTGACCGAGGACGAGGCGGTCGCCGAGGCCGGCCGGATCTGGGACACCATCAACGGACCCAACCTGAAGCAGAACGTCCAACCGACCCGGAGCCGGGCGACCCTGGTGCTGCGCAAGGACGCCGACCACTCGGTGCGCTACGTGCGGCTGCGCAAGCTCTGAACCCGGCGCCGGGCCTCCGACCCGGGATCCCTGCCTTGGCCGGAAAACCAGGTGCACGCGGCTCCGGCGGCCCCCTACCGTCAGAGCCATGGACGTGCGCCCCTTCGACATCGCCGACGACACCCTGCTGCGCCGGTTCCACCAGATCATCGAGCGCGCCGACCTGTTCGAGCGGCCGTGGAACCCCAGCTGGTCGTTCGAGGAGCTGGCGCCGATGTTCCGCACCCCGGTGAGCGGCGAGACGTGGCAGGCGTTCGCGGCGTTCGACGGTGACGAGATGGTGGGTGCCGGATTCGCGGTGCTGCCGCTGGACGACAACACGGAGAAGCTCTACTCCGGTTTCTTCGTCGAGCCCGACCACCGGCGGCACGGCATCGGCACCGCCCTCGTCGAGCACGTCGTGAAGGTCGCACGCGAGGCCGGGCGCAACACCGTCCTCTGCGACACCGGGATCCCCTACGCGGAGCGGGAGACCCACCCCTACACGCTGTTCGCGAAGCGCAACGGCTTCACGCTCGCGTGCGTGGAGGTGCACCGCGTGCTGCAGCTTCCGGTGGACCGGTCCGCGATCGAGGCGATGCAGGCCGAGTGCGCACCGCACCACGAGGGCTACGAGCTGCGCACCTTCCACGACGAGATGCCCGACGAGCTGCTGGAGTCCTACTGCTACCTGGAGAACCAGCTCGCGCTGGACGCGCCCACCGGTGACGTGGACTTCGAGGCGGAGGCGCTGACGCCGGCCGGCTACCGGGAGCGTGAGGCGCGGAGGCGGGCGCAGGGCAGGCACAAGCTGACCACGCTGGCGATCCGCGACGGCGAGGCGGTGGCGAACACCGACCTGGTGGTGCCGCGCGAGGACATGCCGAAGGTCTACCAGTGGAGCACCCTGGTGCGCCGCGACCACCGCGGGCACCACCTCGGCGCCGCGGTGAAGCTGCGGAACCTCCTGGCGCTGCAGGAGCACTACCCCGAGCGCACCGAGATCCACACCACCAACGAGGAGACCAACCAGACGATGATCGGGATCAACGAGCGTCTGGGCTTCCGGCCGGTGGAGATCTGCCCGGAGTTCGTGCTCAGGCTGTAGCCGCTGCGAGCCGCTTCTGGAACTCCCCGAGCCGCTCGGTGGGCCGGAACCCCATCTGCTCGTTGACGCCGATCATGTGCCGGTTCACCTCGGCGTTGTAGGTGACCAGCCGCTTCAGGTCGGGCCGCTGCTGCTGCAGCCAGAGCAGGTTGCGGGTCTTGGTCGCCAGCCCGAGCCGGTGGCCCCGGTGGTCGGGGTGGGCCAGGGTCCCCCACTGGTAGACCCGTCCGGGGTCGTGCGCGGGCACGACCAGCTCGGAGTACGCCGCGACGGAGCCGTCCCGCGCGATCGCGACGGTGGTGTACTTCGTGCGCCCGGACGCGACGAACTTGGTCTCGTCCGCCCGGATCCGATCCTCGTCGAACACCTCGCGCTCGACCTCCATCGCCCCCGTCGGCGCCTCGGTCATCAGCGAGCCGATCAGCTCGCCGAAGGAGTGCACGATGTCGCTGGGGACCGGCCCGCAGAACTGGCGGATCGCGTAGTCACGGTGGTGCGGCTCGGCCTCGGCCGCGAGCCGGCGCAGCAGCTCATCGTCCGCGGGCAGGTCCAGCACCCGTTGCACGTCCCCGATGCCGAGCTCGAACCCGCGACGGCGCAGGAACTCCACCGCCGGCTGGCCCGCCCCGTCCGCGGGGGCCGCGTAGGGGAAGGCGGTCTCGGTCTGCAGCAGTGTCCGGCCGTGCTCGTGGGCGACCTGCTCGAGGTGGGCGAGCATCGCGGTCGCGTGGCCACGGCCGCGGTGCTCGGGGTGCACGTGCAGGTCGAACCACAAGACACTGCGGTTGTCCCTCTGCGGCATCTCGGCGGAGGCCACCGCCACCACCTGCCCGTCGACCACACCGCTCCAGGCGAGGGCGAGGACGCCGTTCCCCCCGACCGTCATCTCCGCGCGGAACTCC
>DATIBI010000201.1:0-2295 GCA_035457605.1 Nocardioidaceae bacterium
GCGAGACGCACTGGTCGTGCCGTTCGATGGCGAAGGTTGCGGGAGTAAGCCCGGCCACTGTGCAGCGGATCTGGTCGGCGCGCGGGCTCAAGCCGCACCTGGTAAAGACGTTCAAGCTCTCTAACCCGAAGTTTCGTGATCTCTTCGTCGTGATGCCCGGCTGATCTGCGTGTTTGTGTGGGGGTGGGGAGGAGTTCTGGCTACCTCAGCGACAGCGGGACGGGGGCGCCGAGCAGGTCGAAGGCCTGCTGTTGGGTGCGGGTGGGCACGGTGAGCTGTTCGAAGCGGGTGGTGTGGCCGGCGACGGTGACCGCGACGGTGTTGCGGGTCAGGGTGCCGAGGTGGTCGAGCAGGTCGCGGAACGAGCGGGCCTCGAGTCCGTCGGTGGTGCGTTTGGTGGCGGCCTTGGTTTCGGCGGCGGACGAGCGGCGGGCGGGGGCGACCGGGTCGGGCCGGTGCGGGGGTTGCTCGTCGGTGAAGGTGAGTGGGGCGAGCGCGGCGCGCAGATGCCAGGTGAGGTAGGCGGCGAGCATGCACAGCAGCACGTGGGCGCGGACCCGGGTCTCGGTGTAGTGGTGGACCGGCCGCAGGTCCACGTCGACGGTCTTGAGGCTGCGGAAGTCGCGTTCGACGTGGACGAGGTTCTTGTAGGCGTGCACCACACCGGGGGTGTCGAGGCGCTCGGCGGGCACGTTGGTGCGCAGCAGGTACAGGCCGTCGAGGGCCGCCTCGGCGTCGATGGTGGCGGCATCGCGGGTGTAGGCGAAGCGCCCGGGGCCGATGTCGAGGCGGAAGTGTTTCGCCATCTTGTGCTTGCCGACCACCGTGCCGACCCGCAGTCCGATCTTCGCCGGGTCGGCGAGCCGGCCGGCCTGAACCGCGGCGGCCACCTTGGTCAGCTCGGCCTCGGTGGCGTCGAGCAGCGCGGCGCGTTTGCGGGCCCGCTCGTCGGCCAGCGCCGGGTTGCGGCAGGCGATCAGCCGCTCGCCGGGGTAGTCCGGGTGGGAGATCTCGGCGAGGTTCTGCTCGTCGAACAGGCTCAGCTGCAGCGGACCGTCATCGGCGGCCAGCGCCGCGATCTGGGGAGCGCGCAGCGCGGTCACCCAGCGGAAACCGCCGAGCGCCTGGAGCGCGTCGAGGCGGGCGGTGGTGAGCATCCCGCGGTCCCCGACCACGACCACCTCGGATAACCCGAACGACTCGCGCAGCAGCCCGGGGACGACGGCGAACGCGGTGGGGTCGGCGGTGTTGCCGGGGAACACCCGCACCGCGACCGGCCGGCCCTCGGCGTCGGTGAGCAGCCCGTAGGTGATCTGCGGGTAGTCGCGGCGGGCGTCGCGGGAGTAGCCGTAGGCGGCCAGCGGGCAGTGCCGCCCGGTCATCCACGAGCTGGACAGGTCGAACAGCGCCATCCCGCCGTCGCGCAGGTGCCGGGCGGCCAGCTCGGCTTCGATCGCGTCCTGACGGGCGGCCAGCCAGTCCAGCGCGGCGTACACCTCGTCCCGGGAGGCGTCGGCGATGCCCAGGTCGGCGGCCAGCGTGGTGTCGGCCCACCAGCGGCGGGTGGCCAGCTTCGACGCCGGGCGCACCACCCGCGCGACGATCAGCGCCAGGGCCAGGTCCCGGGGCCGACCGGGCTCGCCGAGCAGCTCAACAAACCCCAGTCCCCGCGCCAGGGCGTGCACCGCGGCGACGTGCCCGTGCGGGCGGGACCGCTCGCACACCAACCCGCCCAGCTCGCCGCGCTCCGCCGGGGTCAGCCCGCCGCCGCCCGGACCGGCCAGCGCCAGGTGGGCGCCGGTGAGCACCGCGCGGACCGCCGCGATCGCCTCGGCCGGCAGCGCGGACAGGTTCGCCAGGTTCTCGTGCTTGACCTTCCCCGCGTCGCGATACGACCGGCGCAGCAGGTGGCTGACGTAGATCCGCTCCTGCCCGGCCCTGTCCCGGTACCGGGTCGTGATCCTGGCTACGTGCATCGCCCCCGACCGCTTGGCCATGCCCGAATCGTACGGGCAAAACAGTGGAACTCGATCGATCGACACGCCGATTCTTTGGCTACAGAAGATGACCTCGCAACCGCTATACCTGCAGGTCAGCACACACCTCAACGCTCAGAGGCGGCGAAACTTCGGACTAAGACAGTGGTCGTCCACGAATACGACGCGTCGCCCCTACCGCCTGTCGCGCAAACCGTCGTTAATGAGACGGTCACAGTTATGAGACAGCCAAACGGCTTACGCGCTAGCAGCCCGAAGACGTGGTCGTGGACGCATAGGACGACAGACGACGCAGCGA
>DATIBI010000202.1:0-2880 GCA_035457605.1 Nocardioidaceae bacterium
TGAGCCCTCGCCCTCGTCGGTGCAACGCGTTGATCGTGACCAGGCTGGAGATTCCGTGAATGCTCACTCTGCGTTTCACGCTGCCGGGTCTGACGACAGCAGGTCGTCCGGACGACCTGCTGTCGCGCTGCCGGGAACCGCATGAGCTACGGCCGCTATTCCGCGCTGGTGGAGTGGACCATGCCAGTACGTCGACCGGCGTGGTGAGTTCTTACAGAACCCTGACGGTCCCTGCTGCGACCCCCGCTTCGGCCCCGGGGCGATGCAGACTCACCCGCATGAGACATCCCCCTGTTCCGATCGCCGTGATGGGCGGTTCGGGCCTGTACTCCTTCATGGGCGACGCGGAGATGGTCGCGGTCGACACTCCCTATGGCGCCCCCTCGGCTCCCGTGGCGGTCGGTGAGGTGGCGGGTCGGCCGGTGGCGTTCCTCCCGCGTCACGGGCTGCAGCACGAGTATCCGCCGCACCGGATCAACTACCGGGCGAACCTCTGGGCCCTGCACTCGCTCGGGGTGCAGCAGATCCTGGCTCCCTGCGCGGTCGGCGCTCTGGCCCCGAAGCTGGGGCCGGGTGACCTCGTGGTGCCGGACCAGCTGGTCGACCGCACCACCGGGCGGGTCCAGACGTTCGTGGAGGAGGGTGCTGCGCACGCGCCGTTCGCCGAGCCCTACTGCGACCGGCTGCGCAAGGTGTTGCTGACGAGCGGGCCGGCCATCCACGACGGGGGCACCATGGTCGTCATCGAGGGGCCGCGGTTCTCCACCCGGGCGGAGTCCCAGAGCTACGCCGGCGCCGGCTGGTCCCTGGTGAACATGACCGGGCACCCGGAGGCCGTCCTGGCTCGCGAGCTCGGGATCTGCTACGCCACCATCGCCCTGGTCACCGACCGCGATGCCGGGGTCGCCGGCGACCGTCCGGTCGACCAGAGCACGGTCTTCGCGGTGTTCAACAAGCACCTCGAGACGGTCCGCGAGGTGCTCCACGGCACCATCGCCACCCTCGACGAGAGCGCGGACTGCGACTGCGCGTCCTGGTCCGAGGGACTCTCGCTGCCCTTCCTCGCCTCATGAAGGTGCTGGTCACCGGGGCGGCGGGGTTCATCGGCACCGCTGTCGTCGACGGGCTGCGCGAGCGCGGACACGAGGTCCTCGGCGTCGACGCCATGATCCCGCAGGCACATGTCACGTCCACGGCTCCCGACGGCGTGCACCGGGTCGACGTACGCGACGCCGCCGAGTGGGCCGGACTGCTGCGCGGTGTCGACGTGGTCAGCCACCAGGCCGCGATGGTGGGCGCAGGCGTCTCGGTCGGCGACCTGCCGCACTACGCCGCACACAACGACCTCGGCACCGCGGCGCTGCTGGCGGCGATGCATCAGGCGGGCGTGGGCCGGCTGGTGCTCGCCTCCTCGATGGTGGTGTACGGCGAGGGTGGCTACCGATGCCCTGTCCACGGCCGGCAGGCCCCGGGCGCTCGTCAGGTCGAGGCCCTCGAGGCAGGAGTGTTCGACCACCGCTGTCCGCGCTGTGCTCGACCGCTCGCGTGGGAGCCCGTCACGGAGGACGCACCGCTGATGCCCCGGAGCGGCTACGCGGCCAGCAAGGTTGCGCAGGAGCATTACGTGAGCACCTGGACGAGGCAGGCACCGGGTGCCGCGGTCGCGCTGCGGTACCACAACGTCTACGGGCCCGGGATGCCCCGGAGCTCGCCGTACTCCGGGGTGGCCGCGCTCTTCCGGTCCGCGGTCGAGGAGGGGCAAGCCCCGTCGGTGTTCGAGGACGGCGGGCAGATGCGCGACTTCGTCCACGTCACCGACGTCGCGCGCGCCAACGCGCTTGCGGTGGAAGCCGTCCTGGGTCACGACGACGGAAGCTTCGCGGCCTTCAACGTGTGCTCGGGCCGCCCGGTCTCCGTCCTCGATGTCGCCCGCGCAGTCGCCCGCGGCGCCGGTGGGCCGGAGCCGGTGGTGACCGGTGCCTACCGGCCCGGTGACGTCAGACACGTGGTGGCATCCGCGACGTGGGCACGGGCCGAGCTGGGGTTCATCGCCCGGGTCGGGCCGTTCGAGGGGCTGCCCGCGTTCGCCGACGTACCGCTACGGACGTGACCCGTCCATACCCACGACCACCGGCCCCGCTCGACGCGCCGACTCGGACTCACCATTCCGACCAGATCAGGTGCTCCACGACCAGCGCGAACACCACCTGCACCACCAGGCCCCACCGGGCCCATCGCCGCGGCAGGAACGCGCAGGAGAGGAGGAGCCACGGGACGAACGGCAGCCAGATCCGCTCCACCTCGCCCTTGCTCATCAAGGAGGCGTCGGCGAGCAGCACGGCGGTCGCCGCGGCGGCGACCAGTGCGCCGACGGGGTGCGCCCGAGGCCGCTTCAACGCGCCGACCATTTCGGATCCTGAGGCGGCCAGCGCCGATCCGAGCACCGGCCCAGCGCTGAACACCAGTGCTGCAAGGTCGCCCCACAGCCAGTAGGTGGTGGGCCGCCGGTGGGCGATGCCGTCCCAGTACCGCGAGTGCAGCACCGGGAGTGCGTCCCACCACGCGAACCCGAAGGCGGCGAACGCCATCACCACCGCCACCGCGGCCGCCGCGGCGAACGGGAGCGGGAACCACGACCGAGCAACGACGAGCACCGCGAGGGCGAGGACACCGAGCAGTGGAAGACCGTAGGACAGCATGACGGTGTAGCCGAGCAAGCCGCCGGCGAGCAGCGCCCAGCCGACGCGGCGGCGGGTCGCTGCGAGTGCGAGGGCCGCAAGGCCCCAGGCGGCGACGGACGCGAACATCGCGTCCGCCGAGACGCTCTGCCAGATCGCCGCAGGCCCGAGCACCAGGAAGGGCAACGCCCGCCGGGCGGCC
>DATIBI010000203.1:0-2754 GCA_035457605.1 Nocardioidaceae bacterium
GGTGTGGCAGCCGTTCTGGTGAAGCAGAACTTCGTCGACGCGCTGGTCTTCGCGGCCGTCCTGCTCGTGCTCACGGCGCGGAACCCCGCGATGCGGCGCCGGGCGCTGGAGACGCTCGCGGCCGGGGCGGCGGGGGTCGCCACGGTCCTGGTCGCGGTGCTGGCGTGGGCGAGCACCAGCGGGCCGGGCGTCGGGGAGCTGCTCTACGTGATGTACGGGTTCCGCTTCGACGCCGCGGAGGTGATCGCGGGTGGCTACGACGAGCGTCCGGAGGAGAGGCTGGTCGGCATGCTCGCGGTGGCACTCGTCAGCGGGCTGGTCCCCCTGCTGGCTGCCGCGGTGTGGCACGCCCTGGGGCCCGGCCGTCGGCGTGAAGCGCTGTCCGTGACCTTCGTCGCGATGGTCGCCGTGGGCGTGTTCGGGGTGGCCGCCGGGGCAAGCTACTGGCGGCACTACCTGATCGAGCTGGTCCCCGCGGCCGCGCTGGGGGCGGCGCTGCTCGCTCGGGGCCGCCCCAGCAGGTGGGCACGGCCGCTGGTGGGCCTGGTGGTGGCGGCGTCGGCGGTCGCGATGGTCGTGGGTGGCGGGATCCACCAGGTCGTCGGCGACCCCCAGTCCGAGGCGAGCAGGACGGCTCGGTGGCTCGAGGCCCGGTCGGCGCCCGGTGACACCGCAGTGATCACGTACGGACACGCGAACGTCCTTCTCCCGGCCGGGCTCTCCAGCCCGTACCCGTACCTGTGGAGCCTTCCCGCCCGGGTCCGCGACCCGCACCTCGACCTGCTGCTCGCCCTCGTGGAAGGGCCCCGTGCGCCGACCTGGATCGTGGAGTGGAACACCTTCGACTCCTGGGGCCTGGACCCCGACGGTCGCCTCGCCGTCGCCGTGAAGCTGCACTACCACCGGGTGGCCGTGGTCGCCGGGCACGACGTGTACCGGCGCGACGTCCGGTCCTGAGCCCGGCGCCTCACGACCGCGAGGCGAGACCGACGCATGGCTTGAGGTTGTCCGCGTCGGGCACTCTGGACCTCGAGGCGGGTAGCAGCCACGCTGCCCGGAGCACCACTCAACCGAGCGAGGTACCTATGGCACTGACCGTGCTCGTCACCGGAGCCACGGGCTTCGTCGGGTCGCACCTGGTGCGAGCGCTCGTGGAGGAGGGGCACGACGTGCGGGCGATGACCCGCAGGCCCGACGACTACGAGGGCGAGGGGAAGCCGGTCGAGGGGGACGTCTTCGCGCCCGAGACGCTCAAGCCCGCGCTCCGCGACGTCGACGTCGCCTACTACCTCGTGCACTCGCTCGACGACAAGGACTTCGTCCGGAAGGACGCCGAGGCCGCCAGCGCGTTCGGGCAGGCGGCCGCGGACGCCGGTGTGCGCCAGATCATCTACCTCGGCGGGCTCGGCGTGGACGGCACCGACCTCTCGCCGCACCTGCGGTCCCGCCGTCAGGTCGAGCAGCTTCTCGGTGAGGCCGGCGTGCCGGTGACCGTCCTGCGCGCGGCGATCGTGGTCGGGCACGGGGGGATCTCGTGGGAGATCACGCGCCAGCTCGTGAAGAACCTCCCGGCGATGGTGGCTCCGCAGTGGGTCGGCACCAAGACCCAGCCGATCGCGCTGCAGGACGTGGTCCGCTACCTCGTCGGCGTCCTGGACAACGACGAGGCGATGGGCCGGGTCTTCGAGGTCGGCGGCCCGGAGGTGCTGACCTACCGCGACATGCTGCGCCGTGCGTCGAAGATCCAGAACGGGCGCGACGTGCCGATCGTCGTCGTACCGGTGCTCACTCCGCAGCTCTCCTCGCAGTGGCTGGCGTTCGTCACCGACGTGGACGCGAAGACCGGCCGCAACCTGATCGAGTCGATGAACAACGAGGTCGTGGTGCACGACGACTCGATCCGGAAGGTCGTCCCGTTCGAGACCATGGGGTACGACGACATGGTGAGGGTGGCTCTCGCGGACCGGCTGCGCGAGAAGGGAGAGTTGTGACCTGGCTCAGCCGCTTCGTCGACTCCACCCTCGTCTCACCGGTCGAGCGCAACCACCGCCAGCCCGACCACATGTTCCGGCGCCGGCGCGTGGTCGTGGCGATCACGCTGGTGGTGGGTGCGACCCTGCTCGGGTTCTCCCTTGCGATCAAGCCCGGCGACCCGGCCTTCTACGCCCTCACCTTCGCGCTCGCGGCCACGTGGGTGGTCGGGGCGTTCCTCTCCGGGCCCCTGCACGCGGGCCGCGTCCGGGTCGGCTCCAACCTGAGGCGGCCGGTGCTCCAGCCGATCGCTATCGGACTGGTCGCGGTGGCGGTGTTCACCGTCGGCGCGCTCGTCGTCGCCAACATCCCGTTCCTGCGCTCCAGCACGGACGCCGTGCTCGACCACGCTCGCTACGGGTCGCTCCCGGTGATCGCACTGGTCACCGTGGTGAACGGGCTGGCCGAGGAGCTGTTCTTCCGGGGGGCCCTCTACGCCGCGATCGGTGCCCGCCACGCGGTGCTCATCTCCACGGTGATCTACGCGTTGACCACCGTGGCGACCGGCAACGTGATGCTGGTGTTCGCCGCAGCCGTGCTCGGTGTCCTCGTCGGCCTCCAGCGCAGGGTCAGCGGCGGCGTCCTCGCGCCGATGCTCACGCACGTGACCTGGTCCCTCGGGATGCTGTTCATCCTGCCGCCGTTGATGACCGCGCTGGGCTGACCGCGCTGGGCTGACCGCGCTGGGCTGACCGCGCTGGGCTGAGCTCGCCGGGGATCACC
>DATIBI010000204.1:0-4996 GCA_035457605.1 Nocardioidaceae bacterium
CTCTCACCAGCCGAGGGCCGGGAGTGGGAGCCCGATGACCTGCACAGCTTCACCGACGAGGTCGACTACGCCGCCCAGCCGCTGGGCCGGACGGTGCAGGTGACCGGGCGCGGGCCGACCCCGATCGAGCGGCACGTCGCGGTGATGTCGGTGGGCCGGCTGGAGGAGATCGAGGCACCGGACCCGGGCCACGAGCCGTGGCTGGCGCACACCGACCGGCTGCCGTTCCCGGTGGAGTGGAGCGCACAGTTCGACATCCTCTCCGGCGGGGAGGCGCGGCAGGCGATCCAGCGGAAGCTGCTGGTGGTCCGCGACATGCAGCGGCACTACCGCGAGCACGACCTCGACGAGCCGCTCGCCCTGGACCGCCAGGCCAGGCAGGCCCGGCAGGTCGAGGACCAGATGAGCCGCGGTGTGGACGTCTCCGCCGCCCGGCTGCACGGCTGGTTCCGCCTGGCCGTGTCGGCGCGCACCGAGGAGGAGTGCCTGGAGAAGGTCCGCAAGGTCACCTCCTCCTACCGTGGCCGGAGAGTGAGCATCGAGCACCCGCGTGGCCAGTACTCGCTTCTGCGGGAGTTCATCCCCGGCGAGCCGGTCTCCACCTCCGCCTACCGGCGTCGGCTGCCGGTGCTCTACTTCGCCGCCGGGGTACCCACCGCCTCCAGCCAGGTCGGCGACCGCCGCGGCCCGTACGTCGGGTTCACCGCCGGCTCATCACGCCGGGCGGTCATGTTCGACACCCACTACGCCACCGAGGTCAAGGAGACCTCCGGCCTGGTGCCCGTGGTCGGCGGGCTCGGGGCCGGCAAGAGCGTGTTGCTCGGCCAGATCACCTACGAGGCGGTACGACGAGGCATCCCCTCGGTCGTGCTGGACCCCTCCGGCCCGCTGGCTCGCCTGACCGAGCTGCCGGAGTTCCGCGAGCACGCCGAGCACATCGACCTCACCACCGCGCACAGCGGCACGCTCAACCCGTTCGAGGTGGTCGCGAAGCCGTCCCGGCGGGCCTACGAGTCAGAGGACGCGTTCACCGAGGCGGAGGTGCTCGCCGCGCAGGACCGCAAGCTGCTGGCGATGGACGTGGTGAAGATGCTCCTGCCGCCGTCGCTCGATGCGATCCCGCAGACCTCGCTCGTGGTCTCCGACGCCGTCCGAGCCACCCACGGCAGCCCGGAGTCCTCGCTGTGGGACGTCGTGAACAACCTCGAGTCGCTCGAAGAGCAGCACGGCCGGGTGGTCGCGAACTACCTCCGCGACATGGCGGAGCTGCCGCTGGCGCGGCTGTTCTTCCCCTCGGGACAGCGCCACGGCGAGCGGCTCGACGCCACCCTGACCGTGCTGACCATGCCGGGGCTGGTCCTGCCGCCGAGGAACGTGCCTCGCGACCACTGGTCCACCTCCGAGCAGCTCGCCGTACCCCTGCTGCACCTGGCGTCCTGGTACGCGACCCGCGCGGTCTACGGCCGACGGATGGCCAGCCGCAAGCTCGTCGCTCTTGACGAGACCCACTTCCTCGGCGAGTGGTCCGCCGGCCGGGCCCTGTTCACCCGGCTCGGACGCGACTCGCGGAAGTGGAACACCTGCGTCCTCGCCGCGTCGCAGAACCCCGCCGACGTGCTCGGGATGGACGTCGCGAACTTCATGTCCGCCGCGTTCGTGGGGCGGATCGAGGACGATGACGCCGCGCGCGATGGGCTGCGCATGCTCCGCGTCCCGACCGGGGTCGGCTACGAACGCGCGCTCGCCACGCTGTCGGCCGGTCGCGGCACCGCCGGCTTCCGTGAGTTCGTGATGCGCGACGTGGACGGCCACGTCGACAAGATCCGGGTCGACCTCAGCGCGAACCCCTCGCTGCTCGAGGCGCTCAACACCACCGCCGGCGCGGACCAGGGGGTGCAGGTCGCATGATCCGCCGCGCCCTGGCCGGGGTCCTCTTGGCGTTCGGACTGCTCGTCGGGATCCCCGCATCCGCCGCACCGAGCCCCGTCGTGGCCGCCGACTTCGACTGCAAGGAGTCCCCCACGCCGGACATGCCCGGCCAGGGACTCGCCGGCTTCTTCCAGAAGACCCCCGACCCGCTGCCGGCCCAGGCGGACCCGTTCGCCAAGGGCGCGACGACCACGATCTACGAGCAGTACGGGTTCGCCGGCCTCCGCTGGCACACCTACGACCTCGGCTGCGGGCCCGACGCGGCCCGGAACCCGGACGCGATCATTGGTACGGCGATGAGCAACTGGATGCTCAACCTGCCGATCTCGTTCACCGCCCTGACGGCCTCGATCACCGAGGTGGCGTTCGCCCCGACCTTCCTCCACGTGTTCGACCCTGCGATCAGCCGCATCTCGACCGCGCTGCACGACAGCCTGTTCGCGACCTGGGTGCCGGCGGTGATCGCCCTGCTCGGCATCGCGATCCTGCTCAAGGCAAGACGGGCCGCGATGGCCACCACGGCCGCCGCGATCGGCTGGGCGCTCATGGTGGTGCTGGTCGCGACCGCGATCTTCAAGTGGCCGATCGCCGCGGGCCACTTCGCCGACGACACGGTGACCTCGACCCTGGGCACGGTGGTCGGTGAGATGAACGGCCCCGGCTCCACGCGCAAGCCGGGCACCGCGGTGGCCTCCAACGTGCACGAGTCAATCTTCTACACCAGCTGGCTGGCCGGCACCCTCGGCTCGACCGACAGCGACACCGCGAGAAAGTACGGCCCCGAGCTGTTCAAGGCGCAGGCGCTCACCTGGCGGGAGGCGCAGATCGTCCAGGCCGATCCCGACCGGGGCGAGGAGATCATCGAGGACAAGCGTGACCGGTTCGGCGAGATCGCCGACGAGATCCGCGAGTCCGACCCCGCGGCGTACGAACACCTGACCGGGAAGCGCTCGGACACCCGAGTCGGGTACGCGTTCCTGACCACCGTCGGCGCGCTGCTCGCGCTGCCGTTCCTGCTCATCGCGGCGCTGCTGCTGCTCGGCTCGTTCCTGATCGTGCGCCTGGCCGTGATGATGTTCCCCGCCTTCGCCACCCTCGGCGTCTTCCCCGCCGGCCGGGGCCTGGTCCTCGGGATCGGTCGCACCGTCGGCGCCGCCCTCGTCAACGCGGTCATCTTCGGGGTGGGCGCCGCGGTCACCATCCGCGTGCTCGGCGTCATCCTCGACCCCGCCTCGAAGCTCCCGGGCTGGCTGGCGGTCGTGCTGATGCCGCTGTTCGGGTTCATCATGTGGGTCGCGCTGAAGCCGTTCCGACGGCTCACCACCATGGTCAGCCCGAGGACCGACCCGTTCGGTGACGCAGCCGGCGCGGTCGGCCAGGCCTCCGGGGACGCCAAGCGCTGGGGCAAGAAGGCGTTCAGCACCGCGGCCGCGGCCTACACCGGCGGAGTCGCAGCCGCCGTCACCGCCGACGCCCTCGAGGCCGATGACCGCACGCCGCCGATGCCGGACCGCGCCGAGGCCCGCCCGATGCCGGTCGAACCGGTCGCGCTGGCAGCAAGCCCCACCGCGCCCTCCACCCCCATGCATGCGTTGCCTGCCGCGGAGGCCGCGGCGAGCCCGGACCCGACGACGAGGCAGGCGCCGTACGACCCGCCACCACCGCCGACCAGTGCACCGTCCTCGCCCAGCGCGCCCATCCCGGACGGGCTGCCCGAGAGCCCACCCCCACAGCACACCTCGGAAGAAGTGCCGATGCCGCCGACCGAACCCGAGTGGTACGACGGCGAGGAGGTCTACACGATCTACCGTCCCGACGAACCCGGCGCCGACGATGCTGCATGACCTCGCCGCCTGGCTGCTCCACTCCCCACGCCGGCTGCTCACCGTCACCGCCGTGGTCGTGCTGACAGGGGTTCTTGCCGTCGGAAGCCTCGACCGGCCCGACCGGGGCGAGGCAGTGACGGCCTCCCGGCCCGCCTCCGACGCGCCGGCCGTTGGAGAGAACCTGCTCTCGGAGCGGGTGACTGATCCGGAGGCACATGTGCCGGTAAGGGCAATCCGCGCGGTGGCGACCCGGTTCCTCGACGGGTACGTCGTACCTCCCGACCGCCGCACCAGAAGCGTTCCGGCCGGACTGAGCAACACGACGACCCCCGCCCTGTGGAGGGGGCTCCGGCTGACCGACCCCTCCGCCCTCCCTCGCGCCACCGTGCGCGAGCTGACCATCGACGCGGCCGGCGCGTACAGCGGAGAAGTCCTCGCCGAGCTCAGCGACGACTCGATCCTGCGCCTCTCAGTCGTGGCCTGGGAGCGCGGCTGGCGGGTCAGCGACGTGCGGCCGGAGGACAGCTGATGCGGGGACCGGTCAAGGTCGCGGTCGCCACCATCGTCGCCGGCACGATGGCTGCGGTCGCGGTCCCGGTCGCCATGCTGGCGAGCATCATGAGCACCGAAGCCGGTTCGGGCGGACGCGGGTCAGGAGGGTACGGGCTGTCCCCCTGCACGCTCACCGCCTCGACCGCAGGGGTGAGCGACCTCGACGACGAACAGGTAGCCAACGCTCGCACGATCATCGCGGTCGGAAAGTCCATGGCGATCCCTCCACGGGGGTGGGTGATCGCGATCGCGACCGCGCTGCAGGAGTCGCAGCTGAGGAACTTGGACTACGGGGACCGGGACTCCCTGGGGATGATGCAGCAGCGGCCCTCCATGGGCTGGGGCTCTCCGGCCCAGGTCCAGGACCCGGCCTACGCCGCCCGCGCGTTCTTCGGCGGACCCAAGTCACCGACGGGGAACTCGGGGCTCTTGTCGGTGAAAGGATGGGAGCGCATGCCGCTGTGGGAGGCCGCCCAGACTGTGCAGCGCTCCGGATTCCCGCTTGCCTACGCCCAGCACGAGGCCCTCTCCACCGAGATCGTCGAGCGCCTCGAAGGGACCGTCGCGGGCTGCGAGGACCTGGCCACCGGACCGTGGCGACCGCCCGTCAATTCCGGCTACGAGCTCACCTCGAGCTACGGCTGGCGCGTCTCCCCCACCGTCGGCGGCGCCGACTTCCACACCGGACA